>SEEV01000092.1 GCA_004211695.1 Rhodococcus sp. (in: high G+C Gram-positive bacteria)
CCGCGATCCCGGCGATCGCGCTGATCGTCGTCAACGCGGCGTGGGTGTCGATCATGTTCGGCATCTTCTCCACCCGGTACCGGGACATCGCGCCGATCCTCGGCAGCATGACGCTGCTGTTGTTCGTGCTGACCCCGATCATGTGGACCACGCAGAGCCTGGAGGCGCAGGGCGGTCAGGCCGCGGAGCGTGTCAAGCTCGCCGAGCTGAACCCGCTGTTCCACTACCTCGACATCGTCCGCGCACCCATGATCGGGCAGGACCAGCAGGCGTACCACTGGTACATCGTCCTGGCCATCACCGTCGTGGGGTGGACCGCCGCCATCCTCGCGCTTCGCAAGTACCGGGCCCGCGTGCCCTACTGGGTTTAGGGGTCTGAAGTAATGACAGAACACGTGAGTATCGAGACGCGGGACGCCTGCGTCGACTTCCCGATCTTCGACGCCAAGTCCCGTTCGCTGAAGAAGGCGTTCCTCGGCAAGGCCGGCGGTTCGATCGGACGCAACAACTCGGACGTCGTGGTGGTCGAGGCCCTGCGCGACATCAATCTGTCACTGAAGGAAGGCGACCGGATCGGTCTGGTCGGCCACAACGGCGCGGGCAAGTCGACGCTGCTACGGTTGCTGTCCGGCATCTACGAGCCCACCCGCGGTAGCGCGAGCATCCGCGGCCGCGTGGCCCCCGTCTTCGACCTCGGTGTCGGCATGGACCCCGAGATCTCCGGTTACGAGAACATCATCATCCGCGGACTGTTCCTGGGGCAGACCCGCAAGCAGATGCTCGCGAAGATGGACGAGATCGCCGAGTTCACCGAGCTGGGCGAGTACCTGTCGATGCCGCTGCGCACGTATTCCACCGGCATGCGGGTGCGCGTCGCGATGGGCGTGGTCACCAGCATCGACCCGGAAATTCTGCTGCTCGACGAAGGTATCGGCGCCGTCGACGCTGAGTTCATGAAGAAGGCGCGGGTGCGTCTGCAGGCTCTCGTGGAACGGTCCGGCATCCTGGTGTTCGCCAGCCACTCCAACGAGTTCCTAGCCCAGCTCTGCGACACCGCCATGTGGATCGACCACGGCCAGATTCGGCAGCACGGCGGCATCGAGGATGTCGTGCGGGCGTACGAGGGCGACGACGCCGCCGATCACGTCCGGCACGTCATCTACGAGATGGACCGGGAGAAGTCCGGGCTCACCGCTTCGGCCGAACGGGACGCCCGTAGCGTCGGATCGAACGAGCGTCCCGTTCGCACCGCAGCGGAGGCCGAGGCGGAGTCCGCGTGAGCGCTGCTGCCGAGCGGATCGTCGGCGTCGTCGTCACCCACAAGCGCCGCGAACTGCTGGCGGAATCGCTGAAGGTTCTCGGCTCCCAGACGCGTCCACTGGACCATCTGGTGGTCGTCGACAACGCCGCCGAGGACGACGTGCGCGCTCTCGTCGAATCGTCCGGGATTCCCGTCAGCTACCTCGGTTCGCAGCACAATCTGGGCGGGGCCGGCGGCTTCGCTCTCGGCATCCTCTACGCGCTCTCGCTCGGCGCCGACTGGGTGTGGCTCGCCGACGACGACGGCCGCCCCGAGGGACCGAAGGTCCTCGAGACACTGCTCGACTGCGCGCAGCGGCACGGACTGGCGGAGGTCTCCCCCGTGGTGTGTGACATCGACGACCCCGACCGTCTCGCGTTCCCGCTGCGACGCGGCGTGGAGTGGCGACGGTTGCGTTCCGAACTGTTCGCGGACGGCGACGATTCGGCCGACCTGCTCCCGGGCATCGCGTCGCTGTTCAACGGCGCCCTGTTCCGCGCGTCGGCGATCGACACGGTCGGCGTTCCCGACCTGCGCCTGTTCGTCCGCGGTGACGAGGTGGAGGTCCATCGCCGGCTGGTGCGGTCGGGGCTGCCGTTCGGCACCTGCCTGCAGACGGCGTACGTGCACCCGAACGGCGCGGAGGAGTTCAAGCCTATCCTCGGTGGCCGGATGCACACGCAGTACCCGGACAACGAGACGAAACGCTTCTTCACCTACCGCAACCGCGGGTATCTGCTGTCCCAGCCGGGCATGCGGAAGCTGCTGCCGCAGGAATGGGTGCGGTTCGGGTGGTATTTCCTCGTCACCAGGCGTGACCCGCAGGGTCTGCGGGAGTGGATGCGGCTGCGCAAGCTGGGCCGTCAGGAACGGTTCGAGCGCCCGTAATTCGGTTGCACCCGGGTTCCGCCCGGTGGGAACATCGTGGAGTTCCGGTCGAAAGATCCTGATGTGTTGCGAAGGAGTGAGTGTCCGATGACTGTCTCGTCGGTCGACGCCGTGTGCGTCCACTCCCCCTTCCCCCTCGCCTGACCGAACCCGCGCAGTGGTCCGGTCGGCGCTCATCGACCCGAGGATCACACCCATCATGTTCGACCCTGGACAACTCCTGCCCTACGGCTGGAACCACACACTTTCCGACACCTTCGACAACTACCCGGCCGACGGTCGCGAACCCGGGCGGGTGATCCGCGTGGACCGCGGCCGCTGCGACGTCGCCACCCCCGCGGGCCTCGTCCGCGCCCATGCCGGCGACCACGTCCTGTGCACCGGCGACTGGGTGACGCTCCACCGTCTCGGCGACGAGATCGCCGTCGCCGACCTGCTCCCCCGGCGCAGCGCGATCGTCCGGTCCTCCGCGTCCGGCCGGTCCGAGGGTCAGGTCCTCGCGGCCAACGTCGACACGGTGGTGATCGCCGCCGCGCTCGACACCGCCCTCGATCTCGGGCGCATCGAACGCCTGCTCGCCCTGGCCTGGGAGAGCGGCGCCCAGCCGGTGGTCGCTCTCACCAAATCCGATACCGTGCAGGACATTTCCGCCGCGACGGCGGAAGTGTCGGCGGTGGCACCGGGCGCGACCGTGCTCGCGGTGAGCGCCGACACCGGGGACGGCATCGATGTCCTCGCCGCCGTGATCGACGGAACCGTCGCCCTCATCGGGCCGTCGGGTGCGGGCAAGTCGACGCTCGCGAATGCGTTGCTCGGCGCAGACGTGCTCGCCACAGGACGCGTCCGCGACGGCGACCACAAGGGACGGCACACGACGGCGCACCGTGAACTGCTGCCCCTGCCCGGTGGTGGCGCCCTGATCGACACACCGGGGCTGCGCGGTGTCGGCATGTGGGACGCGGCCGACGGCATCGACAAGACGTTCCCCGAGATCGAGGAGTTCGCGGCGCGGTGCCGGTTCACGGACTGCTCGCACGTGTCCGAACCCGGGTGCGCGGTGCTCGGCGCGGTGGAGCGCGGCGAACTGCCCGAGCGCAGGCTTGCCAGCTACCGCAAGCTGATTCGCGAGAACGGGTGGATCGCGTCACGCACCGACACGAGGCTCCGAGCCGAGCGGGAACGCGAGTGGAAGAGCATCGCCCGCTGGCAACGTCAGATGTACCGCAGCCGCGGTCACTGACCCGGGGGTCCGGCCCGCATCCCGGTTCGATCGGTGAGCCGGGATGCGGGCTGGCAACATGGTTATATGTTCGATCTTCGGAGAAAGGCCCGTCTCAAGCTGCAACGTGCCGTGTCCGAGGTGGTGTCCGAATCGGACCGCCGGTCCCGCGAGCTCACCGAGAACCAGCACGACCAGACCCTGGCCGAGTTGACCGCGACCAACCAGGAACTCGCCCGGGTGCTGTCCGAGCTGTCCGATGCCCGCATGGAGATCTCCGACGTCCAGCAGCGGCTCGGCGAACTCGAGCAACAGGCCCGCCGCGACATCACGCAGGCGCTGGACGTGCGGGCCACGAACGAGGCCGCGGAGTTCGTGCTCGAGCACATGCCGAAGGTGCCCGTGTTCTGGAATCCGCAGGACACGCTGCGGTACGGCCTGTCCCGGGTGGAGGTCGAGGGGCTGGCACTCGAGTTCGGGGTGGCGTCGGGCACCACCCTCCGCATCATCGTCGAGCAATTGAAGGACGCCGGGCACGAGGTGTTCGGGTTCGACGTGTTCTCCGGTCTGCCGCAGACGTGGCGCACCGGATTCCCGGCCGGCGAGTTCGCGCAGGAGCACCTACCTCGGGTGCGGGGCGCGCAGCTGGTGCCCGGGCTCTTCGAGGACACGCTGTCGGGTTTCCTCGAGAAGCATCCGGGACCGGTGTCGTTCCTGCACCTCGACGCCGATCTCTATTCGTCCACGAAGTCGGTGCTCGACCGGATCGGGTATCGGCTGGTCGCGGGAACGGTGATCGTGTTCGACGAGTTCTTCAACTTCCCCGGCTGGCAGGAACACGAGTACCGGGCGTGGACGGAATTCGTCGACCGCACCGGCGTCGGCTTCGAGTACCTGAGCTACACGGCCAACCACGAGCAGGTGGTGGTGCGGATCACCGCACCAGCTTCACCGCCTGAGTGACGTTGAACGTCCGGCGTTCGTCGATCCGCAGACCGGACCGGGTGAGCGCTGCGAACGCCTCCGTGTCCTCGAAGTGGTACGGCGGCAGCGTCCACACCTCGTTGGACGTGTGCCGGATGGTCCGTTCGCTGTCGCGTTCGTAGTCGGTGAAAAACCAGACCACGGAGCAGGAGTCGAGGGCGCCCGCGACGGCCGGGACGGCGAGATCGTCGTCCCACAGCGACCCCCGGCTCGCGGCCGTGGTCCCGAGCCCGATGTCGCGGGTGCCGTCGAACGCTTCCGGTCGCACGTTCTTCACCAGCCGCAGCGACGTGGGGTTCCAGGCCGGTTTGTCGAACAGGACGCAATCGCCGGGGCGGACGTTCTGCCCGGCGAAACCGTTGACGGTGCTGAAGTCCATGCCGCTGGGTTTCGCCCACTGCTCACGCTGCGCGAGATAGCTCGGCCAAGCCGCCACGGCGAGCACCGCCAGCACCGCGGCCGACTGCCACCACTTCCGGGTCAGGGCCGCCAGGCAGAGTCCGCCGACGAGGGCCACCGCCGGTGTCGTGAACGTGAAGTACCGCGGGAGATAGACGGGGGTGCGCAGCAGCGAGTAGGCGAGCAACAGCGCCATCGGCACCAGCACCCACGGCACCGCGACCGACAGCACCGGGGGCAGATAGTGGCCGTTTCGCACGAGCGCCACCGACCCGGCCACCACCAGCACGGCGAACAGCACCGCGAACCACGGGGCGCCGACGAACCACTGGTACTCCGCCACGGCCCGCGGCAAATGGTCGTCGAGCGGCGGGATCCACGCCACCTGCACGGACTCCCGGCGCACCAGCGCCACCAGCGGCGCCGCGACCACCACCCCAGCGGCCGTCGCCGACGTCCAGCCGAGCCAGGACCCCCGGGCCTCGCGCAGCAGCAGGATCGTCAGCAGGTGCGCGGGAACGAGGGTGATCAGGTAGACGAACAACACGATCGAGACCGCCAGGCCCCCGGCGTACAGCACCCACAGCCACCGGCGCCGGAACCTCAGTGCGGCAAGGAGAATCACGGTCAGCCACACCGCGGCCGTTGCCGTGAGGGCGTATCCGCGGGCCTCCACCGCCGCCCACGTGACGCTGGGCAGCATCACGAACAGGATGCCGGACAGCACCGCCACCCGCCGGGTCGCGATCAGCGCACCGAGCACCACCACCCCGGCGCCCGCGGCACCGGCGGCCAGCGCACTCGGGAAGCGCGCCGAGAACTCCGAGGCCCCGAACATCTCGAACCAGTACCGCATCCCGACGTAGTACAGCCCGTGCACGGCGTCGATGTGGCCCAGCAGATTCGAGAGGTCGGGCCGGGACCGTTGACTCGAATACAGTGTCGCGACCTCGTCGTACCAGAACGACGGCCGCCAGCTCCACGCCGCCCCGAGCACCACACCGAGGGCGAAGACAAGGAACGAATCCCGGAGCAGCACGCGCGCGTCGCGGGCCTGCAGCGGTCCGGTCAACGTCACTGACCGTACAGGCGAGCCCAGTTCTCTCGGCTGGTGAGCTGCGGCAACGCGTCCCGGTACTGACGCTGCGTCGACGCCGCATCCTCGCGGAACCGCTTCATCAGCTTCGCCGTCCTGGCCGTGAGCTCGCGGGCGGTCTCCTTGTCGCGGCGGCGCACCCGCACCCCGGACTGGGAGGCGTCGGTGATGACGGCGGTGTCGAACAGCGACACGTGCCACCAGTGCGCCTCGGCCACAGGGATACTCGCCACCCCGTGCTGGGTGCGGCCGAGCCACTGGTACGCGGCGCGCTTGGCGAGCACGAGGTCGATCTTGCTCTTGTCCGGCTCGAAACCCGCGTGCCGGGTGACGAGGTCGGAGTTGCGGACACCGGGGATGTTCGTCGCGGGATGCTTGACGGTTTCCGGGAACCGTTTGCGCTCCTCCCGGATCGCCGCGAGCACGGCCTGGCCGCCGTCCTCGAGCACCTTCGGTCCCTCGAGGAAGTCCTCGATGCCCCGAATCATGGTGTACGCCAACCCGTACTGCATCGACACCAGGTACTGGGTGATCTCCCGAGTCATCAACTTGCTCAGCGACTTGGCGTCGAAGTCGCTGTGCAGCGCGGCGGCGATCAGCGAGTTGCGGATGCTGAAGTACTTGGCCCAGTCGTCGCGGTCCTTCCAGTGGAAGTCCGCGTGCCACACACCCGCGTTGGGCAGCGTGACCGTGACGAATCCGGCTGCGCGGGCGCGGATACCGTACTCGATGTCGTCCCACTGGAAGAACATCGGCAGCGGGAGCCCGATCTGCGCTACCACCTCGGCGGGGATCAGGCACGACCACCACGCGTTGTAGCCGGCGTCGACGCGCTTGTGCTGCTTCTTCTTGAGCAGGTTGATGTCGTGCCGCGATCCGGCCGCCCAGCGGCCCGCCTTCAGCTTCGACAGGTCCGCTTCCTCGGCGCTGACGTGCAGGTGCTCGGGGTTCATCAGGTACAGCATCTGCGCGCCCACCAGCGTCGGCTCGGTGGTGACGTTGGCGAATGCGTTCATCCGCAGGATCGACTCCGGCTCGCACAGGATGTCGTCGTCCATCAGGATCAGGTTGGCGTGCTCGTTGATACCCGACACCTCGTACATGCCGCGGGTGAATCCGCCGGCGCCGCCGAGATTCGGCTGTCGCAGGTACACCAGCTTGTCGCCCAGGATCTCGGCGACCTCGGTGAACTTCTCCCGGTCCGACACGTGGTCGCTGCCCTGGTCGACGACGTACACGGCGTCGATGCTCGACGCCATCGTCGAATCGTTCGCGATGGCGGCGACGGTCTCGGCGCAGTCGTCGGCCCGGTTGAACGTGCAGATCGCGATGGCGGCGGGGCGGATCACCGACGGCGCGGCAACGGTCCATTCCAGTTCGCTCACGGTGAGGGGGCCGTCGACGGCGGTGAACTCGACCCACAGGGAGCCGCCGTCGAGGTAGGCGTCGAGCTTCGCGGACAGCGTCGCCGTGCCGGAGCCGTCGATCTCCGTCGTCGCGAGGATGCGGGAGTTGCCGCCCGAATCCGAGCCGCGCAGCGCCACCACGGCGCGTCCGTCGGCCTCGTGGTGGAACGCGACCGTCACGTCGGTGACCGTCGTCCACCGCTGGTAGTAGCTGGCGGCGAACCGGCCGAAGTACGTGTCGGTGTCGACCGTCGCACCCTTCTCGAGGTGCACGACGTAGCGCTCGCGGTGAGCGCGGCCCTTGACGATCCTGGCGTACAGGTCGTCCTTGACCCGGGTGGTGGGTCCCGTGAAGAGACCCCGTGCCACCACGAGCCGATCGGGTGCGCGATGCTCGGTGAGAGCGCTCCGGACCGCGGCCGTGCTCCCGTCCACAGGTGCTACCGACGCAGACTCGTTCATAGTGCTCCTACTAGTTCCCCGCGAGAGGTGGGCTGGACCGCGCCACGGCAACGGCACGATCCTCTTCTCGGTTCGCAGGGTATCAACCTCGCGACGCGCTCCCCGACCATGCGAGGCGACCTCCGTCTCGGTGACGGGCCCGCAACCGGAACAGTCCCACCCCCATGGCGAGCACATCGGCCCTGGATATGCGGGTTTCGTGGCTGTCGTGATCGGCGCTCAGACTCACTGGGACCTCGACCGGCACGATGCCCGCCCGCTCCGCGAGGTAGACGAGTTCGGTGGTGAACAGGAACCCGGGCTCGACGAGGTCGGGAACCAGTTCGCGCATCAGTTCGCCGTCCATCAGGACGGTGCCCTGCGGGTCGCCGGTACGCATCCCGAGGACCACCCGGCGCATCGCGGCGAAACCCCAGGTCAGGGTTCCCCGCAGGGCACCGCGCCGCACCTGCGAGTCGGGGTGGGCCTTGGAACCGATCACCACCCGCGGCAGCCGGCCGTTCTCGTCGAGACGCTCGGCGGCGTCGAGGTCGTCGAATCCGAACGGCAGGTCGTCGGCGGTCAGCAGCACGTGCGCGCCGCGACTCGCCTCCGCTCCGGCCCGCAACGCGTTGCCCATGCCCTTCTCGCTCAGCAGGACGGTGAGCGACACCGGTCCGGCCGCCCACCCGGCGGCGAGGCGTGCGCAGAGGTCGGCGGTGCCGTCGGTGGACCCGTTCTCCACGACGATGATCTCGACGTCGTGTCCGGCCAGGCGTTCGGCCACCCGGCAGACGGTCTGCTCGATGACCGCGGCGGAGTTGTAGGCGGGGATGACGACGGAGAGCGCCTTCGGCGCCCGTGCGCCGTTCTGGTCGTGGGAACAACCGAAAAGGCGCACGGGCGCAGCCTAACTCGTAGGCTCGGAACCCGTGGCACCCTCCGCGTCCGTGTCCTCGACCGTCACCCGATCGATACGCGGGGTTCCCGAGTGGACGGTGGCACTGGCGGTCGCGGTGGTCGCCGCGGTCATCGCCACGATTCCCCGGATCGTGGACGACCGCTTCTACTACGGCGGCGACATGCTGGAATCGTTCGTGCCGTCCTGGCACCGGATCGGGACGGAACTCCTTGCCGGGCGGTGGCTCACCGTCAATCCCGACGCCTGGATCGGCGGCAACTACGCCGGCGAGGCGGCCTACGGCCTCTACAACCCCGTCGACCTGGCCAATTACGCCCTGGCCGCGAAGTTCGAGGACCTGTCGGTCGCGGCGTTCGTGATCATGACCGAGTTCCTGGCGTTGTTCGCGGTCGCGACGTATCTGCTGTGCCGCGAATACGGTGCCCGCCGCGGTCCCGCGATCCTCGCCGGACTGACGATCCCGTTCAGCGGTTTCACCCTGTTCTACGAGGCCGGCGGCTGGCCGTCCGGGATGATGGCGGTCGCGTGGGTGACTCTGTTCTGGTGGTCCGCGCTGCGCCTCTCCCGCGGTCGCACGAACCCGTTGGTCACCTTCGTGATCGGCGCGCTGACGGTCAGCATGGGCAACCCGTACGCCGCGCTGGGCGCGGTGGTGGTTCTCCTGGGCCTCGGGGTCGGGCTCCTCGTCCGACGGGAGTTCTTCCGCCTGCTCGTGCTGGTGATCACCGGCGCGTGCGCGGGCACCGCCGCGCTGGTGACGTATCTGCCGCTGTTCCTCAGCGTCGACGTGACCACCCGCGCCGGCAGCACCGGCATCTTCAACGACACGTTCCTGCAACCGCAGGTCGGCGGAATCGCGGCGATGAGCAGCCCGTCCTACCTCCCGGTGATCATGACGTTCGGCGGTCCCGTCGAGGTCATCCCGTCGCTCTACCTCGCGTGGTTCGTGCTGCCGCTGCTGCCGTGGCTGCCGTGGGGGCGGATCCGCGCACTGTTCGCGTCCCCGGAGTTCCGCCGCGTGCACGGCCGACAGCTGATCAGCCTGGGTGTGATCGCGGTCGTCTACTTCCTCTTCACGTTCGGACCGTCGAACGTCGGGATGTTCCGGTGGCCGATCCGGCTGGTCGAATACCTGTACCTCTGCGTGATGGTCGGCCTGTCGCTCGCGCTGTCGCTGGGTCTTGCCCGCGACCGGGTGCGCTACCGGGCGACGGTGTCGGCGGTGCTGATCGTGCTGGGTTTCTACCTGGCGTTCTCGTCCTCGCCGGCCCTGACCGGCCGGCACGCACTGTTCGCGCTGCTCGTCGCGGTGCTGTGCGTGATCGCGTACGCCGTGTGGCGACGCCGGGCCACAACGGGTCTCGTCGCCGCCCTGATCCTCGGCACCGTGGTGGTGAGCGCCGCGCAGGTCTGGTCCCTCACCCACGACGTCGAGCCAGACAGCCGCGTCGACCCGGCCAGCACGACCACCCTGTCCGAGCAGACGGACCGCTATCAGGGCACCGTCCTGCAACTCGCCGCGCTGGACGACACCCCGCACGCCGACATCACGGCCGGCCGGATCCTGTACGGCAACGAGATCATGGCGTCGTCGGTGGAGGGCAGCATCAACGCGTACACCGGCATCGGGTTCACCGAATTCCAGGAAGCACTGTGCATGGACTACCGCGGCGCCGTCTGCCCGGGTGTCTACGGGGCGCTGTGGCAGCCGGTGAACGCGGACATTCCGATCCCGCTGATCGACTACCTGAGTGTCTCAACCCTGGTGGTGCAGCATGCGCTGGTGCCCGACGTCGAGACGGCACCTTCCCCGCCCGGCTGGCACGTCACCGAGCGGAGCGACACACGCACGGTGCTGCAGCGTGACCGGCCACTGCCCCTGCCCGGGCGGGTGTCGTTCGCCTCCGACGGCGTCCGGGTGATCTCGTCCGAATCGAGCGCAGCGACGGAGACCGTGCGGGTGGCGGGCAGCGGCGGCACCGTCTCGTTCGCGCGACTCGCGTGGCCCGGTTACTCGGCAACCGTCGACGGCGAACCGGTGGCCGCGACCGCGGGATGGCACGGTCTGCTGGAGGTGACGGTGCCGCCGGGTGACCACGAACTGGTCGTGACGTTCCGGCCGCCCCGGGAGAGCCTGTCCGTCGCCGCGTTCGGCGCCGCGACGGTCGTGGTGCTGATCCTCACCGTCGTCGATGCAGTGGTGCGCCGGCGGAAGCTCAGCGCGGCGACCACCCGGACGACGTGAACGCCGACGCGTCGGTGGACCCGGATGCCGCGACCGCTGCGGAAGACAACGCGTCGGCGATCAGCTGGTGCCCGGTCTGGTTCGGATGATCGCCGTCGTCCGCCAGCAGTCCGGTGGGGTCGCCGTCGCCCCACGCCCCCTTGAACGTCCCGAACAGGTCGACGTAGGTGGCGCCCTCCGCGCCCGCGACCTCCGCGATGACGTCGTTGGCGCGCAACGTCAGCGCGGAGCTGTCGCGGAGGAACTGCGGGCCGAACAACTCGCGGGCCACATCACCGTCCGGGAAGACGTCCCAGTATCCGGTGACCAGCACCGCGGTCGGCTGTCCGGCACGCAGTTCGGCGATGCGGTCGAGCACGGACGTCAACGTGGTCTGCAGCTGCGGCAGCACCGGTTGGAAGCAGCCGAGCCCGTCGTCCCCACCGCAGTCGCCGTCGAGATAGTCGTCGAGGTCGGCGTAGAAGTCGTTGGCGCCGATGGTGACGGTGACGACGTCGGCGTCGCGGACCGCGTCGGCGTCGTATTCGCCGGGTTCGAGGGAGTCGAGCAGGTCGGTGCTGGTCCAACCCCCGACACCCAGGTTGGCTACCTGCACGGGCTGGGCGTCGTCGCTGGAGAGCTGATCGCCGAACAGTTCGACGAACGGCGTGCATCCGGGGCACCCGTCACCGGCCGGGATGGAATCCCCCAGGCCCACCAGCGTCGCGACCGCCGGCTGTGACTCCGGCTCGGGCTGCGGCTGCGCCGCGGGCGACGTCGACGTGGTGGAGCAGCCGACGAGCAGCGGGAGCACGACCGCTACCGGAACACCGAGAATCCAGCGTCGCACGGGGCCTCCCCATCACGTCCTGCGCCTCGGAGGGAGCGCTCGTCACCGGTCCGGACGAATTCTACCGACGGTCGCGCTCGGCCGCCGTTCCCCGAGGGACGGTGCGCACGTGCGCCCGCTCACCCTGAGGCCCGAACAGGCTGAGGATCTCCACCGGCTGCGGTCCGGGGTTGCCGAACCAGTGCGGGACGTGGGTGTCGAACTCGGCGACCTCCCCCGGGGTCAGGATCACGTCGTGCTCACCGAGCAGCAGTCGTAGCCGGCCGGACAGCACGTACAGCCATTCGTAGCCCTCGTGGACCTGCAGTTGCGGTTCGGTGTTCGGGTCGCCGGGCGGGATCACGTGCTTGAACGCCTGAATCCCGCCCGGCCGGCGGGTGAGCGGAATGATGGTCGACCCGTTGCGTTCGAGGGGTCGCAGGTGGACGCGGGGGTCGCCGGTGGCGGGCGCGTCGACGAGTTCGTCGAGGGGCAACTGGTGGGCGCGGGCCAGCAGCAGCATCAGCTCGAGGGTGGGTTTGCGCTGACCGGACTCGAGCCGCGACAGGGTGCTCACCGAGATTCCGGTGGATTCGGAGAGCTGGGCGAGTGTCGCGCCGCGCTGCTGGCGGAGCGCTTTGAGCCGCGGCCCCACGGCGTCGAGGACGCCGTCCAGATCGGGTACGTCTTCGTTCACACCCCCATATTGCCACAGCGGCAAACATACTTGCCAGATTCGCGAGAAGGGACGGACAGTGTCACCACGAGATCGACGAACGAAGGAGAACGCGGTGGAACACAGCTATGACGTAGTGGTCGTCGGTGGCGGCGCAGCCGGGCTCAGCGGGGCCCTGGCCCTGTCCCGGGCCCGCCGCTCGGTGCTCGTGATCGACGCGGGCGAACCGCGCAACGCACCGGCCGGGCACATCCACAACTATCTGGGCCGCGAGGGCACACCGCCCGGCGAGCTGCTGGCCGCCGGACGCGAGGAGGTCGCCGGGTACGGCGGCGAGATCGTGACCGGCACCGTCACGTCGGCCGAGAAGGTCGGGGACGGGGAATTCCGGGTGACGCTCGACGACGGCGGGACGGTGCTGGCCCGGAGACTGCTCGTGACCACCGGCCTCGTCGACGTCCTCCCCGACATCCCGGGGGTGGCCGAACGGTGGGGACGCGACGTCCTGCACTGCCCGTACTGCCACGGCTGGGAGGTCCGCGACCAGCCGATCGGCGTCCTGGCCGGGAGTCCGCTGGCGGTGCACCAGGCGCTGATGTGGCGGCAGTGGACCGACAGCGTCACCCTGTTCCTGAACGATGCAGACGAACCCACCGGCGAGGAGTACGAGCAGCTCGCCGCCCGCGGTGTCGCCATCGTCGACGGCGGGGTGGCGGGACTCGAGGTGCAGGGCGACCGGCTGACGGGCGTGCGGCTGCACACGGGCCAGGCCTTCCCCCTTGCCGCAGTGGTGGTGCCGCCCCTGTTCCGGGCGCGCGCCGACTTCCTCGACAGCCTCGGCCTGGCCACCACCGAGATGGAGATGGCCGGACACGTGATCGCGACCGCCGTCGCCGCCGACGCGACCGGGGCCACCGCCGTTCCCGGAGTGTGGGTGGCCGGCAACGTCGCAGACCCGAAGGCGCAGGTGATCGTCGCCGCCGGAGCCGGCCTGAACGCCGCGGCGGCCCTCAACGCCGACCTCATCGCGGAGGACACCCGGCTGGCAGTCGCCGGCGCGCTCAGCCGGTAGCCGACACCGTCGCCTCGTGGACGACGCGGTGCGCGGGAAGGATCGACTCGCGTTCCGCGTCGGCGTCCCCGGCCCCGCCGATCAGTGCGACGTAGTGCGCGAGCTGGGCGGCGAGCGGTTCCTCGCTGTAGCGGAGGGTGGGGATCTCGATCACCGTCTGCTGCTTGTAGCCGTCCCGGTCGGGGGGCAGGTCGTCGTCGATGTGCTTGTGGATGGTGATGTCGCGGCGCAGGAGGTCGATCTCGATCAGCCGGTCCGGCTCCAGCAGCGACAACTGCCGGACCTTCCGGTGGCTCACCCGGCTGGCCGAGATGGTGGCCACCGCACCGGATTCGAATCGCAGCACGGCCTCCGCGCAGTCCTCGGCCTCGTTGCGGACCGAGCTGTCGTGGAAGTACCCGAACTCGGCCTTCACGCCGACGGGCGGTGATCCGACGAATCCGATCGCAAGGTCGACGTCGTGGATCAGCAGGTCGGTCGCGACACCGGTGGGGATGCGGGAGACGAACGGCGAGTGCCGGATTCCGTTGACCTGCCACACTTCGCCGGCGAATTCGCGTGCCGTCCGGACCGCCGGGTTGAACCGCTCGAGCAGTCCGCACATCAGCGGCACCCCCGTCGCTGCAGCGCGTTTCACCAGATCGGTGCTCTCCTCGTACGTTGCGGCGAGCGGCTTCTCGACGAGGAGCGGCTTGCCGAGGTCCAGGATTCGACCCGCCACCTCGTAGTGCGCGGGGGTCGCCGCCGCGACGACGACGCCGTCGATGCCGTCCAAAGTGTCGAAATCCGGCGCCCAGGTGGTGTCGAAACGTGCGGCGACCTCCCGGCCGTGCTCGGCGCGCGGCTCCACGAGCAGGGCCAGTTCGCACAGCGGCGACTGCGCGAGCACACGGGCGTGCAGCGAACCCATCTTGCCGGATCCGATGAGCGCGATCCGCGGTCGCGGCGTCGTCATCACACCTCCATCGCCTCGCGCACCGCGGCGACGATCCGGTCGACCTCGTCTGCGGAGAGCGCGGCATGGACGGGGATGCTGAGGCACCGGCGGGCAACGGATGTCGCGACCGGGGTGGGCGAGGTGATCACCCGGGGGTGCTCGCGGTAGCAGTCGTAGTCGTAGACGGTTCTCGGGTAGTAGACGCCGCTTCCCACCCCCCGGTCGCACAGCCGCTGCGCGAGGGCGTCGCGGTCCATCGGCGCGTCCGGCGCGAGGATCACGGTGAACTGGTGCCACACGTGGCCGCGGCCCGCGAGTTCCGAAGGCAGCACGAGACCTTCGACGTCCTTCAGTCCGGTCCGCAACGCCTCCGCGTTGCGTCGTCGCGACTCCACCTGCTGCAGATAAGAACCCAGTTGCGGCAACCCGAGACTGGCCTGCAGATCGGTCATCCGGAAGTTCTGGCCCGCCATCTCGTACTCGTAGCGCCGTCGCATGCCCTGGTTGCGCAGCACCCGCAACCGGTCGGCCACCGCGTCGTCGTCGGTCGTGACCATGCCGCCCTCGGCGGTGGTGAGATTCTTCGTGGCGTAGAACGAGAAACAGCCGAGCCCGAAACTGCCCGCGCCCTTGCCGTCGAACGTGGCGCCGTGCGCCTGGGCGGCGTCCTCGACCACCGCGAGCCCGCGGGACTCGGCCAGCGGCATCAGCGCACCCATGTCGGCGGTCTGCCCGTACAGGTGCACCGGCATCAGCACCCTGGTGCGGTCGTTCACGCCCTGCGCCACGACGTCGGGGTCGAGCGCGAAATCGGACTCGCCGATGTCGGCGAACCGGGCCGTCGCGCCCGCGTCGAGAATCGCGTTGAGCGTGGCCACGAACGTGAACGGGGTGGTGAGCACCTCGTCGCCCGGCGCGAGATCCAGCACCCGCAGGGCCGCGATCAGTGCGGTGGTGCCGCTGTTGACGGCCACCGCGTGCCGGGTGCCGACCAGTCCGGCGAACCCTTCCTCGAACCTCGCGACCTTCGGCCCCTGCGCGACCATCCCGGATCGCAGGGTGTCGAGAACCTCGCGCTCGACATCCTCTCCGAAGGAGACACTCGAGATCGCGATCACGGTTCCTCCGATAGATTGACGTGCAGTTCACACCGTCTTCACAGATTGCAACCACTTGAAGGTTCCCACGGTCTGCACGGCTCCTGGAAGGAATCGGCAACTTTCATGACCATCGGTGAAAACTGCGAAATCCACCCGACCGTCGTGATAGGCGACGGCGTCACCGTCGGAGACCGGGTGAGCATCGGCCCGTACGCCGTCCTCACCGGCCCCCTCGATCTCGGCGACGACTGCTGGGTCGGTGCCCACGTCACGTTGGGGGCGCCGCCGGAGTGGATCGGGAAGGTGCATCCCCGCACGTGGACGGAGGTCAGCCCGCATCAGGGTGTCGTGATCGGAGCGGGCACCGTGATCCGCGAGATGAGCGCCGTCCAGCAGGGCGCCGAGCGGCCGACGAGCATCGGGCGCGGCGGATTCGTCATGAACCACACATCCGTCGAGCACGACGTCCGGATCGGTGACAACTGCATCATCGCGCCGTCGAGCACCCTCGGCGGTCACGTGACTCTCGGCGACGGCGTCAACCTCGGCATGAGCACGGTGGTGCATCAGCGCCGCGTGATCGGTGCGCGCGCGATGGTCGGGATGGGATCCGTGGTCGCCAAGGACGTTCCGCCGTTCGCCACGGTGTTCGGCAATCCCGTCGCCCTGCGCGGCACCAACCGGGTGGGCATGCACCGGTCCGGGATTCCCGAGGACGACATCGCGGCCGTGGAGAAGCTGTACGCGTCGGGGCGGCTGAGTGCCGTCGCGGATCTCCCGCAATCGCTCGCCGACGCGTTCGCGTGGTGGCAGGCGCTGGCGGTGAAACCGCTCGTTTCCTGATCCGGCGCCCGCCGATTGCTATCGTCGGAATCGAACGCTGCGCTGCCGCAGCGCACTGCCTGTGAAGCGCACTGCCTGAGGGGGTGGTTCTCGTGAACGTCGATCCCGAGACCGTCCCGGACCGCGGCGGCCGCGCAGTCCTGATGAACGCGCTGCGCATCCTCGTGACCCTCGCGATCGTCGTAGCCATCGTGTTCGCCGTGAAATCGCAGTGGGCCGAGGTCCGGGACACGATCACCCAGTTGGACTGGTGGGCGCTCGCACTCTCCGCCGTGTTCGTCTTCCTCGGCATGGGCGCGGCGGTGCGCGCGTGGCAGCACGCCCTCGGTGCGCTCGAGCACCCGATTCCCGCGTTCGACGCCGCCCGCTGCTACCTGGTCGGACAGCTCGGCAAGTACCTGCCGGGCAGCGTGTGGGCATTCGTCCTGCAGACCGAGCTGGTTCGCCGGGCCGGAGTGTCGCGGGCCAACGGGTTCGTCGCCGTCCTCGTCACCGTCGGGTTGAGCATCACGTCGGCGCTGGTCGTCGGGCTGCTGGCACTGCCCGCCCTGTTCCACATCAGCACCGTCGCGGCGGTCGCGGTGATCGTGCTCGTCCCGATCGCCCTCGTCTGCTGTTACCCACCGGTCCTCACCCGGCTGGTAAATCTGGCCCTGCGGATCCTGCGCCGCGCCCCGCTACAGCGGCAGCTGACGATGCACAAGATCGGGCGGGCCCTCGGCTGGTGTGCCGCCAGCTGGGTGCTCTACGGCGTGCACCTCTGGTTCCTCGCATCGAGCACGGCGGGCTTCGAGGCGGGCACCCTGGTGCAGTGCATCGGCGCCATCGCGCTCGGCATGTGCGCGGGCGTGCTGGTGGTCGTCGCGCCGTCCGGCATCGGCGTCCGCGAGGCCGTCGTCGTCGCCGCGCTGTCGCCCTTCATGGACAGCGGGGTCGCGCTCGGGCTGGCCCTCGCGTCACGCCTCGTGTTCACGCTCTGCGAGGTGCTCGCCGGCTTCGTCGCCGCGATCGCCGGTTCGCGGTCGCTGCGCAACGCGCTCGTTCACGAGGATTCCCGGGTACCGCAACCGTCCTGAGGAGACCGCGATGACCGACGCCTGGGAGATCGATCCGGCGTACGAGCTGTACGTCGGCCGCTGGAGCAGACTCGTCGCGGCGCAGTTCCTGCAATGGCTGCCGTCCGGCCCGGGCTCCACGTGGTGCGACGTGGGTTGCGGGACCGGCGCTCTCGCCCACACCGTGCTTCGGACGGCGGATCCCGCCAGGGTGGTCGGTGTCGAACCGTCGGAGCGGTTCGCCGCGGCGGCTCGTGCCGCGCCGGACGATCCCCGGTTCGAGGTGCGGCCGGGCACCGCCGAATCCATCCCCGCCGAGGACGGCGAGTTCGACCGGGTGGTCTCCGCGTTGGTCCTCAACTTCGTTCCCCATCCGATCGAGGGGCTCGCCGAGATGCGCCGCGTGACGCGAGCGGGCGGGACGGTCGCCGGGTACGTGTGGGACTACGCCGACGGGATGCAGATGATTCGCGTGTTCTGGGACGCCGCCCGCGCACTCGACGAGGCGGCCGCGAACCTGGACGAGGGCGCCCGCTTCCCACTCTGCCGGCCGCAGCCCCTGCGCGACCTGCTGTCCACCGCCGGCCTCACCGGCGTGGAGGTGCACCCACTCGACGTGCCCACCGTGTTCACCGACTTCGACGACTTCTGGCGGCCTTTCCTGGGTGGTCAGGGGCCCGCGCCCGGGTACTGCACGTCCCTGCCCGCGGGGCGCCGCGCCGAGCTTCGCGACCTGCTCGACGCCCGGCTGCGGCGCGACGAGACGGGCCGCATCGCGCTGACGGCGAGAGCGTGGGCGTTTCGCGGAACCGTCAGCCGATGACGGACTCCGTGGCCGCGTACGCCTTCTCCGCCGATTCCTTCTGCGCCCGCCACCACGACTCGTTGTCGCGGTACCACTGCACGGTCGCCTCGAGACCGCTACGGAAATCCTCGTACTGCGGCGTCCAGCCCAGTTCGGTGCGCAGCCGCGTCGAATCGATCGCGTAGCGCAGGTCGTGGCCGGGCCGGTCGGTGACGAAGTCGAGGTCGTCGGCGTCGCGGCCGAACAACTCGAGCAGCGTTCCGACGACGGTCCGGTTGTCGACCTCGCCGTCCGCGCCGATCAGGTACGTCTGGCCGAGACTTCCCTTCTCCAGGATCGTCCACACGGCGGCGTTGTGATCGTCGACGTGGATCCAGTCCCGCACGTTCTTCCCGCTGCCGTACAGGCGGGGGCGGACGCCGCCGATCAGGTTGGTGATCTGGCGCGGAATGAACTTCTCGACGTGCTGGTACGGGCCGTAATTGTTGGAACAGTTCGACAGGGTGGCCCGCACCCCGAACGACCGCGCCCACGCCCGCACCAGCAGGTCACTCGATGCCTTGGTGGCCGAATACGGGCTGGACGGGTTGTAGGGGGTCGACTCGGTGAACCGCTCCGGGTCGCCCAGCTCGAGGTCGCCGTACACCTCGTCGGTGGAGATGTGGTGATAGCGGACGTCGTGCGCGCGGACGGCCTGCAGCAGCGAGAACGTACCCACCACGTTCGTCTGCACGAACGGTGTCGGGTCGGCCAGCGAATTGTCGTTGTGCGATTCCGCGGCGAAGTGCACCACCGCGTCCGAGTCCGCGACCAGCCGGTCGACCAGCGCGAAATCCGCCACATCGCCGTGCACGAAGTCGATGCGGTCGGCCACCGGGTCGAGCGACCGCCGGTTGCCGGCGTACGTCAACGCGTCGAGCACCGTCACCTGCACGTCCGGCCGCTCGGCCACCGTCTGGTGCACGAAGTTCGCACCGATGAACCCGGCGCCGCCTGTCACGAGAAGCCTCATGTGCACCCACCCTAGTGGCGCGCCCGAGTTTCTATCCGACGCGAACACTGGAACACT
>SEEV01000093.1 GCA_004211695.1 Rhodococcus sp. (in: high G+C Gram-positive bacteria)
CGACACCGTCTTTCCCGGTGTACCTGCGTCGCTGCGTGGCGACGTGAACCGCACCGGATCCCTTGGCCATGAACAGATTCTACCGGACAGTGACCGACAGTGCAATGATTTTAGTGACTGCATTTCGGAGTCTTCCGGAAACCTTCACGCAGCTCACCCGCCATAACCACGCCAAAACCCGCCGCAACTTCGGCTTAGGTGAGGCGAAGTCGTGGGGTTTCACCGTTGCCGGAGGTCGCAGCGGACAGGCCCCTCGGACTCAGAGGGCCCGCGCGATGAGGTCTTTCATGATTTCGTTCGATCCGCCGTAGATCTTCTGGACCCTCGCGTCCTCATACATGCGCGCGATCGGGTATTCGCGCATGTATCCGTAGCCGCCGAAGAGCTGGACACACCGGTCGACCACCTGGCACTGCTGCTCGGTGAGCCACCACTTCGCCATCGCGGCCGTCGTGGTGTCGAGGTTTCCGGCCAGGTGCCGCTCGATGCACGAATCGATGAACACGCGCGCGGCGTGGGTCACCGTCTGGCATTCCGCGAGGACGAACTTGGTGTTCTGGAAGTCGAAGATGGACTGGCCGAAGGCGTTGCGCGACTTGGTGTAGGCGATGGTCTCGGCGACGGCGACCTCCATCGTCGCCACCGCGGTGACGCCGATCAGTAGCCGCTCCTGCCCGAGTTGCGTCATCAGCTGGCCGAATCCGCGGCCCTCTTCGCCACCGAGGAGGTTCGAGACGGGCACCCGCATGTCCTCGAAGAACAGTTCGGAGGTGTCGGCGGTCGGCTGGCCCACCTTGTCGAGGATGCGCCCACGGGTGAATCCGGGGCAGTCGGCGGTCTCGACCACAACGAGTGAGATCCCCTTCGCGCCGGCCGCCGGATCGGTTTTGGCGACCACCACGACGAGGTCGGCCATCGCGCCGTTGGAGATGAACGTCTTGGCACCGTTGATCACGTAGTGGTCACCGTCGCGCAAGGCCGTGGTCTTGATGTTCTTCAGGTCCGAACCGCCGCCGGGTTCGGTCATCGCGACCGCGGCGATCATGTCACCGGTCGCCATTTTCGGAAGCCAGCGGTGACGCTGTTCCTCGGTGCCGTAGGCCAGGATGTAGTGCGCCACGATCCCGCTGTGGACCATGTTGCCGAACCCGGTGTCCAGGGCACGGGTCTGCGCTTCGAGGAGGGCGAGGTCGTGGGCGATGGTGCCGCCGCCACCACCGTATTCCTCCGGGATGGAACAGCACAGCAGGCCGAGCTCACCGGCCTTGGTCCAGACCTCCCGGTCGACGTGGTGCTGCTGCTCGAACTTCTCGCGGTTTGGGGTGACCTCTCGGGCGAAGAACTTGTCGGCAAGCTCGCCCAGCGCGATGGTGTCGGAATCGTGCCAGGACGAGGTGTAGGTGGTGGAAGGCATCGGTGTCGTCCTATCCTTCGTAGCCGCCGCCGGTGACCATGATCTGGCCACTGACGTAATCGGATTCGGGGTAGGTCAGCATCACGACCGAGCCGGCAGCCTCGTCCGGGGTACCGGGGCGGCCGAGCGGAATCATCGCCTTCATCGCGGTGAGCAGGTGCGGATTGACGCCGACCTTGATCTCGCGGCCCTCGATGTCGATGGTGGCGTCACCGTCGGCGGCGACCTCGGTCAGCCGGGTTTCGATGAACCCGAACGCGACGGCGTTGACGTTGACGTTGTAGCGGCCCCATTCCTTGGCGAGGGTGCGGGTCATGCCGACGATCCCCGACTTCGCGGCCGAGTAGTTCACCTGACCGGCGTTGCCGTAGAGGCCGGCGATCGAGGAGATGTTGACGACCTTGCGGTGCACCGGGTTTCCGGCGTCTTTCTCCGCCTTGGCGGCCTTGCTGATCACCGGTTGCGCGGCGCGCAGAATCCGGAACGGCGCCTTGAGGTGGACGTCGAGGATTGCGTCCCACTGGTCGTCGCCCATCTTCTGGATGACGGTGTCCCAGGTGTAGCCGGCGTTGTTGATGATGATGTCGAGACCACCGAACTCGCCGGTCGCGGTGCCGACGAAACGCTCGCCGAAGTCGGGGGCGGTGACGTTGCCTGGACAGATGACGGCGCTGCCCCCGGCCGCGGTGATCTCGTCGACCACTGCTTGCGCAGGTGCGGTGTCGAGGTCGTTGACGACGACGTTGGCGCCTTCACGCGCGAGCGTGAGTGCGATGGAGCGTCCGATGCCGCGTCCGGATCCGCTGACGATCGCGGTCTTTCCTTCGAGCTTTCCCATGATGATTCGGTAGTCCTTGCGTGAGTGAGTTGTTCGTGGTCAGTCGAGCGCGATGACGGCGTCGCCGAGCAGCGTGACGGTGCCGTCGGCCAGCGCGACCTTCAGTTCGACGGTCGCGAGGCGTTCGCCGCCGACCTCGTCGACCGAGGTGACGGTGGCGGTGCAGGTGGGTTGGCCGTGCACAGGGGTGATCGACGCGAACCGCACCTTGTAGGAGCGAAGTTGCTGCTGCGGAACGAGATCGGTGAGCAGGCGGCCGAGGTAGGCCATCGACAGCATGCCGTGCGCGAACACGTCGTCCAGTCCGGCGCTCTTCGCGCCATCCAGGTCGATGTGGATCGGGTTGTGGTCACCCGAGGCGCCCGCGAACAGGGCAAGAGTGGTGCGGGAGATGGGATCGATGCGCAGAGGCTGCACGTCGGTGCCGACCTCGGGGGCGAAGGCGGTCACGATGCGTCCTTTCCGGGCCGGTTCTGGACGACGGTGACGCCGCGCATCACCGCGACGGTCGCACCGTCCTGGTTGGTGACGGTGGTTTCCCGGACGAGGAACTCCAGCAGTCCACCCTTCTTCACGTAGATGTCGGTGAGCCGGCTCGTGGCGGTCAGTTCGTCACCGGCGTGGGCCATCCGGTGGTAGTCGAACTGCTGCTCGCCGTGCAGGACCGTGCGCAGATCCACGCCGAGGTCGTCGAGGAACGCGAACGGGTTCGGGGCCTCGAGTTCGATACCGAACAGGAACGTCGGCGGCACCGGCAGGTCGCGGTGACCGGCCTGCTTCGCGGCGTCGACGTCGGTGTACACCGGGTCGAGCTGGCCGGTGGCCTTCGCGAAATTCCGCAGCCGGCTGCGGCTGACCAGTAGCGAAACGGGAGCAGACTGCCGTCCGATGACGGCCCGGTCGAGGCTCATCGCGCGTCCACCTTCTGGTACAGGGTGACCACGCAGGCACCGCCCAGTCCGAGGTTGTGCTGCAGCGCCACCTCGACACCCTCGACCTGCCGGGCGCCGGCCTGGCCGCGCAGCTGCCACACCAGTTCCGCGCACTGCGCGAGCCCGGTCGCGCCGAGGGGATGCCCCTTGGACAGCAGCCCGCCCGACGGGTTGGTGACAACACGTCCGCCGTACGTGTTGTCGCCGTCGCGGATGAACTTCTCCGCCGTGCCGACGGGTGTGAGACCCAGCGACTCGTAGGTGAGGAACTCGTTGGTGGTGAAGCAGTCGTGGAGTTCGACGACGCGGATGTCCTCCGGGCCGATGCCCGCTGCCTCGTACACGTTGTTCGCAGCGGCCGCTGCCATGTCGTAGCCGATGACCTTGCGCATGTCCTTGGCATCGAACGTGCTCGGGGTGTCGGTGGTCAGGCTCTGCGCGCGGATCACGACGTCGGCGTTCAGCCCGTGCTTCTTCGCGAACTCCGGGGTGCAGATCACCGCTGCGGCGGCACCGCACGTGGGCGGGCAGCACTGCAACCGGGTGAGTGGACCGTAGATCTTCGGTGACGCGAGCACCTCCTCGACGGTGACGAGGTCGCGGAACACGGCATTGGGGTTGTTCGCGGCGTGCTTGCGAGCCTTCACCGAGATCTCGGCGAAGATCGCCGGGTCGATCCCGAACTCGTCCACATACGCCTGGCCACCGCCACCGAAGAGCTGCGCCGCCCCAGGGGACTGCGGGTCGACGCCCTGCACTTCGTCGCGGACCTCCTCGAACCGCACCATCGGGCCGGGTCGGTCGGAGAACACCGAGCCCAGCGCGCCCGGCACCATCTGCTCGAAGCCCAGCGCCAGGGCGCAGTCGACGGTGCCGCTCGCGACCGCCTGGCGGGCGAGCCACAGCGCCGACGATCCCGTCGAGCAGTTGTTGTTGACGTTGACGATCGGGATGCCCGTCTGTCCGAGCCCGTACAGCGCCGCCTGCCCCGAAGTTGAATCGCCGTATACATAGCCGATATACGCCTGCTGCACAGACGCATAGTCGAGGCCCGCATCCGAGAGCGCCGCGCGCGCGGCCGCCGCGCCCATCTCGGAATAGCTTGCACTTTTACCCGGCTTGGTGAAGGGAATCATTCCTACGCCGGCTACGTGAACATCGGTGGTCATTGCCATCCTCTCAGATCGGAGTGATTGGCATCACCTTAACCAACATTCACTTTCTTGGGAAGGGGGATTCCCGATCGGCCTGCTGCCGACGTCAGTCGGTGAGCAGCACCGCGGTGGCCATCGCGGTGAGATCGACCGAGAAGGACTCATTGGCCTGCAGATGTTCGATCCGCGGCATGATGTGGATCAGCCCCAGGGCCGTGTGCACGAGGATCCGCGCCGACGTCTCGTCCAGGCGCGGCCGGCTCGCCCGGAGCAGAGCCGTCCACTCCGCGACGTATTCACGCTGACGGGCGCGTGCGACGTCCGTCAGCGAGGACTGTTCGGTCAGAAGCAGCGAGGTGAGGATCGTCTTGTCCACCGTCAACCGGACGTAGCCGCCGACCAGAGCCACCAGCGCGCGGCGCGGATCATCGTTCTCCCGCAACACCGAATGCAGCAGCAGCCAGAGGGCGCTCGTCCCGCGTTCGATTGCCGCCTGGAGAAGGTCCGCCTTGCTCTCGAAATAGCTGTACAGATTGGGGCCGGTGACACCGGCCGAGGCGCCGATGTCGTCCAAACCGGTTGCTTCGTATCCGTTTTCGCCGAACAGTTCGACGGCGTGCCCGAGCAAGGCTTCTCGCTTGGACACCGGCGTCAGGCGGGACGGGCGACGCTCCGGCACCGCCCGCGGCGGCGACACCTCGGCGGCACACACCGCCAGACATGCCTGCGTCAGCAAGGCCGCAAACTCCGGCAGTGGAAGCTTGGACGAGTGGAATCCGGGGGATGCGAGAATCGACTGCACTCCCCACGCGAGCACCTCGGCGCTCGATTCCTCCAGGTCCGGTCGCTGAAACCGGATGAGGTCTGCATGCCGCCGGTTGATCGCGCGCAGGCGGTCCCGGAGTTCCTCGCGCATGTCGTCCGGCAGATGACGGGACTCCCGCCACCACAGGGCCCCCACATCCCGGCGCCCCGCGATGTACGTGCAGCTTTCCGCCACGACGTCCGCGAGGGACTCGTCGGCGACGATCGCCGGGGTGACGTCGTCGAAACTCGCGCCGATCACCGCACCGAGCAACACCGCCTTGTTCGAGAAGTGCCGATACAGCGCGCCGGCGGTGATGCCGACCTCCTCCGCGATCTGCGCCATCGACACATTTCGGTACCCCCGTCCGACGATCAGCGTGCGCGCCGCCTCGAGGATCTGCGCCTTGCGATCCTTCGGCCGACGACGGACCGCAACCTTGGGGCTGGACATGTGTACCTCTCGGGAGACCTTTGTAAACGCCGGTTAAGGCGTTGACGATACAGCTCGAGCTGGCCATCACTCGTAAGGCGGTTCCGCTGGAGAACTACGGATTCGGTTCCGACCACCGCTGGTCGCGTCCGACGAATCGGCCCCCGCTCCCGCAAGGGATCGGGGGCCGTTCGCGTCATCCAGCGTGTCGGTTCGGTCAGGTGAGTGCACCGGCGGGTGCGCCGCCCGGTGCGCCGGTGACTGCATACACGGCGCCGTCGGCGTAGTCGGTGACGTACAGCGTTCCGCCGTCAGGATCGACGAGCAGGAATCGGTAGGGTCCGTACGACCCGGAAGTCGAGCCGTCCGGGTCGGTCACGAAGGTCCCGAGGACGGCGTATGTCGAGGTGTCGACCACCGAGACGGTCCGGCCGTCCGCGCCGGAGACGTACAGCAGATCGCCGTCCGCGCTGATCGCCACGTCTTGTGCTCCCGCGGGCAGCCGGACCGTCGCGAGCTGGGTCCCGTAGGTGGTACTGGACCGGTCGACGTCGATCACCGTGACGACCTCGTATCCGCCCGTCACACGCCAGAGCCGTCCGGTGTTGTCGGTGATGAACCATCCGTTGGAGTAGCCGCCGCTGGCGCGCTCCACCGTGCTGACGTGGTACGTGACATAGGCTCGGGTGCCGTCCGCGTTGACCGCGACACTGCTGGTGACATCGGTGAACTCGCTGCTCGAGCGGGTGTGATCCCACACAGGCCCGACGGTGACCTCCGCCGTCCTGGTCATGGATGCGGTGTCGATCACGGTAACGGAGGCGCCGCTCGTGCCGTACAGGCGACGGCCGTCCTCGCTGACGGCCAGATCGGTGAAGTATCCGAGGGGCTGGGAGGTGATCACGTCGTTCGTGGCGGTGTCGATGACCGACACCGTGCCGTCCTCACCGCTGACGTAGAGGCGCGTCCCGTCGGGGCTGACGGCCAACTCCTGCGCCAGGGAATAGCCCTGGTAATCGGGGGAGGTGGGCAGCCAGATCGTGTCGACGACGGTGCCGGTGCTCGTGTCGATCACCGAGATGGTGCCGGTATAGGGACTGTTGACGTACACCCGGTCCACGTCCGGGGCGGCCGCGATGTTCGACGACGCCCAGTCGACCGCGATCGGCGCCCCGACGACCGTGTTGGTGTCGCGGTCGACGACCTGCACGAAGCCGTCCTCGCTGACGACGTAGAGCCGGTCGCCGACGAGAACCGCGCCGGTCGGGCTGCCTCCCGCCGGGATCGATGTCGAGTCGATGTCGAACACGCCCGCGGCAGGCGCCGGCGTGACCGGGACGGTGACAACGATGTTCGTCACAGCTTGTCCATCTGCGAGGGCGATGGTGAAGTGGTCGGCGTCCTCTCCCGGCGTTTGCAGGGCGAGGTCGCGGGCGGCGGCGGTCGGGGTGTAGGTGAAGGTCGAGCCGTCGGAGATGACCGATCCGGACCCGGGTGCAGCGTTCGTGAAGGTCACCGGGTCGCCATCCGGGTCCCTGGGGTCGACGAGGGTGACGACCACCGCGCCGTCGGACGTCCGAGGTGCGCCGGCCGTCCAGCTCGCTGTGGGCGCGGAGTTCACGAATGTGAGCGTCAGGGCCCGCACCCGCCCGTCGGCCGCATCGGTGATCAGCATCCGGGAACCGTCGGCACTCAACGCGATGGAGTGGGCGCCGGACTCGGCGGCCGAGTCGATGGAGAGTGTGGACACGACGGTGTTGGTGCGCGTGTCGATGACGGTCAGCGTGTCCGGATCGGAGGCGACATAGGCTGCGCTGCCGTCGGGGGTGACGCGCACGGAGGTCGGCCGCGACCCGACGGCGACGGTGCCGACGACGCTGTTGGTGGCGGTGTCGATGACCGAGACGGTGTTGCTGCCGCGGTTGGTCACGTACACCCGGGTGCCGGTGGGGTTGACGGCGACGGCGTTGGGTGTGGTGCCGACCCCGATGGTGGCGACGACGGTGTTGGTGGCGGTGTTGATCACCGACACGTTTCCGCTGCCGCTGTTGGTGACGTACGCGCGGGTGCCGGCCGGGTTGACGGCGACGGCATTGGGTGTGGTGCCGACCCTGACGGTGGCGACGGCGTTGGTGGCGGTGTTGATCACCGACATGGTGCCGCTGCCGCTGTTGGTTACGTACACCCGGGTCTTCCCGGGCGTCACCTCGCCGACCGCGACGCCGGTCGGCGTGGTGCCGACCCCGACGGTGGCGACGACCTTGTTGGTGGCGGTGTCGATCACCGACACGGTGCCGCTGCCGCTGTTGGTGACGTGCACCCGGGTCTTCCCGGGCGTCACCTCGTCGACCGCGACGCCGGTCGGCGAGGTGCCGACGGGCACCGAGCCGACCACGGCGTTGCCTGCGTCGAGCACGGATACGCTCTTCGAACCCTGGTTTGCCACATAGGTTCTGGTGCCGGCGAACACCGCACCGGACGGGTTGGACCCGACAGTGATGGGCTGCGCGACCTGCATCCGTGCCGCAGACACCGGCACCTGCACGGTCACCGGGGTGCTGGACTGCCCGGAGGTCGGGGTGACGGTGAACGAGTCGAACGAGTTGTAATCGGCGCTCGGGTCCAGCGCGGCCACCTGGCGCGCTACCTGGGTTGGGGTGTACTTGAAGTCGCCGGTGGTCGCGTCGACGGTGACCGTTCCGCGGCTCGGCGGTCCGGTGACCGTGTAATCGAACGAATTGATCGAGACGAGCACCGAACCGGTGCTGCGGTCGGGCACACCGACGATCGGCCCGGCAGTGGATGCAGAGCTCGTGCCGGTGGATGCGGCGCTCGCGACGGCGAACGATTCGATCGGCTCGCCGGTCGTGACGGGGGCGGCAGCCAGCGCTCGGCTCGCGTCGGTGGTGATGGCCTTCTCCTGTCGACGGCACCATGCCGCGGCCAGCGCCCAGAACGTCGGCGACTCGATCGGAACCTGTGGGTCATTCGACAGGAACGGACGCAGCCCGAGGGCTCCGAGCACCTTCGATACGACGCTGGATGCGACATCCACCGCCGGGGCGGGGAGAGACGGAGCCAATGCCTGCGTCCCGACCTGCGGCGCATCGGCACGGGCGTCGGATACCCGGTGCGTCAGGGCTGTCGTCTCGTCGATCGTGGTGATCGCGGGAGCCGTCGCCGTCGCCGGAACTGCTTCCGGAATCGCTGCCGGCGCGTGCGGGACGGGTCCGCGCGCTGCCGGGTCCTCCGCCATGGCGGGCGAATCGAGTGCCGTGCCGGAGCTGCCCGTCACCGGGGTGGTCGGGGGGTTCGGCGCAATGGCGCTGCCCGCAGGTTCGCGGTCGTGACCCTGTGCGGATGACGCGGACGAATCCGATTGCTCGGTGACTGCTCCGGCCGAAGGCTGATCAGCCGGCGCGATCGCGGCACCGGATTCGTCGATCGTGGCCGGTTCCGTGGTGGCAGAACTCGATCCGACCTGCTCGGACTCGTCTGCTGTCGTGCCCGAATCCGGCATGCCACCGCTGTTCGCCGTCGACGAGCCGTCGGGTGTCGTGGGGTCGGGTGCCGTGTCGGGGGTCGTCGCGCCGGACCCGTTCATGTCGTCGTTCGAGATGGTGGACGTGGATTCGGTGCCCGCGGTGGATTGGGTATCGGTGCCGGAGGTGGATTGTGAATCCGTGTTGGACGTGGATTGCGAATCCGTGCCGGACGTGGATTGCGAATCCGTGCTCGAGTCGCCGGTCGTCGACGATCCGGATCTGCCGCTCGACGAGTCCGAGTCGGTACGCGATGCGCCGGATGACGTCCGGTCCGACGAAGTCCCGTCCGTGGATCTCCCGTCGGACGATGTCTGGTCGGACGAGTCGGAACTCGACGACGCGGACGAGTCGCCGACGGACGGTGCTGCCACCGCCATGCCGGCCGGCGCGACCGCAAGCCCTATGCCCAGCGCCACCGCCAGCTCGCCGAGATGCTTGAGGTGCTTGTCGTTGTCGAGGTGCTTGTCGTTGTTCATGAGGTACTCCTCCATGAGGACGCTTCGAACTGCAGTCCGTACGCACCATCCGGGGGCTGGGCCGGATTGTCGCCCCGGCCGGCGGGGTAGTGACGAGACAGAGCGGGTAATCGCGTTGCAGAACAGTCCCACCGACGATGTTCGAGTGAAGTCACCGCCGCATCGAGGACGGCCGCGAGCACCAAAGTGCCCGTTACGCAGGATCTTACGGCCACCGGTGGCGAGTGTTGCCGCGCACGCAACACGCTTCTTTATCGGATATGGGAAAGCTAGCGCTGCCCGGCCCAGCCGGGCGGGATTGGGGGACGGCTCGTCGATGCGACTCGTACCTGACACCGGAGACCACGCATCCCGCGTGGACCCGCAGGTGGTCTGACACCATCCCACGTGATCTTCTTCGTTGCCAGGGTCTACCTGGCCTCAGCTGTCTTCTGTCATGGATGTGTTTCTCCTCCGGTCGCCGATCGACGGTGACGTGTCTCGAGTCAGTCTGTGGCGGGTATGTTTCTCAGCCTCGTCCGAGCAGTGGCCGGAGGCCATGGGGTGCGACCGAAGTTTTGCCGAAGTCTTTTGTTTCGGTGTCGGAGGCTCAGCTTTGCAGAGCTCGGGCGAGTTCCTGACGGGAGTGGATCTCGAGCTTGCTGTAGGAGTTGGAGAGGTGCAGTTCAACGGTCCGGAGGGTGACGAACAGGGCCTGGGCGATTTCCTTGTTGCTGATGCCGGTCGCTGCGAGCTCGGCGACACGGCGCTCGCTGGCTGTCAGCGCATCGACGCCGGTGCCGGCCCGCCGGCGTGGCCGGGCGCCGGTGGCTCGCAGTTCGTCTGTCGCGCGATCGGCCAGCGGCGTGGCCGCGCAGCGGTGTGCGAGCTCCATTCCTTCACGCAGCACCGTCCGCGCGGTGGTGCGTTGTCCGTCGCGCCGCAGCGCGGAACCGAGGTCGACGAGCGCTTCGGCGCGCCAGAGTTGGGCGGGTGATGCGGAGAGGGTCTCGACAGCCTGTTGGAGCATTTCCAGGCCTTCCTTGCCGCCGTGGACGAGGCCGCGGACGCGTAGGGCTCCGCCGATGGCGCGCTGGGATTGTGCGGCCGTCGCGGCGTCCAGTGCCTCCTCGGCGAGGTCGAGGGCACGGTTGTGGTCGCCGAGGGCGTGCAGAACCGGCACCAGTGCTATGCGGGCGTCGTGGTCCCACGGGATCAGTCCGCGGTTGATCTTCAGGCCCCGCAGTGCCTCTTCGAGATCGGTGCGTGCGGTTGTGAGGTCGCCTTGGGCAGCGCGTAGTCGTCCTCGGACGATGTGCGAGCCGATCGACAGCGGCGATGGAGCCAACGCGCCGTCGAGGCCGTTGTCGACGAGTAACGCGTCGGCCTCGTCTACTCGACCCTGGTCGGTCAACACGTCGATCAAGGGGAAGAGCACGGTGTAGCGGAAGTGGATGTAGGTCAGTCCCTGTGCGCCGACTGCGGCGCGGAGGTCCGCTTCGGCGCCGCGCAGATCGCCGTGGCGGTGCCGTGTCAGCCCGCGTAGCCACAACGCCCTGGCGATCCATTGGGGTGAGCCGGTGCGTTCGGCGTGGCGGACCGCGCGGGAGAGGAGCTGTTCGGCGATGTCGTAGCGTGCCGCCGCGATGAGACAGAAGGTGACGTTCGTTCGCCACAGCGGGTGCCCGCCCTGGCTGGTCAACGCGGGGTGTGACGCTGAGCGCTCGGCGAGGTCACCGGCCTCGGCGACGGCGTGGCCGGCGGTCAGTGCGCTGCGTGCCACGAATGACAGCAGGAGGCATTCGGCGGCTGACTGGGCGGGCAGGTCGCGGAAGCGTTGTGCCTCGTCTTCGAATCGAATGGGTAGGTCTGGGTTGAACAGTAGTGCGCCCAACCGTGCTGCCTCGAGCTGAAGTGCGAGCTCGCGGTCGTGGTCGCGCACTGCAGCCCCGACGTGCTCGTAGAGTGGGATTTGCTCGCGCTGGTTGGCGGGGTCGGTGTGCGTCGTCCAGGCGAGTGCGATGACGGCGCGAGCGCGTGCGGCGGGGTCGCGTGCGGTCTCGCCGGCTTCGCGGAGATGGTGCGGGGCGGCGTGGTCGCCGATTTCGTGCTCGGCGGTGCCGAGTTCGAAGAGGATCTGGGGTCGATCTCGTTCATGGGGTGGCTCGTCGAGTGCGCGTCGCAGAAGCGCAGCTGCGGTGTCGGGTGCCCCGCTGGTGAGTGCGCGCCGGGCCGCGTCCCGCAGCATGGTGACCGTTTCGCGGTCGCCGCTGGGGTCGCTTGCGAGTAGGTGCACAGCGATCCCGCTGGGGTCGGCGTACTGCTCGGTGAGCAGTCGTGCGGCGCCGGCGTGCAGGCGGTTGCGTTCAGTGGCGTCGATGTCGTCGTAGATCACCGTCCGGACGATCGGGTGCACGAACCGTAGAGGCTCGCCCGGTTCGAGTACCGCGAGTTCGGTCAGCGCATCGGCCAGCGTGCGTGCCTGTGCGGGTTTCAAGTTGGCCAGACGGGCACAGTTGACCAGCCCTGCCGCATCGCCCAGCACGGACACCGATCGGGCCAGTGCTGGTGCCGCCGGGGCGAGGCGGCTGACGCGTAACAGCACTGCCGCCGCTACTCGCTCGGGCACCACCCGGGACACGGTTGCCGGGTCGATCCTGTTGGCTGGGCAGGCGTCGCGTCGAAGGTCTCCGAGGAGCTCGGAGAGCAGGAACGGATTGCCGCCGGTGGCCTCTGCGCACGCGCGGCACAACGCGGGGCCTGTATCCGCGCCGAGGGCTGCTTTCACCAGGGTAGCGACGGCTGCCTCGCCGAGTGGTTGGGGGCGAAGGATCGGTGGCTGCGCCTCGAGCAGTAGCGAGCTCAGGGTGTCGTGGTGTTTGTCGATACCGGTTCGCATCGTGAGGGTCAATACGACGGGCAGGCCTGGGAGCCGGTGAGCGAGGTGGAGTAGAAATCGCAGCGATGGCTCATCGGCCCAGTGGACGTCGTCGACGGCGAGCATCAGCGGTCTTTGCTCGGCCATGTTGACCACGAGCCAGTAGAGGCCGTGCAGAGTGGCGAACGCGAGGTCGCCGCCCTCGTCGTCGACGCCGGTGACGGCGGAGAACACCGGCTCGGCCAGTCTCGCCGCTCCGGCCAGCAGCCGGGTTCGTTCCTCGCCGCCCGCCCCCGTCAGCCGGGCTTCGAGCAGCTGACGGATGACCCCGAATCCGAAGCCGCGTTCGAGTTCGCCGGCACGAGCGATCAGTACATCGATGTGCAATGTTCGAGCACGCCGGCGGAGTTCGTCGAGTAGCACGGTCTTGCCGATGCCGGGCGGTCCCTCGATCAGCAATACGCGGCCGGTGCCCGTGACCGCTTGGTGCAGTACGTCATCGAGCGCGGCGAGGTCGTCCTCGCGGTCGAGGAGGATGCGTGTGGGCGAAAACATTTCGGCCGACACTTCGGGTGTCACCCCTGTCGCAAACCAGCCATTCGTACGATCATCACATATATGAGTGCACGAGGTGGCGCGAATGACGTTGCGCCGCGATCGCGGTACCTGTTCGACAATTCCGCTCCCGAGGCGGGTGCCCGCCTCGCCGGCCTGGAAACGTTGTACGACGCGGTAACGCGCCGCCATCTCGACCGGCTGGGGATCGGTGCCGGATGGCGCTGTCTCGAGGTCGGCGCGGGCGGTGGCTCGGTTGCGCGGTTCATGAGTGATCGGGTAGGAGCTACCGGCCATGTTCTGGCCACGGACATCAACACCGATTGGATTCCTCGACCGGTCCCCGCGAACCTGGAGCTGCGCCGCCACGACATCGGGATGGATCCGCTGCCGCAGGACAGTTTCGACCTCGTCCACGCTCGGGCAGTTCTGGCATTCGTTCCCGAACGTGAGGCCGCGCTGGCGAGGATGGTTGCGGCCCTCGAATGCGGCGGCTGGCTGCTGGTCGAGGAGCTGGTTCCGGCGCTGATCGAGGGGCTCGATCCGCAGAACGATCCGGATACGGCGTTCGTACGGAAATGGCGCCAGGCACTGCGCGAGCTGATGCGACGCACTGCAGGCGATCCGAGTTTCGGGTTCCGGTTGCCACAGGTCGTCCGCGCCGCCGGGCTCGTCGACGTCGGCGCGGAGGGCTACTTCATACCGTTCCGCACCGCGGCGGTTGTCGCGCTCGCACGGGCGAACATCGACCAGACCGGTGGCGCGATCCTCGAGGCCGGGCTGATGACCGCCGCGGAGCTCGATCGCTACGCTGCCGTGCTGGAACGGAGCGACTGTTCGTACCCCGTGTCGCTGCCGTTGATCTCGGTGTGGGGGCGCCGCACGTCATCCGTCGCGAATCCCGGGGAAGTGCACAGCATGCGGTGCGATAGCCACGGAGAGCAGGAACGATGACGACGGGACCATCGATCCGCCGACACGTGCGGCGACTTGCGGCGCTGCTCGTTGTCGCCCTGCTGGTGGCGGCCTGCGGTGCGGAGACGGAAAGCGTTCCGCTGGACAGGCCGAGCGTCACCGATGTCCGGGTGGCGATATTGCCCACCGGCAACGTGCTGCCGGTGCATCTCGCCGATACCCGGGGGATCTTCGCGGGGAACGGGCTGCGGATCACACGTACGGAGGGCCAGGACGCCTCCGCGTTCCTGGCCGGGCTCGAACAGGGGCAGTACGACATCGTGATGAGCGTGCCGACACTCGTGCTGGTCGGCGTCGAGCGCGGGCTCGATGTGCAGGTCATCTCCCGGATGCAGCGATCCTCTGCGGCGGAGCCGAACGCCGTCTGGGTCACGCGTGATGAATCCATCGACTCGATCGCGCAGCTCGAGGGCAAGACAATCGGGGTACCGGCGCTGACCGGTGTGCTCACCGATTCGCTGGTGTACCTGCTGCAGAACAACGGCGTCGACCGCGACGACGTCACATTCGTTCAGCTACCGTTCGCGGCGATGGGGGATCAGTTGAAGGCGGGCCGGGTCGATGCCGTCGTTGCGTCCATCCCCTACGGTGCGGAGCTGGCTGCGCGAGGCTTCAGGATTCACGAAGATGTCGTGGTGGAGGCCGTGCGGGACGCGAGCGGCGGGACGATCGACACCGGAATGACCGCGTTGTTCGCATCGTCATCGACGTTCGCTGACGAGCATCCCGACACGATCAAGGCATGGCGCACGTCTCTCAACGAGGCAATCGACTACCTCGACACGCATGAGGCCGAAGCGCGCACGCTGCTGCAGACGTGGCTGAAGATGCCGCCCGAGGTCGTCGAGCGCGTACCCCTGCCCGGCTGGACCGTCGAGATCACGGCGAACGACTTGCGGCCCTACGTGACGATCTCGAAGGCCGTCGGCACGATCCAGGGCGATCCGGACGTTGACGCCCTGGTGTGGCGGGGCCCTTGACCGCTTACGAGGTCGACGGCGTGGGGGTGCGGCTGACATCGACCGACGGTCCACGGCAGATTCTGCGCGACGTGTCCTTCGCCATTACTGCGGGAGAGATCGTCGGGATCGTCGGCCCCTCTGGCACGGGTAAAACCACCCTGCTCAGGGTCCTCGGCGGGCTGCTGTCCCCGTCCTGCGGCACCGTCGTTCTCGACCGGCAGCCGGTGACCCGGCCGCCCCGTGGCGTGGTGATGGTCTTCCAGGACTACGGCAACGCCTTGCTTCCCTGGCGAACCGTGGCACGGAACACCGCGCTCGGACTCGAGCGGCACGTCGGCCGGAAAGAGCGGCGGCACCGGGTCGAGCAGGCGCTGCGCATGGTCGGTCTCCAGGATCGCAGCTCGGACTATCCGTGGCAGCTGTCGGGCGGCATGGCGCAACGCGTGCAGATCGCACGCGCCTTGGCGCTCGAGCCGAGGGTGCTGTTGATGGACGAGCCCTTCGGGGCGCTCGATGCGATGACCAAGGCGTCGCTGCAGGACGTGCTCCTGCGTGTGCAACAGCAGACCGGTGCCACGATCGTGTTCATCACTCATGACCTCGACGAGGCGATCTATCTCAGCGACCGCGTACTCGTGCTCAGCCGCACTCCCGGTGTCATCACGCTCACCGTGCCGACCGAATTACCTTGGCCGCGCGATCAATTGACGACGCGGGAGCTGCCGCGCTACCTGCAGGTCCGGCATCTGCTCGGACAGGCCCTGCGGGGCGCAGAATGGTTAGCCGTCCGCGCGTCATGGGGCTGATCGTGCCGCTGACCGCGATCGCCGTGTGGCAACTGCTGGTGTCCGCCGACGTGCTCGACTACGAGTACCTGCCGGCGCCGCGCGACGTCGCCGATGCCCTCGCCGATCTGGTTCAGACGGGGGAACTCGTCGACGACCTCGCGCACACCCTGGGCGTGGCGCTCGCTGCCGCTGTGATCACGCTGACGGTTGGGGGCGCGCTGGGGTTGGTCATCGGGCTCGTCCCCACACTCCGGAAGTACTTGATGGCGTCGGTCGACGTGCTGCGCACGATCCCGGCCGTCGCGCTCGTCCCGGTCGCGGTGCTGACCTTCGGACCCGCGGTCACTACCGAGCTGATCCTCGCTGTCTACGCTGCGCTGTGGCCGGTCCTGCTCCACACCGCCGCCGGCGTTGCGGCGGTGCACCCGCGCCAGTACGACGTCGCGCGAACGCTGCACCTATCGCGTGCGACGACAGTTCGGAAGATCGTCATTCCAGCGGTGGTGCCGGCGTGGCTGGTCGGCGCGCGGTTGGCCGCTGTCGTTGCGCTGCTCGTCGCCATCGCGGCCGAGATGACCAGCTCTCCGCAAGGCCTCGGCGGCGGCCTGATCGAGTCACTGAATGCGCTGGCGCCCGCACGTATGTGGGCCTACGCTCTCGTAGCCGGCACTGCCGGCTACCTACTGAACACCGCTTTGCGCGCGGTCGTTCGCACCGGATCTTCCAGCAGCCCCGCGTACCCTGCACGCGCCATGACCAACGCTGCGGACCACGTCGGCGAATCGGCGACGACGCCCCTACGCGGACTGGTGCCGCTCGCCACGCTGCTGATCGTGTGGCAGCTCGTCGCCAGTGATGATTCGTTGTCCTTCCCGCCGCCGGACGAATGGCTCGGAGCGATCGCACGCATGTACGACGAGGGCGTGTTGTTGCCGGCAATCGGGCAGACGCTGACGACCTTCGTTGTCGCGCTGGCGCTTGCAGCGCTCATCGGCGCAATAGTGGGGATCGCGATCGGCGCGTCACCGCGGATCGATCGCACTCTCTCACCGACCGTCGATTTCCTGGCCGCCGTACCCGGCGCCACGTTTGTCCCCGTCGCAGTCCTGATTCTCGGCACGTCACTCGTGAGTGGTGTAGCGGTCGTGGCCCTGGTCGTATCGTGGCCGATCCTGCTGAACACCGCCACAGCGATGCGCGCCGTCCCCGCCGTGCGCCTGGACATGTCACGCACCCTGGGCCTGTCGACCGGTGAGCGATGGCGCAAGGTCATACTGCCCACCCTCGCTCCCGGAATCATGCTCGGTGTGCGGGTTGCAGCGTCGATGGCGTTGATAATCACGCTGCTGGTCGACATCCTCGGCGCCGGCGAAGGCATCGGACGGCTACTCGTCGAGAGCCAGCAGAAGTTCGACGCGCGCGCCGTCTGGGGCCTGCTGCTGATCGTCGGTACCGTCGGATACCTGACCAGCGCCACCCTGGCGCGGGTCGCAGCGCAACTCACCCGTCCGGCCGAATATGGATCTGCCACCGCCGGCCGCCGTTCCACCCGTTGACACAAATAAGGACACGACCTTAACCTCGTGGGTGTGGCCAAGAATTCGCGTCAGGCAATGATCGACGCCGCGGAACGCATCGTCGCGGAACGCGGAATGACGGCGTTGACGCTCAAGGACGTGCAGGACGCTGCCGGGCAGGCGAACAAGTCCGCCGCCAAATACCACTTCGGATCGCGCGAGGGGCTGATCGACGCCGTCGTCGAGGCGAGAATGTCGCCGGTCAACGAACGCAGGCAGGCGCTGCTGGACGATCTCACCGCACTCGGGACACCACCCACCGCCCGGCAGGCGATCGAGGCGCTCATCCGCCCCCTCGCCGCCGCGACGCTCGGCCGACCCGACAGCATGTACGCACGGTTCCTCGTTCAGGTCACGAACGACCCCGCGCTCGCCGAGTTCGTCCAGAAGCACCTCAGCGCCGAGAGTTTCCGCCGGGTGCGCGACCTCATCGTCGGTCTGGCGAGGGCTCCGCACGACGTGGCGGGCTGGCGTGTCGTCAGCATCATCAATCTCAGCCTCGTCACCCTCGCACGCTGGGAGAAGCACGAGCGTACCGAGGGGCAGACCGAGGCGATCGTGTCCGACCTCGTCGACACGTGCGTCGCGGTCCTCGAAGCCCCGTCCACGGCCCGGGTTTCCGTCCCGTGACGACGACGGAATCCGAGGTGCCGGAGTCTCCCGCCGACACCGAACCCGACTACCGGTTCACGCTCGCGAACGAACGCACCTTCCTGGCGTGGATCCGGACCTCGCTCGGGTTGCTCGCGGGCGGGGTCGCCGTGCACGAACTTGTCGCGTCGTCACGTATCGAGTTCGCTCACCTCGCACTGGGGACGGCCTGCGTCGCGCTCGCGTTCGTCCTGGCGGTCGGGGCATACCAGCACTGGCGCACCGTGCAATCGGCGATGCGCCGCACTCGCCCGCTCCCACGCCCGGTTCTCGTTCCCGTTCTCTGCGTCGGGGTCGGCGTTATCGCCGTGCTCGCCGTTGTCACGATGCTGTTCTCGTGACCGCCGGCTCCGACAGCGGTCTGCAGGCCGAGAGAACCGCACTCGCATGGCGCCGAACCACCTTGGCCGCCTTCTGCGTTTCGGCCGTGCTCGTGCACCGTGCCGCTGGCCGCGCAGGCGCCTCCACGGTGCCCGCGCTGCTCGCCGCAGTGGCGACAACCGCACTTCTGCTGTGGGCGAGCGCAGTGCGGGGCCGTGCGTTGCGCGAGAGCGTTGCAGGTGCCACGCACCGGCAACTCCTCTCGGTCTCGGCTGCCGTCGCCGTCAGCGCCGCGACGGTAGCCTCGATGCTCTGGCATCTGCCCTGACGTCAGCGTCCCACGAAGCGTGGGGTTCGCTTCTCCAGAAAGGCCTGCCTGGCTTCTTCCACGTCGCACGACGACGCCGACGCGACCAGCCGATCGACCTCGTCGGCGACCTGTCGAGGCCACCCGCCACTGAACGAACGGGACGCTCGTTCGATATGACGCAACGAGCGTCCCGTTCGTCCGGAGGGACGTGGACGGCGGACGCCCGAGTGGACAAGCCCTGTGATCTGCGCCATAGTTCTCTCCCGTCGGCACAAGCCGGCGCGCCCCTGACACTCGGATCGTCCGGCACGTTCCTGCCGGTGGAGGGATTCATTTCTCATGGCAACAATCACGTACGACCGCGCGACCAGGCTCTTTCCCGGGTCCGACGTCCCCGCGGTCGATCAACTCGACCTGCACATCGAGGACGGCGAGTTCCTCGTTCTCGTCGGCCCGTCCGGCTGCGGCAAGTCCACGTCGCTGCGGATGCTCGCCGGCCTCGAGGACGTCGACGGCGGGCAGATTCTGATCGGCGGCCGCGACGTCACGCATTCCGAACCCAAGGACCGCGACATCGCGATGGTCTTCCAGAACTACGCGCTGTACCCCCACATGACCGTCGCGGAGAACATGGGCTTCGCCCT
>SEEV01000475.1 GCA_004211695.1 Rhodococcus sp. (in: high G+C Gram-positive bacteria)
GCTTATGGCGGATCGCAGACCAACCGCGCCCGGCTGATGCTGGAGGTCGTCGACGCGGTGACCGGCGCGTGGGACGCCGACCACGTCGGTGTCCGCGTCTCGCCAGTCGGTCCCTTCAATGGGCTCGACGACCCGGAGAGTGCCGAGATGGGGTTGCACGTGGCGACGGAGCTCGCGGCTCGCGGTATAGCGTTTCTGCACCTTTCCGAGCCGGACTGGGCGGGCGGCCCGCCCCTGGACCAAGAGTTTCGCGGCCAACTGCGGTCCGCGTTTCCCGGCGTCATCGTCGGCGCCGGCAACTACAACGTCGAGAAGGCCGAGACCTTGATCTCCGCTGGCCTGATTGATGCCGTCGCCTTCGGCCGCTCGTTCATTGCCAACCCTGACCTGCCCAAACGCCTTGCGAAAGGACTGCCGCTCAACGAACCGGTGCCCGCGACGTTCTACGGCGGAGACGCCAAGGGCTACACGGACTATCCGGCCCACAGCGCGTAGCCGACAACGACAAGGCTCGCTTCGATTCAGCTCCGCCGGGGGTGGTGGAATGCTTGTACTGCACGATCGAAGATCGACTCATTCGTAAGCGGGCACGCAGCATCCGGCCTTGACGACCAAAATGAGATGAAGTTTGCCGTCCATCGCGGGAGTCCCCCTCAGTCCACTGCGCTGGTGGGGGATTGGCTGTGCTCGCGGCCGCACACAGCCGTAGCACCTGGAGGACACGTTCGCCTTGATATTCGGCGCGGAGCCCAGGCGGTCGTCGGGGCGGCCGACGACGGCGACCTTGACGATCTGCGGGTGTCCAGACAGGACGTTCTCGATCTCGGTCGGCGAGATATTCACTCCGCCAAGGATGATCAGGTTCTTGGCTGCCCAGTCTGGCGACGGCACAACATGTGACAGCAATGTCGGCGGACACGGTGATTCACCGTTTCAGTTCGAACTGCCAGACGAACGTCCATGCTCGTCTTGGGGCCAACTCAAGCCGCCCGACCGTGGACACTTCAGGCTGCAGAGCCAGTCTGGTCAGCCGGCGAGGGTGCGTCGCGTGGAGCCGTGGGCGGGTGGCACGACGGATACTCGGCGCACCCGCTGCTCGGGTGCGCCGACCTGAGTCGCCGCCCTTGTTATAGCTGCGACCTACCAGTGTTGTCACGTATCGCACGAGTCCTTGCCGGGCGTAGAACCGGATCGCGCTCTCGTTGCGAGTGATCCCGGCCAGCTCCAACTGTGCCGCGCCCTGCTTCCGAACCCAGACCGGACTGCCTCGAACAGCCGTGTCCCGATCCTGCCGCTACGCTGGTCAGCCTGCACGAAAGGGATTCCAGGACGCCTGTCCTCCCTCCGCGCTCCCATGAGCACTGAGCCTCATCTTTCACACGGGGCCATGGCGTAGCCGAACGGTTTACCTTCTACCTCGGCGATCAGAGCGAATGCGTCTGGCGAGGCGACCCTAACCACGTACCTCGCCTTGCGATTCCTCCACGACGCTTCGGGGGCAGCGGCGCTCCGATCGGTTTCAGATGGCCAGCCACGCCCACGTGGTGACGATGAAATGCCATCCAGAGTGGTGCGAGCTTGTCGAGCTGATAGGCGGTGATGCGCTTGAGCTGGATGGCCTCGTTGGTCACGTGCCGGGGCTATTCATCGTCCAGATAGTGATTTCTGGGAATGGGCCACTGTCGCGAGGCCATTTGGGTTAGGCCCGTACACCGCTAACATCTTCGCGTACTCGGGCGCTCGGTATGTGCCCACCATCGGTGTCGCCGACGCGTGCAACCACGGATCGCCCATCGCACTCAACCGATCATGTCGTATGTGGGCAGCAGCTCGATCAGGCCGGTCGATAAGCCCATGAGAGTGCTGGTGATGATCAGCGCGAGTCGTCGTCCGCGCCGATCCCTGAGGTGGCTGAACACTCGCCCGCGCCGAGCGGTCTAACGACGAAACCGGCGGCGAACGTGAGGAAAGCCGGCAGCGTACCCACCACCGGGTCGAAGTAAGGAAAGAACACCCGATTGAACACAAGTGCAGCAGCGGTCCATAAAGGAAGTAGTTTTAGGCTTGTAGCGCCGTCCCGGCAATGCAAGCTGTCGCGACTCGCCTGAGCTCACGCTCGGGAGTTCTTACAAGGCCCTTATCCACTGGTGTAGGCATCCGTTTAGCTCCTCCGAGTCACTGATGTGGATGGCGACGAGTGTCAAGGGACATTCGGTCGTGCCCACAGACGGACACGAGACCTGCCCGCGGGCGGACATGAATGTGCCCGTAGGCGGACACGAAACTGCCCACCGTGCTGGCTCAGATCAGCGGTGTGGTGCCGGTGCCGGCGAGGGCTTGACTCATCCGGATCGAATCACCACTGGTCTGACACAGGTGAGCGTGATGCATGAGCCGATCGACGGTGGCGGTGGCCAGGGTCTTGGGCATCAGCTCGTCGAATCCCGAGGGATGCAGATTCGACGACAGCGCAAGGGCGCGTTTCTCATAGGCGGCATCGACAAGCCGGTAGAGGCCTTCGGCAGCGTCCGCGGCCACCGCCAACAGGCCGATGTCATCGATGACCACGAGATCGGCGCGCAGCAGCTTGGTCAGAGCACCCGAGACCGAGTCGTCCGCGCGGTGCCGGCGGATCAGGGCGCCGAGGTCTTCGAGGGTGAACCACAACACCTTTCGCCCTCGTTCGACGGCGTGCTGACCGAGGGCCTCGAGGAAGAATGTCTTCCCGGTTCCCGACGGGCCGCAGACCACGAGGTTCTCCCGCCGCTCGATCCACTCCAGGGTGCGCAGCGCCTGCTGGGTCGGCGCCGGGATGGACGACAGTTCCGGTTTCCAGGCGTCGAAGGTCTTGCCGGTAGGAAACGCGGCGGCGGCGCGGCGGGTGGCCAGCGCCGAGCGTTCCCGCCCGGCGGCCTCCTCGGCGAGCAACGCCTTGAGGACCTCGGCCGGTTCCCACCGCTGGGCGCGGGCGGTGGCCAGCACGTCGGGGGCGGCGCGGCGGATGTGCGGCAGCCGCAGCCGGTGCAACAGGGATTCCAGGTCGGCCGGCAGCGGCGGCGCCGACGGTGGTGCAGTGCTCACGAGAACAGCCCTCCTGTGGTCGGTGTTTGCATGACGATCCTTGATGCTGTTGCAGCACAGCACTTCCGATAACACTGTGCGTGGTCGGTGTCAGGGTTCGGTGGCGCCGGATCCCTCGGTGTCGGCGAGTTCGGTCGGGATCGGGGCACCGAACCGGGCCCACCCGGCGGTGCCCTGGGCCAGGGGCCGCGATTCGTCGGCCCGGTGGGTCAGATCCGAGGCGGCGCCGGCGGGGTGGGCATCGAGGATCGCCATGAGGTCGCCCTCGGCGAAGCGGCCGTAGGCGGCGGCGTGCCCGAGCGCCCAGTCGACCTGTTCGGCGCCGAGCAGCTTCGCCAGCGACACCGCGTGCTCCATCTTCACGCGGATCTTCCCGGTGCCCGCCTCGGCGGCCTCACACAACCACAGCCGGGCACCGGCACCGATGTCGCAGAAGGCGCGTTCGGCGTCGGTCCGCGGGGTCGGGTGACGACCCAGCACCCCGGCCGGGGCCGGCGGGAAGTGCTCGTCGCAGATCTGCGGCGAGCCAGGGCGGGCCCGCCGGTGGCGGGCTACCTCGACCGGACCGGTGTCGCCGTGGTGGACGAAGATGATCCGCTCGCCCGCCCCGGCGCCGTGCGCGCGGACCCACACCGTCTGCCCGCGCAGGGTGTGCGGCACCGAGTACTGGCCGTTCTCGAAGCAGATCATCGGTGTGTTGTCGGGGACGATGCGCGTCACTCCCCAGGTCACGGTGTGCGGGGCGGCCGGGACCGGGTGCAGGTGGAGGCGTTCTTCGGCGAGCATGTCGGCCGGGATGCGTCGGGTGGTGCGGTGGATGCGGGTGTTGACCTGGTCGCAGAAGGCGGTGCAGGCGGCCTCGAGGTCGTCGAAGCTGTCGTAGTGGGCGGCGAGATTGTGGTCGGTGGGCACCAGGTCGGCCTTGGCCAGCTTGACGGTGTTCTCCACCCCACCCTTGGTGGCGGGGTCCGCGGGCAGGCAGGTCTTCACGGCCAGGCCGTAGTGCCGGGCGAAGGAGACCACGCCGGGGTTGCGGACGGCGACCGAGGCGATGTGTTCGGTGGTGACCATCTTCTCGTTGTCGGTGAGCAGATACGTCGGGACACCACCGATCCGCCGGAAGGCACGGTCCAGGCCCGCGTAGACGGAGGGGGCGGTGCGGTCACGCAACGGGATCACCACCCGGAATCGGCACCAGGCCAGCCACGCGCACAGCAATACGGTCTTGGCGCCGTCGACGATCGGGCCGTCACCGAAGTCGTACTGCAGCCAGAGCCCGGGTTCGGTGATCCTCCCCCACTCCGTGGGAGGTGCCCCCAGGCCGGTGCACCCGGGTGTGTCCGAGCCGGTAGGCGCGTTTGACCTGGGCGACGGCGCGGCGGGTGGTGCGTTCGGTGCCTGTGAATCCGAGGGCGAGCAGTTTGTCGTGGGCGATGTCGGCGCGGACTCGTCCTCTCGAATGTTCGACCCATTCTTCGATTTTCGGTAGATATTCGTCGATCAGCATCGGTCTCTTCTCCCGTGGTGGGGTCGGGACATC
>SEEV01000476.1 GCA_004211695.1 Rhodococcus sp. (in: high G+C Gram-positive bacteria)
ACCCTGCCGCTTCCTCACGATCGAAGCCATATCTAGGTAATACAGCCGATGGCACCGAAAGGCAAGCACCACAGTCGAAGACACGCCGACCAATCAGATAGCGGGGAAACTCAAGCTAGGGAGTGTGTTGATCGGGCGCGGGATCGGCGCGGTGTCGCCGTCGCTGATCAGCGTGGTGAGTTCCGTTGCTTACCAGTCGAATTCGGCCGAAACTCGCGCGGCGCGGAACGTCGGCTGACCAGGTCGCCGGGTTGGTGCTGCGGCGGTGCCAGCCGGGTGTGACGAGGCCCCGGCCGGCGGGAGATCCCGCGCAGACCAGCTGAGCGCATCAACCGTTCGACGGTGCACCGAGCCACCGGCACACCCTCCCGCTGCAGGGTCGTGTGCACCTTGCGAACGCCGTAGACCCCGTAGTTGTCGCGGTGAGTACGGACGATCCGTTCGGTGAGCTTTGCGTCACGGATCGTCCGGTGGGAGGGCTGCCGCTTATTCGCTGCGTAGTACCCGAGACCCAGCATGCGATGCCTGCCTGCCGGAGAACTTCGATGATCGGTTCGACCCCGTATTGGGACTTATGAGCGTCGATGTAGTCCACAATCACCGGTGTGGACGGACGGGCTCGGCCGCGAAGAAAGCCGACGCGCTCTTCAAAATCGTTTTGGCTCTGCGTATCTCACGGTTTCTCTCGGTCGAGTTCAGCGATCCGTGCGGCCTCATCGGTGCGCACCCCGGGGCGGTGGCCGTCGTCGATCTCACCCCTGGCGACCCAGGTGCGCAACCCTTCGGGGTGCACGCCCAACCGGCCGGCGATCCGCTTGATCGCGCCATGGCTGGCTGCCGGGTCCTGCCGCGCCTCGATCGCCGTCCTCGTCGCCCGTTCCTTCAACTCGTCCGGGGACTCCTTCGGCACAGATCCGCCTCCTTCGGGCGAGATCGTAGCCAGAACCCCAAATACGCGACTCCACCGGACCCGGGGCACATCAAAGCCTCCACCTCTTCCAGGACGGTTCACCGATGGTAGGCCCGTCGAATCGCTCAACGAGTCCGCCGATGCGGGTGTCGTGCTGGCCGACATCGAGCGTTGCCGCCGGGCGCTCGCCGGAGCCCTTCACCATCATGGGAGTGCGGTCCAGAACGACTCGAGCTTCTCGGCGGTGATCACGGTGCCGAAGTTCTGTGCGACGACGGAGACTGAGGCGTCGTGGGCTGTTCGGCTGTAGGTGGCAGCGCAGTCTTCGACGAGCGAGACCCAATATTCGTGAAACAGTGCGCTACGCAGGCTCGACTCGACACACACCTCGGTGGCGACGCCGGTGAAGAGCAGGGAATCGATGCCGAGGGAACGCAGGGTGAGGTCGAGGTTGGTGCCGACGAAAGCGCTGAACCGGTTCTTCGTGATCACCACATCGCCTTCCTGCGGAGCGACGGCGTAGTAGTCTGCCCCGGGTGTGCCTGTGCGGCAGGTAATTCCGGTGCGTGCCGCGTCCGGCCCCTCGCCCACGCGGCCGAGCCACTGGGGTGTATCGGTGGTGTCGTCGTGCAGGGTACGTATGAAGATCACCCGGACCCCGGCCGCGCGCGCGGACGCGACGAGGTGATCGAGTCGCGGAGCCATCGCCAACGGGGCGGTCACGTCGAAGCCCTTCTGTGCCAGCGACCCGTCGGGTGAGCAGAAATCGTTCTGCATGTCGATGACGATCAGTGCGCACCGGGCGGGGTCGTAGCGGAACGGGACCGAGCTCATTTCGTAGTGTCCTTCCATGTCAGGGGTTGTGTGGAAACCGTCTTCGGCGATGAGCCGCTACCAGATGACGACGGCGGCTCCGGTGGCCAGCAGCAGTCCGGCCATCACCGGAACGACGAGGTGGCGGACCAATTCGGAAACCGGTATCCGGCAGAATCCGGCGACCACGACCAGCGACGACCAGATCACGAGAGTTCCCCCGCCCGTCCACGTGGCGCCGTTCTGGGCGATGGCCGCCAATGTCGCGGTGTCCATCCCGGACTGCGGGGCCAGCGCGGCAGCCAGTCCACCGGTGAGGGGTAGGCCGGCCCACCCCGAACCGTCGAGACCGACCGCCATACCGATGAAGAGCATGCTGAGCGCGACGAATACGCCGTTGTCGGGGATGTACGGCTGCACTCGTTCCACGGTGTCGAAGAGGAAGGCCGGACCGGTGGCGTCGTCGTCGAGTCCGAGAATGGCGCCCGAGTAGTCGGGAATGCCGATGTACACGAAACCTGCGACGGGAAGGATGATTCCCATCGCCTTGAAGGCGTACGACAGACCATCGACGAAGTGGGTTGCGCAGAATTCGAGGGCGTCGGAGCGTCGTGACGTGACGGTCACGAGCGCCATCACGATGATCGCCGTGCCTCCCACCAGAGACGCGCCGCCACCGTCCTCCCAGGGGACGAGGTCGGTGAAGCGACCGACCAGCATGTACGCCAGGACGGCGACGAACGCGGCGGGCACGCCGATCGCCCATGCACGGGTCAGTGTCGGGCGATCGGTGATTCTCGTTCCGTCGTCCTCGAAGCCCGGCAGTTCCTCGTCGAGCACATCCGTGACGGTGGGTGAGACCGCGACGTCCGGGCCCGGCGCGAAACCGGCAGACGTGCCACCGGGCGTGCCACCGACACCACCGGGGGGACGCACGGCTCCACCGATCGGGTCGGTGCCCGGAACCGCCTCCGTCCGCATCCTGCGGCGGACGGTCAGGAAGTAGGCGAGCACCGCCGCGGTGATACCGACGATCAATGAGATCACCAGGGCACGGTCGGCGATGTCGTCGGCGGGAACGCCCGCGCCGCTCGCGGAAATCGACGGCGCAAGACCGATCACGTAGTCGGAGGCGATCGACATCCCCTGGCCGGAGATCGCGAGAACCACCGCGGCTCCGAGCGGTGGCAGGCCCACCTTGATCGCGGCAGGAAGTAAGACTGCACCGATCAGGGCGAGGGCAGGGGTCGGCCAGAAGAACAGCGAGAGGAGATAGGTGAAGACGAACAGCACGATGTATGCGACGCGACCATTGACCATCCACCGGCTGATGGGGCGCACCATCACCTCATCGGAACCGATCGCCCGCATCGCCGCGAGCATCGAGGTCACCGCGGCGATGACGATGAAGATCTCGAACAGTGCGGTGCCGGAAGTGATGGTGGCCCGGAACACCGACATGATGGCATTCGGGACGCTGCCGCTGTACGCCAGTGCCGTTGCAAATGTCGCGAGTATCGCGGGGATCATGACGTTCTTGCGAAGCGCCATGGCCACGATCAGAGAAGCGAGGCCGACTAAGAACACAATCTGCGCAGCGCCCACGTGCTACTCCTTGTATCGAACTACTTGCGGCGAGTACCTCGGAAGTGTGCGGGTGAGGACGGCCGAGTAGCGACCCTTGTCCGGTCACGACGCGGGTCGTCGCAGCCCGGTTGTCGTATGATCCTGGTCTGCCTTTGATGCGTCGTCAACGTCAAAGTGACTATGCGAGAGCCCGTTCGATGTGCAAGGTGCGCAGAAAATGAAAACCGTGTTTCGGCTTCCGTCGGTCGTGTGAACGAGTACAGTCTTCTGCGGCTTCGTGGACCGAGAACCTCGAATGTCGAGGAAGCGTACGGATTCGCCCGCGGTCGCCCCGACCTGCCGCTGCCCGACCTCGAGATACTCTTCGGGCCCGCACCGTTCTTCGAGGAGGGGCTCATCGCACCGACAGCGCACGCCGTCGTACTCCTCAAACCCGTCAGCCGCGGCCAGATCACGCTCCGATCCGCCGATCCCGCCGCGAAGCCGGTCATCGACCCCCGTTACCTCAGCGACAGCGACGGAATCGACCGGAACGCGATGCTCGAAGGCCTACGGATGTGCGCCGCGCTCGCCTCCGCGCCCTCGCTGAAATCCCAGCTCGGCCCGATCGTCCGGCCGGTCGTGCCACCCGGAACGCCCGACGAGGAGATGCTGACCCGTGCGCGCGAGGAGCTCGACCAGAGCATCTACCACCCAGTCGGCACCTGCCGCATGGGCAGAGACGCTGCCAGCGTCGTCACACCCGACCTCGAGGTCCGAGGCATTGACAAACTCCGCATCGCGGACGCATCCGTCATGCCCGCCATCATCCGCGGCCACACCCACGCGCCGTCGGTACTGATTGGTGAGAAGGCCGCCAAACAGTACCGCAACACGTAGTACCGAGTCGACGAACAGCCAGATGTAGGCGTACCGCTATGCAGGCGAAGGTCGGTGGCCCCTGTGAAGAAGTGTCACGAATCTGAGACTGGGCGTACGGCCAACGACCTGAGACAGTCCGAATCACCACTGGTCGCAGCATCAGGGCATGCCACCGACAGTGAGAACCTACATCCAATTCGGCTCGAGTTCCCCGAGATGCATTGGGAACCTCCTGGAGTAGCGTCGTTAGTGTGCAAGACACCGAACTTGTCGGAGTGCAGAAGACCCTCAGACCCGTCCTCAGGGCCAAAGCGCTGGACAATCGGCTGCCGGACCCGATCCTCGGCGACAAATACGCCGAGCAGGCGATGCGCCGCCTCGACCCCGACTACGACAAGCACAGATTCGGTACCAGCCAGATGGGCCTCGCCGCTGTGGTGCGGCGGCCTCGACGCCCGCGTGTACCGGATCGACCCGCCCGCCACCGTCGACTGGTACGACCTGGACTACCCGTCCATCATCGAACTGCGGCAACAATTTCTGCCGCCGCGAGAGCACTACACTTTGATCGGCTCCAGCGTCACCGACCTGACCTGGCTGGACCGTATCCTCCGCGGCCGGCCGGTGTTGATGATCGCCGAGGGACTGGTGCCCTACCTGACCGAGGCCGACCTCCGGCGGCTGCTGACCAGCGTCGTCGACGCCTTCCCCACCGGCCAAATACAGTTCGACACGGTGGCGGTCTGGGCGTGGCGCACCTCGAAATGGGACCCCATGCTGCGCAAATACGACACCCAGTTCCACTGCGGCTTCAACGATCCGGCCGCGCTGGCCGATTGGCACCCGCGGCTCGAGTACGTCGACGAGGCGCCGATGAACGACTCACCGGTGCTGATGGCCAAGGCGC
>SEEV01000094.1 GCA_004211695.1 Rhodococcus sp. (in: high G+C Gram-positive bacteria)
TCCAACGACGGCGACTACTCGAACCCCGAGTTCGACCGGCTGCTGCGTGCCTCCGCCGGTGAGGTGGATCCCGACAAGGCGCAGGACCTGCTGAATCAGGCGCAGGAGGTTCTCCTGCGCGACCTGCCCGCCGTCCCGACGTGGTACCGCAACGCCGCCAGCGGCTGGTCGGAGAACGTGTCGAACGTCGTCATCGACTGGAAGGGCATCCCGATGTACTCCGACATCGAGCGAAACTGACGCCCCGGCCGTCGCCGTCGACGAGGGGCCCGCACGGCCGCCCCGGTCCCTGGGGGCGTCGAGTTTTCCGACACAGGTTGCGACACCATCGACACTGCGAAACCGCTGTTCAAAGCGAGTATCGGAAAACCATGTTGATGCATTGCTGATCGCTGTTCCTGCCCTGTACCCGGCACTCCGGTCGATTCGCGCACGTGTGCTGCAAGGAGCAACGCGACAAGGATCTTCGAGGTCCTCGATCCGCTCGTTGACCCCACCCGTGGGCTCGGCGGAGGATTTTCTCATGACGCACGATGAAGAGTTGCTGCACATCGACCAAGTCATCGACCGCCTCGATACGCGGTTCCCCGACCTGCCCCGGGAGAACATCGAACAGGTGGTGCGCTCCGCGCACAAGCACTTCGCAACCGGGAAGGTGCGCGACTTCATTCCCCTTCTGGTCGAGCGGCTCGCCCGAGAGAAACTTCAGGGACTGGTGCCCGTCGCGCCCGAGGCGGCGCCGAAAGCAGGTTCCGAGGTAATCAATTCCGAGGTGATCGGTGCCGAGATGATCGCGCGCCGCCGGTGGTGGCCGGGCTGGCTGCGAGGCTGGTACCCGGACACCCGAATGTCGATCGCCGCGGCTGCCCCGGAGTTTCCCGGCTCGGATCGGACATCATCGCCCGACCCGATCACCGATCCTCGAGGTCGTTTCCGTCGCTGAAGACGAGCCGACCCTCGTCCAACGCGACGGCCCACCGCCGGACGGGCGCCCAGTCCCGGCCCAGTTCAGCGTTGGCAGCGACCTCGTCGCAGTAATCCTCGACGACCGTACCGGGCAGCCGGGCGATGTGGTCGCCGCCGGCACCGTCCCGGAACCACACCTTCGAGCCGACCGTGAATCGGCCTGGTGCGCTGCGGTTCGGCTGGTCGGGCACGGCTGTCATTCTCGCATGGACGAGGCTCGCCGGTCGCCTGGCTGCCACCATGTTCCCAGGGCAGCGCACTCCGACTTCCCGCACAGGACACCTGGGTGCTCGGTTGTCCGACCCGCCCACTCGACGAATCCGGTTCCGGCCAAGGGGCGTGGCTCTGCGCATGGGGCAGTGCACCTCGGCCCCCCGTGCGGATTCTCGTCCGTTACGAAAGGATGGGCGGCAGGTTCATGGTTCGGATTCGATAACGCCGAGCATCGCGACAATGTGGCCGACGAGTCTTGGGGCGGTACGGGTGGAGAGGAGACCCTGATGGGTGTTCCGGGGGCGTCGCGCGGACGATCGGAGGTGTACTGGGAGAACCAGGTGGCGATCGAAGCGCGCGGCCCCGAGTCCGTCGGGCGTGCCGAATCGACGACGTCCAATGAGCGGGCGTCGATCGTCGACCACTACCCGTCTGCACGGACCGGCCAAGGCGCCGACACCGCACCCGGGTATCAACACGACTGATCCGGGCGTCGACCCCTCTCAGTCGCCGTGGGTGGTCGGCGACGCCCCCGGGGAAACTCGAGAAACCCTGCCCGCCCGGGCAACCAGGTCACCCTCACGGCCGGGATTCCCGCGAGAAGGACTGATTTCCCCGGGGAGGGGGTATTCCCAGGCAGCGTGCCGCCGAGCCCGAGTGGGTGTCTCGGACAGCCGAGTAATAGACAGCGAGAGGGCATCCGGGACGATGCGGGAACAATTCGACGAAGAACTCGCGGAGCTCAGGGAGGATCTGGTCGAGCTGTGTGCCTTGACGGAGGTTGCGATCGATCGCGCCACCCGGGCCCTGCTCGATACCGACCTGACCGCCGCCGACCGGGCCGCCGAGGTCAACACGGACATCGATACCCGGGGCCGGGAGCTCGATCATCGCGCGCTCACCCTGATTGCGCGTCAGCAACCGGTGGCGCAGGACCTGCGGGCCCTGATCAGCGGCATGCACAACATCGCGGACCTGCGGCGGATGGGCAGCCTGGCGGCGCACATCGCCGAGGTGGCGCGGCTGCACCATCCAGAGCCGGTCGTTCCCTACGAGCTGCGGGGCATCATCTCGGACATGGGGGCGGCGGCCACGGCGCAGGCCGCGGCTGCCCGGGAAGTCCTGCGGACCCGAGATCAGGCGGCCGCGTTGGACCTGATCTGGGCGGACGAGCGAACCGATGAGCTGCTCCGCAAGCTTTTCACCGCCACCAAGAGCGACGGCTGGCTGTATGGGGCCGCGTCCGCGGTGAACATCACGCTGCTGGGCCGGTTCTATGAACGTTTCTGTGATCACACCGTCGAGATCAGTCGCCGCGTGATCTTCGTGATCACGGGAGATTTTCCCGACAAGTGACTATTCGGGCTGGTGGGTCCGCAGGTCGGGCTCGTGCCGGGTTTCGCCGGTCGGGTCGGCGTGGCCCATCCGCTCGAGGTGGGCCTTGATCCATTCGGTGGTGTCCACTCGCGCGGCGTGCTCGACCGGTGCGTCGGTCATGGATCTTCCTTCGTTCGTTGATCGGTGTGGCGATCGGACAGCGACGGCAGGGACCATTTGCCCGCCGGTGTTTGCTCCGGTCGATGTGGGCGCGTGCGGGCGATCAATACCGCACCGGCGGCGAGGAACCCGGCGGTGGTCACCGCGATCAGGACCATTGCAGGCGCGGTTAGCGCACCGATCCCGAACACCAGCGCGGCCCCGGAGATCCCGCCCAACGCCAGGCAGATCACACCCGCCGACACAGTTACGACTCCGGCGATGCTCTCCCGGCCGATCCGATTGCGCGCACCCACCGCGGCCGTGCGGGTCGCGGATGTGGTGGGCGGCCGGGGTGGTCGGTGCCGCGGGCGACCCGTCACTGGACGCTGGGATCGTTCTCGGCGCCGGGACCGGGAAGCAGCCGCCCACCGGTGAGGGCCTCGACGACGCCGGCGATGTCGGTCGTGGACAGGCGCTGGTTCGGCCGAGGGTTCGGGATGCGCTCAGGGGGTGCGTGGCGGGGCGAGGGAGTCGTCATCAGCGGGTGACCCATCCGGTTGATGTTTGGGTGCGTCACCATCGTAGGCGGCGTGGAGCAACCACCGCGTTTCCGCGAGGTGAGGGCATCGTGACTTCTGTACCCCGACCCCCGTGCCCGTCGGTCCCGATCCCGCAGGTCTGGTCGCATGCTCCGAGCTCAAGCCGGGTCGGACGACCTGACCACCATCGATGCTGCGGCGGTCGAACAACGTTGCGGCGTGGGCGCGGTGGCTTCATCCTCGGCGGTGTTGGCCCTCCCGGATGTGGGCGACTTCAGTCCCGATAGGTGGGGGCGGGCGGAACGGGAGGTGGGCCGAGGGCGGTCAACCATCGGCGGTAGAGGGTCGTCCACGTCCCGTCCGTGCGCATTCGCTCGAGGGTGCCGTTGACCCGGCGCACCAGGTCGGTGTTGGTCTTGTTGATGCCGATGCCGTAGGGCTCGAATTCCAGTGCCGGACCGACGATCTCGAGGGTGGGGTCCTGGGCGACGAGGCCCTCGAGGATGGTGTCGTCGCTGCTGGCGGCGTCGGCCTGACGCTGCTGGAGGACCACCAGGCAGTCGGCCCGGTCCGGGACCGCGACGATCGTGGCCTGCGGCTGAACCCGCCGGATCGTGTCGAGGGAGGTGGTGTCGGCGCCGGCGCACACCCGTGCGCCGGCCAGGTCCGCGGGCCCGGAGATCCCCGACCCCCTCGGCACCAGCAGGCGTTGGTGGGCCTCGAGGTAGACGGTGGAGAACGCCACCCGCTCGGCCCGCTCACACGTGATGGTGGTGGTCTGCGCGACGATGTCCACCTCGTTCTTCTCGAGCGCGTCGAAGCGGCCGGCGGGGGTGAGGGGCCGGAAGTCGATCTTGTCCGGGTCGCCGAGGAGGTCGCGTGCGACCTCCCTCGCCACGTCCACGTCGAAGCCGGTGAGGGTGTCGGTGGTGGGGTCACGGAAACTGAACAGGTTGGTGTCCTGGCCGACCCCGACGATCAGCCGGCCGCGGGCAAGGATGTCGGCGACCAGCCGTCCGGGCGGCCGGTCGCCGGTCGGGACGGATGGGCCCGGGCGCAGACTGGCCAGCGCGCCGCAGGTGGACGGCGCCGGTGGATCCGTCGGCGCGATCCCGGACGGCGGGATGATCTGCGTCCCGTCCGGCAGGGACAGCTCGGTGTAATCACCGGTGACGGCGGGCGTCACGGGTTCGGGGGCCGCGCACCCGGCGAGGACCACCCCGACGGCCAGGAGCGCGCCGGCGAAACTGCCGGCCCGGGATGTTCGACGCCCGTCGTCAGGCTCGAGGCGCGGGCCGATCCCCGTCCCCTTCTCCATTCCGCGCCGGGGCATCAGTGGTACTCGTTCAACCTGGGCCAGATGCCACCACCGACGGCGAACCCGCAGAGCACACCGATCACGAGTGCCCCCACGGGCAGTAGCGACGCCGCGCGGTACGCGTCGTCGACGGCATCGCGTTCCTCGCCCCGCAACCGGTCGATCGCCGACTGCAACGCCCCATCGAGTGCCGCGAACCGGGCCGTCGACCCGAGTTCACCGGGACCGACAGCGAGGGCGGCCGCCCCCGGATAGTCCCCGTTCCCGAGCTTCTGTTGCAGCACCGTGTGCGTGTCCCGCCAGCCGCCGAGCGCCGTGGCGGCGTCGGCGACCGGAGCGTCGGCCACCCCACCTCGAGAAGTGTTCCGGTGTTGCTCGAGGATCTCGGACAGCACGACCGAATGCCGAGAGAAGTCGACCTCGGATTGGGAGTCCGACCCGCGCCGCAGCACACCGAGCACTTCATCCGCCCGCGCTTGCTGCGCCAGGATCCGGGCGGTCACGAGCGCGCTCAGCGGTTGCGTTCCCGTTGTCCGGGCGCGCTCGGCCGCCGACGCGGACACCAGCAACGCCGCCACCGACCACACCAGCAGGCCGGCCATCAGCAGCGCGGCCACGACCAGGCCGGGGTTGACCAGTCGCCGGCTCTTGCGTGCCAGGTACACCTGCGCCAGCACCAGTCCGAGCACAGCGGACGTCGTCACCGCGAATGCGACCACCGGCAGCCGGGTGGTGCGCGTCTGCGTGGTGGCCACCGATGTCCACTGCTCGGTGCACAGCCGGTGCGCCAGCGGCAGGATGGTGCCCTGCATCATGGACGAGGCGTTACCGAGATACGTGATTCCGACCGGGTTTCCGGAGCGGTCGTTGGCGCGGGCGGTGGCGACCAGGCTGGTGTACTCGGCGAAGCGCCGCGACACCTCCGACAGCAGACCCACCGCTTCCGTATCCGCCGGGGACACGCCGGTCGAGGCGCTCACCAACGCGTTGGACGCGTCCCCGACGGCCTGGTTGTACCGTTCGCGTACCTCGACCGGCTCGACCCCGCCGAACAAGAACGACGTCGTCGCGGCGGCGTCCGCGATCGACAGCGAACCGTAGAGGCTCTGCGCCGCATCGGCCAGCGGCTCCGAGTGCGTCCGCAAGGTGTCGATCTCCCGCTGACGCGCGTCGGTGACCGCCGACGTCACCACGCCCGCCGCCAGCGCGGCCGCGACGAGGACCCCGGCCAGCACCGACAGCCGGCCCGGGGTCGAGGCCAGGAAGGTCCGCCAGGGTGCGCGGCGGGACTCGGGCTCGACGAGCATCGACTCGTCCAGCTCGTGCAGCTCGGGAGCAACGGTGGCGCCACGTTGGAACACCTGGTGCCCTCCTCCCCGCACCGATACCGAGCGTTCGATGCGGTGCGATCAGATCATCAGCGCGACTCAGTGCGGATGATCGTTCGGCGTGTCGTCCGTGATGGCCCAGCCGCCGGCCACCAGATGGGCGCGGACCCGCTCGACATCGGTGTCGAGGGGAATCTCGTTGGTGACCTTGGTGATCATCGTCTGGATGTCGGTCCTGCCGATCGGGAGGTCACCCTGGTCGACGAGCGCCGCGGTGATCTCGCGGACCTCCTCGTCGGACAGGCGCCGGCGCAGCAAGGCGATCAGGGGAATGTAGTCGGTCTCCGGCACCCCCTGCGGGTAACCGGCACGGAGCCAGCCGATGATGTTGCCCAACAACGGGGGCAGGGCCTTGACCAGCGGGGTTTTCTCCGCGAGCGCCGACTCGAGCGGCCAGCCGCCCGCGGCCAGGCGGGAGGCCACCCGCTTGACGTCGTCGTCGTCGGGATGTTCGTGAATCAGATGGGCGATGGCCTCCTCGATCTCCGCGCGGTCGATCCTGCCGTCCTCGAGGGCGTGCCCGGCCGGCGCCGACAGTCCGTCGACGATCTCGCGCACCTCGGTCTCGGTGAGGTGGCGGTGCAGGACAGCGAACAGTGCGACGTAGTCCTCCCGGGGTATCCCGTGCGGGTAGCCGCCCCGAACCCATGCCAGGACCTTCGCCGGGACTGAGGTGATCGATGTCCGATGCACGACAGACCGTCCTTTCTGTGCCTCAGAAGATCTGGATCCCGAAATCGTGGGCGAGGAAGTCCTTCATGATGAACAGTATTCCGGCGACGATCGCGACGAGGATCACCGCGAAGCAGGCCAGCCCGGCGAACAGAGCGGCCGGTGTGGTGGCGTCGCTTCCGTTCGCGGTCGTCGTGGACCCCGGCGACAGGAATCGGATTCCGAGCGCGAAGACAGCGGGCAGGCCGGCACCGAAGAGCAGGCCCATGAGCACGACCTGCCACAGTGAGTCCACGGTGTCCATGAACAGATTCACGATGCCTGCCTCTTCAGATCTGAGCTGAATGCGAGCTGTGCGGCTTCTCGGACGGCGGGGTCAGACCACCGTCCCAGTCCTCGTTCACTTTCGAGGTATCGATCGGGTTCCGCCGCGAGCGCAGATACATGGCAACAGCGGCCGCCAGGAGCAGCGCGAACACGACCAGGACGCCGGGCAGTCCGCCGATCAGGTTGGCGATCAGCCAGCACGCCGCCCCGACCACGGCGGCGGAGGGCAGGGTGAACAGCCAGGCGACGGCCATCCGGCCGGCGACACCCCATCGGACCTCGGCCCCGGACTTGCCGATCCTCGTTCCGAGGATGGACCCGGTGGCGACCTGGGTGGTCGAGAGCGGGAGGCCGAAGTGGCTGGAGGTGAGGATGATCGCGGCCGAGGACGCCTCGGCGGCCATCCCCTGGGGCGAGGTGATCTCGACCAGCCCCTTCCCGAGCGTGCGGATGATCCGCCAACCGCCGAGGTAGGTGCCGAGGGCGATCGCGAGGGCGCAGGCAAGTTTCACCCAGAACGGCATCGCGGTGTCGGCGGTGATACTGCCGTACGCCACCAACGAAAGGAAGATGATGCCCATGGTCTTCTGGGCGTCGTTGGTGCCGTGCGCGAGCGAGACCAGCGAGGCCGACCCGATCTGCCCCCAGCGGAAGCCCTGCTCCTTTGCCTGCTCCTCGACACCGGCGGTGATGCGGTAGATCAGCCAGGTGCCGGTGGCGGCCACCAGGCAGGCGACCACCGGTGCGAGCACGGCCGGAACGAGGATCTTGCTCACCACCCCGGACCACTCGACGCCGCCCATGCCGAGGGCGGCGATGGTCGCACCGATCAGCCCGCCGAACAGGGCGTGCGACGAACTCGAGGGGATGCCGAGCAGCCACGTCAGCAGGTTCCAGAGGATGCCGCCGACGAGGCCGGCGAAGACGATGATCAGCAGCGCCTGCCCACCGGTGTCGCCGAGGTTGACGATCCCCTTGGCCACCGTCGCGGCGACCTCGACCGACAGGAACGCGCCCACCAGGTTGAGTATCGCGGAAAGAAGCACCGCCACCTTGGGTTTGAGTGCCCCGGTGGCGATCGAGGTGGCCATGGCATTGGCGGTGTCGTGGAAACCGTTGGTGAAATCGAAACCCAGTGCGGTGACGACCACGATGAGAAGAACGACAAATTCTGCGTTCACTGTTCCAGTCTGGTCGGACCGAACCCAGGCGAACCAGCCCCGCCTGGGTGTTCATGGTTTGTTCAACTCCCGTTACCTCCCGGGACACACAGAGCCATCGAGATCGATTCCTGCTCGCCGGGCGCCCGCGGTCGCAGACTCCGCCTCCACCACGAACCAGCCCCCCGTTCGCGGCTCCGTCCGGTGGAGTGCTACGACCACACCGTGCCGAAGGTGGACCAGAGGACCAACGAGGTTCCCCGTGATCAGGATCCGCTGCCCGTCCGGGCCCGCATGAGGGCCTCCTGATGGTCGCGGACGTCCACGCCGTGGGCGGGGGAGGCCACCCAGTTGCCGTCGGGCTGCAGCACCCAGCACCGGGTCCTCGGATCCAGCGTCGAATCGAACATGTCGCCCAGTTGGGCGGCGAGCCGGGGATCTTTCACCTGGGCCATGACCTCCACCCGGCGGTCGAGGTTGCGGTGCATCATGTCGGCGCTGCCGATCCAGAACTCGTCCGCCCCGCGGAAGTGCAGGATCCGTGAGTGTTCGAGGAAGCGCCCGAGAATCGACCGGACGTGGATGTTCTCGCTCAGGCCGGGAACTCCGGGTTTGAGGGCGCAGATTCCGCGGACCACGATCTGCACGGGGACACCGGCCTTGGATGCGCGGTACAACGCGTCGATGACCTGTTCGTCGACCAGGGCGTTCGCCTTCAGGCGGATCCCCGCGTCCTCGCCCCGCAGTGTGTGTGCGACTTCCGCGTCGATGCGCTCGATGATTCCCCGTCGTATGCCGGAGGGCGCCACGAGCAGGTTGCGGTACCGCGTTTTCCGGGAGTATCCGGTGAGGGAATTGAACAGGTCCGTCAGGTCGGCACCGATCTCCGGAGCGGCGGTGAAAAGACCGACGTCCTCGTACAGCCGGGCGGTCTTCGGGTGGTAATTGCCGGTACCGATGTGGCAGTAACGCCGGATGGCCGACCCCTCGCGCCGAACCACAAGGCAGGTCTTGCAGTGGGTCTTGAGCCCGACCAGCCCGTACGCCACGTGCACCCCGGACCGTTCCAGCTTGCGGGCCCACTCGATGTTCGCCTGCTCGTCGAACCGGGCCTTGATCTCGACCAGCGCGACAACCTGTTTGCCCGCCTCGGCGGCGGTGATGAGGGCGTCGACAATCGGGGAGTCGCCGGACGTGCGGTACAGGGTCTGCTTGATCGCCAGAACCTGCGGGTCGGCGGCCGCCTGCTCGATGAACCGTTGCACGCTCGTGGAGAACGAGTCGTACGGGTGGTGCACCAGCACGTCGCCCTCGCGCAGCGTGGAGAAGACGCTCTTGGGGGTTTCGCGTTCACCGAACGCCGGATGCGTCGCCGGCACGAATGGCGCGTCCTTGAGGGCGGGCCGGTCGACCGCGTACACCTGCCACAGGCACGACAGATCCAGCAGACCGGGTACCTGGATGACGTCGCCGGGATCGACGTCGAGTTCGCGTAGCAGCAGTTCGAGCATGTGCTCGGTCATGTCGTCCGCGACCTCGAGCCGCACCGGTGAACCGAAGCGGCGGCGGGCCAACTCACGCTCGAGCGCCTGCAGCAGATCCTCGTCGCGGTCCTCCTCGACCTCGAAATCGGCGTTGCGCGTGATCCGGAATGCATGGTGCTCCACGATCTCCATGCCCGGGAACAGCATGTCGAGGTGAGCGGAGATCAGATCTTCCAGGGGCAGGAACGCGTCGATGGAGGAGGGTGTCTCGTCGCGGCGGACGCGGACGAACCTGCCCACGTTGTCCGGAACCTTGACCCTCGCAAAGTGTTCACCACCCGTCACCGCATCCTTCACCGTCACCGCGAGATTGAGACTCAGACCGCTGATGTAGGGGAACGGGTGGGCGTGGTCGACGGCGAGCGGCGTGAGGACGGGGAAGATCTGGTCCTGGAAGTGCCCCGACAGCCGGCCGCGGTCGTCGTCGTTCAGTTCGGACCAGCGGACGATCGAAATGCCTTCGGCCGCCAGTGCGGGGCGCACGGAGTCGAGGAACACCCGCGCGTGCTTGTCCGAGATCTCCTGGGTGCGCTCGGCGATCAGCGCCAGCTGCTCGCGCGGCGAGAGACCGTCCGCTGACCGGACCGGCAGGCCGGTCTCGTCGCGGCGTTTGAGACCCGCGACCCGGACCATGAAGAACTCGTCGAGGTTGGAGGCGAAGATCGCGAGGAACTTGGCGCGCTCGAGGAGGGGGAGCGAGGTGTTCTCGGCGAGCAGGAGCACGCGCGAATTGAAGTCGAGCCAGCTGAGTTCGCGGTTCAGATAACGATCTTCGGGAAGCCCGTCGGCGAACGCACTCGGCACGACGCTGGTGGCGGCGGGCGGCGCGCCGGGGATGGTCGGCGGGGGCGCGAGGATGCGGCCGTCGCGCCCACCGGTCTCCACGTCGCCGTCGGTGTTCTGCTGGAGTGCCTCGCCGTTGCTCACTCCACGATCATCCCTCGAGGGTTCGGGCCTGGTAAGTGGCATCACTCACCAGATAGCGGGCTGTCCCGGCGTCATGCTGCCGGTGCACGGGCGCCGGTTACCGGCGGCGCAGACCCATCTGACCCTCGATCTGATCCGCGTCGTGGTCTTCCCGTCGGGCGTCTGTGTGCACCTGGCCCTGACCGCCGCCGGGGTGCCGGCCGAATTGGCACGCTATCAGACCCGGCCCCTGACCGACCCCGACGGTCACAGCGCCCGCTGGTCCTACCTGACCGTCCGAGCCGCGGTGCTGGCTCGCTGTACCCCCGCCGGTGCGGGCGGTGACCGTCACGGCCCGGTGGACCCAGATCGGCCTGGCCCGCCCACCACCGCGACCGCGACCTTCCGAATCGAGTGCACCGAGGCCGCGTTCACCGATCTTGATCGACCGGGGATGGGAACTCGATTCGTACGGCAACCCGATGGTGCACCAATATCGTGTCACCAGCCCCGGCCGCTCGGCGGGCGGGGCAGGTCCCGGTTGCGCCGCCGGCGGGTGGACGGCGGGATGGTGTTGCCGCGCACCACCAGTGAGGCGGGGCCGACGGGTGGCACCGTCGTCTCTCGTGGCCATGCCGCGCAGTGACCTCGATCTCGCGGTGGAGGGGTAGATGGAGGGGCAGACTGGTCGCATGGTGTCGACGCAGCGTGAGCGGGAAGACAAGTACGAGGTGGGGCTCGAATTCGTCCTGCCGGATCTCGCGGACGTGATCCCTGCCGGGGGACGGATCGAGCAGGGCACGGTGAATCTGAAGAGCGTCTATTACGACACCGATGACCGCGATCTGCTCGGTCAGAAGATCACGTTTCGCCGCCGGACCGGGGACGCCGATGTGGGATGGCAGTTGAAGGTCCCCGCCGACAAAGCCCGCACCGAGATTCGGATGCCTCCCGGCGAGGGTGACGCGGTTCCCGACGCGTTGGCGACCATGATTGCGGGTGTCGCACTGGGCAAACCGGTGCACCCGGTGGCGACGCTGAAAACCGTGAGACGCACGCAGCGCCTGCTCGACGGGGACGACCGTCTGCTGGCGGAAGTGGCGGACGACCGGGTGCGCGGCACCGTCGCCGGTGATCGCGCGGTCGTGAGTGAGTGGCGGGAGGTGGAGGTCGAACTCGGGTACGCCGGGAACGAGAAACTGCTCGGGAAGATCGGTAAACGCCTCAGCCGCCGCGGTGCGCAGCCGTCCCGGTATCCGTCGAAGCTCAGCCGTGTGCTCGCCGTCGCGGATCATGCGGTCGACGGCGGCGACACGACCCGAACGACGGTGGAAGCGGTGCTTGTCGACTATCTGGATGCACAGGTTCAGGCGATCGTGGCCGGCGACGTGTGGTTGCGTCGTGGGCTGGACCCGGTGCATCCCACCCGTGTGGGAATCCGGCGTTTCCGCAGCACGCTGCGGGTATTCGGGCGCCTGTTCGAACCGGCCGCACAGGCAGAACTCGACGCGGAACTGTCCTGGTACGCCGGGTTGCTCGGGGAGGTGCGGGATCGGCAGGTGCAACGCGCACGCTTCGCGGATGCGCTCGCCGCCCTGCCGTCCGAACTGGTGATGGGCCCGGTCGCGGCGCGCATCGAGAACGATCTGCTCGCCGAACAACTCCGTCATATGAAGGACGTGATGGCAGCCCTCGACGGCGACCGCTACCGCGCGCTGCTCGCCACCCTGGCGCGGTGGCGCACCACTCCACCGCTGACCGCCGAGGCCGGCGACGATCCCGCCGTCATCGAAAAGGCTGTGCGCAAAGCCGAACGCAAGGCGCTCACCCGCGTCGCCACCGCGGCGGCCGGCGACGACGACGCCGCCGCCCTGCACCGCGCGCGGAAGGCCGCCAAACGAGCCCGGTACGCCGCCGAACTGGCCGCACCGATTCTGGGGAGGAAGACCGCCGAGAAGAAGGCGGCCAGGTACAAGAAGATGCAGACGGTTCTCGGCGAGCACCAGGACAGCGTCGTCGCCGCGCAGACACTCCGGACGCTCGGCGCCCGCGCCGGCGCGACACCGGGCGAGAACGGTTTCGCCTTCGGCCTGCTGTACGGCCTGGAGCTGCAGAAGGCGCAGCAGGCCCGGGAGGACGCCGCCCGGCTCGCCACAGCGTAGAAGTCGAGGTCAGCCGGCGGGGATGGGCGGAAGGTACCGCCGCGTCGGGGACGGACCTGCACCGCACTCGACGATCCAGGCGCCGCCTTTCGCGGTCGCCCCCGCTGGGGGCACGCACATCGATCCCGTCGCCTGGGTGATTTCGGCCAGCGCGTCGAGGACCTCCCCGTGGGTGCAGAAGACGGCCCCGTCGGCGTCCGGCGCGTGCAGCACAGCGAACAGTTCGTCGGGCCGTGCATCCGCGGCCAGCAGCGGGTGATCGTCGACGCGCAGCCCACGCGCCGCGGCGAGCGGCAGGAGAGACTGATGACAGCGGGTGGTGGGACTGGCGAACAGGGCCCGCAGTTCGATGCCGTCCAGCGCGGCGACGAGGCCACGGGCCTGCCAATACCCGAGCGTGCTCAACGGGCGGTCGGCATCACGGCCGGGCCACCCCGTCTTGTCGCCCGCGTGCGCGTGCCGGACCAGGACAAACATTCTCACACCTTTCTCCCGGCCACCACACGGCCTCGGTGTCGGTCGGTGGTCGGTGATCGTTGTTGAAGAGTCGCACTTGCGATGGTCATATTCGCCGCCGATTCGCCGGCCGGACTTCTTGTGTGTCTCGCCGTCGGCACACGCGATCGAGCGCAGCAGTTTGCCCGGACCGTGAAAAGGGGTGTCGTCGATCCGGGATTGACCCCACGGCTCAGCTTCTGCGCGGAGGATTCTCTTATGACGAACGATGAAGAGCTACACCACATCGAACAAGTCATCGATCGCTTCGATACGCGTTACCCGGACGTTCCGCGGGAGAGCATCGAGCAGGTCGTGCACTCCGCGCACCGGCACTTCGCGAACGGGAAGGTGCGCGACTTCGTGCCCCTGCTCGTCGAACGGGCGGCCCGAGAGAAGATCCGGGGGCTGGTGCCGTCGTAGACGTCGTCGCAGCACCGAACCTGCCCCTCGAGCGACGGCCGCCTTCGTGTGTGGGCGCCGCCCTTTCCCTGGAGGTCATGTGGCTTCGGTGTCGGGCTCTTCGTCGTCGAGGTCTTCGTTGTCGCGGAAGATCAGGTTGCCGTCGTCGAGGGCGATCGCCCACCGCCGCGACAGCGCCCAGTCGCGTCCGTAGGACTGTGGGCTGACTTCGGCCCCGCCGGTGCAATCTTCGATGATCACACCTGATGCGAGGGGCCACTGTTCTTCAGGGATCTGCGGATCGAGTGAGTGAGGGGTTCGCACCCGTGTCCCGACCGTAAACCGTCGCCGCCGCCCACTTTTGGGATCAGGTGTCATGGCAGGAGTCTTCCCGTTCCGCTCAGTCATGTGGAAGGGGTGTTGCCTTTTCGTTGCCTTCCACCTCATCGGTTTCGCAGCCGCCGACGAGGCTGAGCATACTGGTCGATCAGCGGTGACGCGCGAGCAAGACGGTGGTGCGGACCGGTGGCGGGACCCCTCGGGCGGTCATCGGCCGTCCCCGGGTTCGGGTGCGATCGGGTTGCCCTGCCAGCGGGTCGAGTCGGGCACGCGGTCCCCGCGCATCACCAGAGACGCCGGTCCGACGGTGGCGCCCGCTCCGATGGCCGAGGCGGGCAATGCCACGCTGTGCGGGCCGAGGGTGGCGCCGGCGCCGAGGGTGACGGTGTCCATGCTCATGATCCGGTCGTGGAACAGGTGGGTCTGCACCACACAGCCGCGGCTCACCGTCGCACCGTCACCGAGGGTCACCAGGTCTGCTTCGGGCAGCCAGTACGTCTCGCACCAGACGCCGCGCCCGATGGTCGCGCCCATCGCCCGCAACCACAGGTTTAGGACCGCGGTACCGGTGGCGGCGCGGGCGAACCAGGGTGCGGCGACCGTTTCGACGAAGGCGTCGGACACCTCGTTGCGCCAGACGAACGAGCTCCACAGCGGGTGTTCGACGACGCCGATGCGGCCGACGACGATCCACTTGGCGGCCGCCGCGACGGCGCCGGCAACGGCACCGGCGACGAGGAGTACGAGCCCGGACAGCACTGCTGCCCACCCGAATCCGATGCTGCCGGCGAGCGCCTCGAGGGCGACGAGCACACCGAGCCCGATCCCGAAGGTGATGATCATCGGGATCAGCCGGCAGGTTTCGATGATCGCCCGGGCAATGCGCAAGCGGGTGGGGGGATCGAAGGTTCGCGACGTCGCGGCCTCGGTGGCCGAACGGCGCAGGCGGACCGGGGGGCTGCCCAGCCAGGACGAACCTGATTTGCCCTTCTTTTCGGGGGTTGCCGAGAGCATCGCGACCAGACCGTTTTTCGGCACGGTGCGTCCGGGCCCGGTCATGCCGGAGTTGCCGAGGAACGCACGTTTGCCGATCTTTGCGGGCTCGATGCGCAGCCATCCGCCGCCGAGTTCGTAGCTGCCGACCATGGTGTCGTCGGCGAGGAACGCGCCGTCCGCGACGGTGGTGTACTTCGGGAGGACCAGTGCCGTCGAGATTTCGGTGTTCTTGCCCACCTTGGCGCCGAGCAGCCGCAACCAGAGCGGGGTCAAAAGGCTCGCGTATAGCGGGAACAGGAAGGTGCGGGCGGAGTCCATCAGCCGTTCGGTGGACCATGCCTGCCACCCGATCCGGCTACGCACCGGATGATAGCCGCCGCGCAGTCCGAGCCCGAGCAGACGGACCGCGATCACGGTGATGCCCGCGAACACGAACAGGGTGAGCACGGTGGCTGCCGGGAGCATCGGCAGCGCCCGAATCGCGGCCGCGCCGAGGGTGTCGGCGCCGCGGATCCACCACCCGAGCAGCATCAGACCTGCGGCCAGCGCGAGCAGGGGCATCGCCGCTACCGCGAGGGAGGTCAGGCCGTAGATGGGCACCCACCGGGAGGACCGGGGCGGCCTGTGCCCCGGCCAGGGGTGCACCGCCTTGCCGACCTTGACTGCGGGCGAGCCCGCCCACCGCTGACCTGCCGTGATGGTTCCGGTGACCGCGGACCCGGGGGCCACCTCCGCGTGCGCGCCGATGCTGGTGCCGGGAAACAGGGTCGAGCGGGCACCGACCGACGCCCCGGCTCCGATGCGGATCGATCCGACATGCACGACGTCGCCGTCGATCCAGTACCCGGACAGGTCCGTCTCGGGTTCGATCGAGCAGCCCTCGCCGAGTTCGATCATTCCGGTGACCGGGGGGAGGGTGTGCAGGTCGACGCGCCGGCCGATGTCGGCGCCGAGTGCCCGCGCGAAGTAGACCATCCAGGTGGCGCCGGACAGGTTCGCCGCCCCGCTCGCCTCGACCAGTCTTTCGGCGACCCAGATACGGAGGTGTTCGGAGCCGCCGCGGCGGTAGGTGCCCGGTTCGATCTTTCGTAGAAGCAGCCGGGAACCGGTCGCGGCGATCGCCATCCGGCCGACCGGGGTGATGAAGACGAGGAACATCACCAGTACCGGCCACCACGACACGGTCGGTGCCCAGCTGACCGATACGAACCAGGCCAGGATGTTGTTCGCGACCGCCAGTCAGGTGATCCATTGCAGTCCGGTCAGGGTGGTCAACGGGACGGTCGCGGCGATCTGCGCCCACTGGGTTGCCCGCGGCGTCGGGGCGACACTGCGCGGTGTGGCGGCCACGGTGGGTGCGAGTTCGTCGAGGAACTCGGCCAGTGAGCCAAGGCGCGGGTGGTCGTAGAGCCCCGCGACGGTGACCTCGGGGTAGCGTTCGCGCAGGGCGCTGACCAGCTGGGCGGCGCTCAGCGAGCCGCCGCCGAGGGCGAAGAAGTCGTCGTCTGCGCCGCCGATCTCGGCGCCGAGGATCCGGGTCCAGAGGCCGGCGATCCAGGCCGCGGTTCCTTCGAGTCCCAGCGCCTGCGCGTCCGGTGTCGCCGTTCCGGGCAGCGGCCATGGCAGCGCCTTCCGGTCGACCTTGCCGGAGGTGCGGGTGGGTAGCTCGTCGACCCGGGTCAGCCGTGGCACGAGTGCGGCCGGGAGGTGTTCCGCGAGGTGTGTCCGGGCCTGGTTCAGGTCGAATTCCGGTGGTGCGGCGAGGTAGCCGATGAGCAAAGGTGTGCCGGAGTCGGTGCTGCGGACCGCTGCCGCCGCCCCGGCAACCCCGGGGAGTGCCTGCAGGGCGGCGTCGACCTCGCCGAGTTCGATGCGCCGCCCGCCCAGCTTGACCTGATCGTCGGCGCGTCCTTGGAATACCAGTCCCTCGCGGTCGAGTCGGACCAGGTCGCCGCTGCGGTAGGCGCGGTCCCAGCCGAGCGAGGGCATCGGCGCGTACTTCTCGGCGTCCTTGGCCGGGTCCAGGTAGCGGGCCAGACCGACCCCGCCGATGACGAGTCCCCCGATTTCTCCCTCGGCGACGGGACGGTCGTGCGCGTCGACGACGGCGAGGTCCCACCCGTCGAGGGGTAGCCCGATGCGCACCGGGCCGGTCCCGGTCATCTGTGCGGCGCAGGCGACCACGGTGGCCTCGGTGGGACCGTAGGTGTTCCACACCTCCCGCCCGTCGACGGCCAGCCGCCCGGCCAGCTCAGGCGGACAGGCCTCACCGCCGAAGATCAGCAACCGCACGGAATCCAGCGCCTCCGGCGGCCACAGCGCGGCGAGTGTCGGAACCGTGGAGACCACGGTGATCGCCCTCGAGACCAGCCACGGGCCGAGATCCATCCCGGTGCGCACCAGCGAGCGGGGCGCCGGGACCAGGCAGGCGCCGTGCCGCCACGCCAGCCACATTTCTTCGCAGGATGCGTCGAATGCGACCGACAACCCGGCCAGCACCCGGTCGCCGGGACCGAGCGGGGCATCGCGCACGAACAGCCGCGCCTCGGCATCCACGAACGCCGCGGCGCTGCGGTGGGAGACGGCCACCCCCTTCGGGGTGCCGGTGGACCCGGAGGTGAAGATGATCCACGCATCGTCCGACGGCTCCGGGGCCCGCAGTTCCCCCGCACCGGCGGCAGAAATCTGACTACCGGCGGCGGTGTCGATGCCGTCGGAGGTGACGACCGCCGTGACCGCGGATTCGCCGAACACCAGCTCGGCCCGCTCGGGCGGGTCGTCGGCATCGACCGGGACGTAGGCGGCGCCGGCGGCGAGAACCGACAGGATCACCACGTACAGCTCCCGCGAGCCCGACGGCATCCGAATGCCGACCCGGTCCCCCGGCCCGACACCGGCGTTCGCGAGCTTTCGGGCCCCCTCGGTGATGCGGTCGACCAGCTCGGCGTAGTTCAGGGCGACGTCGCCGTCGTCGATCGCCGGCGAATGGGGGTTCGTCTGCGCGGTGGCGGTGAGGATGTCGATCAGGGTCCGCGGGGCGGGCGCGAGGTCACCTGCGGTGAGCGGGTCGAGACGCGTGGGGGCAGACAATTTTCAGGCTCCTGGTCTGAACGGCCCCGGCCCTTGTGCGAAGGAATCCGCGGGGGCCGGTGTGGGAACGGTGCGATGACACCGTGGGAAACCGGGGCTGTGCCGGCTAAGTGGGCGGGTGGGCGTACTTCTTGGGTAGGCCCAGCGTCTTCAGGACCAGGCGCTGCAAGGTCCGGCGTTCTTTCGTGGAGAGGTTGCCGTAGAGCTGATCGAATGCCTTCTCGACCAGCTCGTCGCTCCGCTCCCTGACCTGCCGGCCTGCTGTCGTCAACGACAGCACGTGCTTGCGCCGGTCCTTGGCGTTCTTGGTGCGGGCCACGAACCCGCGGTCCTCGAGGTCGTCGAGCAGTCGCACCATGTCGCTGCGGTCGACGCCCAACACGTCGGCAAGTTGCTTCTGGGACAGCTCGCCGGGCTCCTCGAGGCAGCAGAGGATCCAATGTGTACGCAGGCTCAGTCCCTCGGCCGCCAGCACGCCCTCGAGGTCCTCGCGTCCCACCCGATGCAGCTGCGCCACCACGAAGGTGGGGTTTCGCAGCAAGCGCTCCGGGGGCGTAGTGGATGCGGGCATGAACCCCACCTTAACAGTAATGGGGATTTGAGATCATGGATAATCCCCACTAATTCCGATCTCGCCTTCCTGTCAACTGCGCGAGTGTGTCCTCGGCGGGCGTGTCCTCGGCGGGCGAACATCGGGTCGTGAGATCGCATTGCCGTGAGCCCAACCACCGTGCGGGTATGCATGTCACGACCGCGGGTCGTCGAGATCGAGCCTCGCGAATTTACTGCTGTCGCTGGTGCATGCCCACGCTTCGGGGCGCCGCATACCAGGGTGGGCACCGGCCCCACGCTTGGGGGCCTGCGTCGCAGGGCTCGCGGCCACTTTCCGCGGACCCTCGACGAAATCCCTTGCAGAGTAGGGCCATTCAGCTGTTAGACGGGTAGTTCGTCTCGATGTCGGAGTACATCGGGATGCCCTTCCAGTCGATGACGACGTTCGACACGTTCTCCGACCAACCGCTGGCGGCGTTGCGGTACCACGTCGGGACGGCGGGCAGGTCACGCAGGAGAACCTCCTGCGC
>SEEV01000095.1 GCA_004211695.1 Rhodococcus sp. (in: high G+C Gram-positive bacteria)
CCTATCCGGCGCGCGCGGAGGAGACGGCGAAGACCACCGGGCATTTCATCGTCGCCGGCGACAACTACGGGCAGGGGTCCTCGCGTGAGCACGCCGCGATCACCGCGTGCAACCCGAGGTAGCGCGGGGTGATCGCCACCTCGTTCGCCCGTATCCACTGGCAGAACCTCGCCAACTTCGGTGTGCTCGCGCTCGAATTCGAGAACCCGGACGATTACGACACGATCCGGCAGGACGACGTGCTGGTCCTCGACGGAGTGCGGGAGGCCATTCGGTCCGGCCCCCATCTGACCCTGATCGACGCGACCCGTGACGTGGAGATCCCGGTGCGTCATCGGCTGTCCCCACGTCAGGTCGACGACGTGCTCGCGGGCGGATTGATTCCCCAGCTGGCACGCAGGGAGTGATCAGCCGGTCGCCGTACACTCGGCGCCGATGAATGGAATTCACTCGCTGTGGGAGCGCATGAGCGCGGTCAGCCCCGCGCCGGCACCCTGGATCGTTCAGGTCACGGCGGTGGTGGCGGTGATACTCGTCCTCGAACCGCATGCGTGGCGACTCACCCGCAATGTGGTGACCATCGTGCACGAGGGCGCCCATCTGGTGGTCGCCCTGCTGTTCGGTCGAACCCTGAAGGGGGTGCGGCTGCACTCGGACACGTCCGGTGTGGCGATCTCGTCCGGTAAACCGACGGGGCTCGGTGTGGTCCTCATGACGTTCGCCGGCTACGTCGGACCCGCCGTGCTGGGGCTCGGCGCGGCCTGGGTGCTGGGCACCCAGCACGCGGTCGCGGTGCTGTGGATCGGTGTCGTGGCTCTTGCCGCCATGCTGATCCTCGTCCGGAACCTGTACGGATTGTTCTCCCTCACCGTGGTCGGGGCGCTGCTGTTCGGACTCGTCTGGTTCGGGACGCAGGACCAGCAGGTGGGCGCCGCCTATCTGATCACGCTGTTCATGCTCGTCGCCGCCCCGCGACCGGTCCTCGAACTGCAGCGTCACCGCGCCCGCGGCGCGGCCCCGGAGTCGGACGCCGATCAGCTGGCACGGCTCACCCGCATTCCCGGCATCGTCTGGGTGGGTCTGTTCCTACTCGTGACGGTGAGCTGCCTCGCGCTGGGCGGCTGGTGGATTCTCCGCCCCGTCGGGGGCTGAGCCGCCGCGGAGGTGCTCGGCCAGGATCGGTCCGATGACGGCGAGCGCCGCCGGATCGGTCATCTGCGCGTGCGGGTGGTCGACGGTGTGGGCGATCACGTCGCCGGCGATCCACGGCCGCCACGTCGAACTCGCGGCGACCGGCTGGGATGCGTCCCCCGATGCGCCGAAGAACAGCAGGTTGCCGTCGAAGCGTTCCGGCACGAAATCGGCGGCGGCGTCGATGAGGTCGACGTAGTCCTCGTACAGCCGGGTCAGCTGCTCCGGCCCGAGCTGCCCCGGCCCGATCTGCCCCTCCACGTCACCGCCGAATTCCCGCAGTAGTTCCGGAAGTGTGGGTGCCGGGGTGTCACGCTCGGCCGACGCATAACTGTCGATCATCGTGAGCAACCCGACCTCCTCGCCGAGCGACCGCAACTCGACGGCCATCGCGTGCGCGATCACGCCACCCACCGAGTACCCGAGGAGGTGGTACGGCCCCCGCGGCTGCACACGCCGGATCTCCTCGACATATCTGTGGGCGCGCTGCGAGATCGTGGTGAACCGTTCGCCGGGCACGGTCACGGCGGGGGACTGGACACCGTAGACGGGCCGGTCGGCGCCGAGGTGCGCACTCAATCCCGAATAGCACCAGGACAGTCCGATGGCCGGATGGATGCAGAACAGCGGCTCCCTCGCGCCGTCCGGGTGCAGCGGCAGCAGCACCCCGAGCGCGGTGGAGGCGTCGGTGGCGGCGGCGAAACTCGACGAGATCCGTCCGGCGATGCCCTCGGCGGTCGCGTCGGTGAAGAACCATTCGAGCCGCACCTCGACGTTCGTCGTGGCATGCAGCCGTGACGCTGCCCGGGTCGCGGACAGGGAGTTGCCGCCCAGCTCGAAGAAGTTGTCGTCCAGCCCTACCAGACCGGCGCCGAGAACGTCCGCGAACACTGCGGTGACCAGTTTCTCGGTGCGGGTGGCCGGTGGACGGAACCGCTGCGCCCGGGGCACGCCCGGATCGGGGAGCGCCCGCCGGTCCAGCTTGCCGTGGGGCGTCGACGGCAACGCCTCCAGCACCACGATCTGGTTGGGCACCATGTACCGGGGCAGGCGCTGCGCCAACTCCGCCGACACGGCGCGGGTGTCCACGACCGTGTCCGGACGGGGCACGACGTAGCCGACGAGCCGGACGCCGGTGTTCGGGGACTCGTATACGGCGGCTGCGGATTGGGCGACGGCGTGGTGGCGTCGCAGCGCCGCCTCGATCTCCTGCAGTTCGACGCGTTGACCCCGAATCTTCACCTGGAGATCGCGCCGGCCGAGGTAGTCGATCGTGCCGTCCCTGTGCCGGCGCACCACATCGCCCGTCCGGTACATCCGAGTGCCGGGTGGTCCCCACGGTGCGGCGGGGAACCGGCCGGCCGTCACCCCCGGTTGTCCGAGATAGCCGCGGGCGAGCTGCGCCCCGGCGAGGTAGAGCTCGCCCGGCACGCCGGCGGGCACCGGATGCAACCGCGAATCCAGCACCAGCACACCGATCCCGTTCTGCGGCACACCGATCGGGACGGTCGCGTCGACGGTGCCGACCACGGCGCGCGTCACGGCCACCGCTGTCTCGGTGGGGCCGTATTCGTTGTACAGCACCGCCTCCGGGCATCGAGCGTGGAAATTGTGCGCAGTTCCGGGCGGTAGGGTCTCCCCGCCGCACGACACCTGCCGCAGTGACGTGAGATCCGCATCGGGAATCGCCAGGATCTCGGCCAGCATCAGCGGAAGGAAATATCCCGCGGTCACCCGGTGCCGACCGATCAGATCAGCGAGATGCCGCGGGTCGCGGTGTCCGTCCGGGCGAGCGATCACCAGGCGAGCACCCGCGATCAACGGCCACCAGAATTCGCGAACCGAGGCGTCGAACGTGTACTGCAACTTGAGCATCACCGTGTCGTCGGGGCCGAGCGGGTCGGTGTCCTGTCGCCACCGGAGGAAGCTCACGACGGCCGCATGGGTCACGACCACCCCCTTGGGGGTCCCGGTCGAACCCGACGTGTGGATCACGTACGCCGGGTTCCGGTCCCGCAGCGGCGCGATCCGGTCACGGTGGGAGATCGGTGAGGGATCTACGTCGGCGAGGTCCAGTCGGTCGACGACGAACAGCCGCGTCTCCGGCGGTAGAACGTCCGAGATGTCGAACCGATCCCGCTCGGTGGTGAGGACGACCCGCGCGCCCGAGGACCGGATGACCTCGGCATTGCGCTGGGCCGGGTGATCGGGGTCTATCGGCACGTACGCCGCTCCCGTCTTCGCGACGGCATACATTCCGACGAGGAGGTCGACGGAGCGGTGAATCGCCAGTCCCACCCTGGACTCCGAGCCGACCCCGGAGGAGATCAGGTGGCGCGCCAGCCTGTTGACCGCCTCGTCGAGTTCGCGGTAGGTGAGTTCGTGCTCCCCGGAGACGACGGCGGTCGCGTCGGGCGTGGCCGCGACCTGCCGGTCGAGGAGATCGACGAGCGTCTCACCGGAGGAGGGCGCAGCAGCGGGAACATCCGGCTCCGGGTCGACGAGGGCGAGGTCGCCGACGGCCAGATCCGGTTGTGCGACAGCTTCGCTCAACGTCCGGACGAAGCGTTCGCCGATCTCCACGACGGTGTGATGGTCGAACAGATCGGTGGCGTAGGTGAACACGGCCGTCCGCCGGGTGCGTTCCGTCGACGGATCCGGATCGGCGGTCACCGTGAGTTGCAGGTCGAATCGGGCCGACCGAGTCGGGGGAGTCATCTCCGATACCCGCAGCCCGGGCAGGGTGAGAGGGGTGTGGTCGAGGTTCTGGAACGCCAGGGCCACCTGGAACAGCGGGTTGCGCGCACGCGACCGGGCGGGATCGAGCGCCTCGACCACGGTTTCGAACGGAACGGTGGAGTGCGCGAACGCGTCGAGGTCGTCCTCTCGGACCCGGCCGAGGAGTTCCGCGAAACTTTCCGCGGGTATCACCTCGGTGCGGAGGACCAGGTTGTTGACGAACATGCCCACCAGTTCGTCGAGGGCCTGGTCACCGCGTCCCGCGACAGGAGTGCCGATCACGATGTCGGTGGATCCGCCAAGTTTGCCGAGTAGCACCGCGAACGCCGCGTGCACCACCATGAACGGGGTGACGGCATGGGTCGAAGCGGTGTGCTCGACCGCACGAGACAGCTCGTCGTCGAGCGCGAATTCGACTGTGCCGCCGCGGTGCGACGCCACCGCGGGATGTGGCCGATCCGTCGGAAGGGACAGTTGTTCCGGCGCCCCCGACAGCGTGTCCGACCAGTACGACAGTTCCCGCGCAGCGACCGACCGGGGATCGTCGTGGTCGCCCAGTACCTCGTGCTGCCACAGGGTGTAGTCCGTGTACTGGACGGGCAGTTCGGCCCACCGGGGAGCCGAACCGGAGATTCGCGCCGCGTAGGCGGTCATCAGATCGCGGACGAGCAACGGCACCGAGTAACCGTCCGCGCTGATGTGATGGACCATGACGGCGAGCACCCACTCGTCGGTGGCCGGCGAGAACAGCCGGGCGCGGATCGGCGGTTCGGCGCCCAGCGTGAAACCCCGCGACACGAACGCGGCGACCCGTGCGGCCACGTCGCCGCGAGGGACGACCACCGGGGTGAGGGAGGGGGCGGCCCGCGACGTCGGGACCACCTGCTGGTAGGCGATGCCGTCACTGTCGGGGTAGAGCGTGCGCAGCGGTTCGTGACGACCCACGACGTCCGCCACCGCGGCACCGAGGGCGGCGACGTCCAGCGACCCGGTGAGCCGCAACGCCATCGGGATGTTGTACTCGGGGGAGCCCGGGGCCAGCCGGGAGAGGAACCACAGTCGTTGCTGCGCCGGCGACAGCGGTATCCGTGGCGGACGTGGGCGCACGGTCAAGGCGGCATGAGGCGCGCCGTCGGTCTGTTCGGTGACGGCCGCCGCGAGCGCGGAGACGGTGGGGGTGTCGAACACCACGCGCACGGGCACCGTCGTCTGCAGGGCGGCGCCGATCCGGGATGCGGCACGCGTGGCGGACAGCGACGTGCCACCGAGTGCGAAGAAGTTCTCGCCGCGTCCGACGAGGTCGAGTCCGAGTACCTCGGCGAACACCGTCGCCACCACCCGTTCGGCGGGGGTGTGCGGTGCCTCGAAGGCCGTGGCCGGCGGTGTGGGGTCGGGCAGCGCCGCGCGATCCAGTTTCCCGCTCCCCGTGAGCGGCACGGTATCCACCACGACCACGGTCGCGGGCACCAGGGCGGCGGGGAGCCGCGCCGCCAGGTAGCGGATCAGCTGATCGGGATCGACAGTCTCGCTGTGTGCCGGGAGCACGTACGACACGAGCGCGTCGACGCCGTCCCGCAGTTCACGCACGTCCGTGGCCGCGAACCGCACGCTCGGATGGGCGAGAAGGGTCGCGTCGATCTCGCCGAGTTCGATTCGGACACCACGTAGTTCGATTTGCGCGTCGTTGCGGTACAGGTACTCGATCGACCCGTCGCGGCGCCACCGCCCCACATCACCCGTCCGGTACATCCGCTCCCCGGAGGAGTCGAACGGGCAGGCGACGAAGCGTGCGGCGGTCAGCGCAGGCCTGCGATGGTAGCCGCCGGCGAGGCCCGGCCCGCAGATGTAGAGTTCGCCGGCGACTCCCGTCGGCACCGGGTGCAGGCGCGAATCCAGCAGGAGAACCCCGGCGCCGCGAACAGGACGTCCGATGGTGACCGGGCCGCCGGCCGCCAGCGGATCGCTGATGGTCGCCATCACCGTCGTCTCGGTGGGGCCGTAACCGTTGAACAGCGAGAGTTGCTTCTGTGCCGCCCAGACTCTCACGAGTTCCGGCGGGCACGGTTCGCCGCCCACCACGACGGTCCGGAGGTCGTGCAGCGCAGGCGGGTCGACCGTCGCCAGCACCGTCGGTGTCGTGAACACGTGACTGACCCGCTCGGCCACCAGCAGGTCCGCGAGCTGATCGTCGCCGTACACAGCCGGTGGTGCGACCACCATGCAGGCACCGGCGCCGACGGCGAGCAGGATCTCCAGGACCGCGCCGTCGAAGCTGGGCGACGACGCGTGCAGGGTGCGCGAGGACGCCGTCACCGAATAGCGCTCACGCTGCTCGGCCGTGAAGTCGGCGAGCCCCGTGTGGGTCACCACGACTCCCTTGGGGTTGCCCGTCGAACCGGACGTGTAGATCACGTACGCCGGGTGGCGGACATCCAGCGGCCGTGAACGTTCGGCATCGGTGATCGGGGCCGAAGACAGGCCGCGACTTTCGGTTCGGAAGTCGGGGTCGTCGAGCAGCAGCCAGTCCGTGGCATCCGGCAGGACGTCACGGTCCGCGACAGTGGTCAAACCGAGGGCGGCACCGGAATCGTTCACGAGATACTCGACCCGTTTCGCGGGGTAGTGCGGGTCGACGGGGACGAAGGCGGCACCGGTCTTCGCGACGGCCCACACGGACACGACGGACAGCATCGACCGCGGCAGACCGAGTGCCACGACCGTGTCCGGTCCCACCCCGCGCCGCATCAGTGCGCGCGCAAGCTGATTCGAATCGGCGTCGAGTTCCCGGTAGGTCATCGACCGGCCGTCGGCCGTCAATGCCAGACCCTCCGGATTCTGGTCGGCGGCCGCACACGTCAGGTCGGGCAGCGTCCGCTGCGGAAGCGACGGTGCACCGGCGTGCCGGGCCTCCTTCTCCTCGTGGTCGAGGAGGTCGATGTCACCGACCACGACGGACGGATGCGCGAGCGCGGCGCGGAGCACCCGCCGGAATCGATCCGCGAACCCCGACACCGTGGTGTCGTCGAACAGATCGGTGGCGTAGGTGAAGACGCACGCGAGCGGTCCGGCGCCGTCGTCGTCGAACGATTCGGTGACCGTCAGCTGGAGATCGAACTTGGCGGTGTTCGTGTCGATCGCGACGATCTTGGCGGAGACCTCCGGCAGGTCGATCGCGACCGGCGCCGTGTTGTGGTAGGCGAACGCCAGCTGGAACAGCGGATTGCGGCTGCGCGACCGAGCGGGCGCGACCGCCTCGACGACCTCCTCGAACGGGACGTCCGCGTGGGAGTACGCGTCGAGGTCGACGCCCCGCACCAGGTCGAGCACGTCACCGAAGGTGCTGCTGCTCGGGACGTCGGTCCGGAGTGCCAGTGTGTTGACGAACATTCCGACGAGGTCGTCGAGCGCGCGGGGTCCGCGTCCTGCGATGGGCGTGCCGACGACGATGTCCGAGACGCCGCTCAGTCTGGCCGCGAGGACGGCGAGCGCCGCGTGGAGCACCATGAACGGGGTGCCGTCGTGGTCGCGCGCGAGTGCACGAATCCGCCGATGCGTCTCGGTGTCGAGGGTGAATTCGACGTCGGCGCCGCGGTGCGTGGCGATGGCGGGACGCGCCCGGTCGCACGGCAGGGGTAGCAGCTCGGGCATCCCGGACAGGGTCTGAGTCCAGTACGGCAGGCTCCGCTGTCCGTCCTGCAGTTCCCGCTGCCACAGGGCGTAGTCGGCGTACCGGACGGGGAGAGGCGCCCACGCCGGAGACCCACCGTGGGTCCGCGCGCGGTACGCCGCCATCACGTCGCGGGCCAGCGGTCCCAGCGAGAACCCGTCGGCGCTGATGTGATGGACGACGAGGGCCAGCACCCACTCGCTGTCGCTCACCGCGACGAGTTCGGTGCGGATCGGGGGTTCGGTGGTGAGGTCGAATCCCGCGGACACGAGGTCGCGTACCCGGGCGGCTGCGTCGGTCGTCTTCCGCACCGCACACGGCGGCACGGCGGAGGCGGGCAGAACGTGCTGGCAGGGGATGCCGTCGTGCTCGGGGTACACGGTGCGGAGCGGTTCGTGGCGTTCGATCACGTCACCCACCGCCGCGCACAGTGCCGACTCGTCGAGCGTGCCGGTGAGGCGCAGCACGACGGGAATGGTGTCGGTGGCCGAGCGACCGTCGAGACGGTTCAGAAACCACAGTCGTTGCTGCGCGAGGGCGAGCGGAACGTGGGCTGCCGGGGCCCGGGGGATCAACGGCGCGCGCTCGGTCTCGTGCGCGCGTCCCGCGAGGTATTCGGACAATCCCGCAACCGTCGGGTGCTCGAACAATTCCCGGAGCTCGAGGGAGGTTCCCAGGGCCGCCCCGACGCGGGCGACGACCTGCGCGGCGGTCAACGAGTTCCCGCCTGCGGCAAAGAAGTTGACGTTCCGTCCCACCTGCCCAGTGCCCGTCACCTCGCCGAACACGAACGCGACCACGTCCTCGACCGGGGTGGCGGGCGGATCGGAGACGGATCCCGCGGATGCCGGGTCCGGCAGGGCCGCGCGATCCAGCTTTCCGCTGGTCGTGACGGGCAGTGCGGGCAGCGCCACGAACATCGAAGGAATCATGAAGGCCGGGACCAGCCCTGCGAGGCGGTCGGCGATCCGGGTCTCGTCCAGGTGTTCGCTCTCCGCGGCAACGACATAGGCGATCAGCCGATCTCCGGCATCGGGGTGTCGCTGCACGGCGACCGCGGCGTGTGTCACCGCCGGATCGGAGGTCAACGCGGCCTCGATCTCTCCGGGTTCGATGCGCTGACCGCGGAGCTTGATCTGGAAGTCGTTCCGCCCCAGGTACTCGAGCCGGCCCGTCTCGTTCCACTGCACCGCGTCTCCGGTGCGGTACATCCGTCCGCCCGTGCCGCCGTAGGGATCGGCGACGAAGCGTTCGGCGGTCAGGTCGAGACGTCCGGCATAGCCGCGCGCCACGAACGCACCGGCGAGGTACAACTCGCCCCTCGTCCCGACCGGCACCGGTCGCAGTCGGCTGTCGAGTACATACGTACGTATGTTGTGGACGGGGCGGCCCAGAGCAACGGCCCGACCGAAGTCGTTGCCGTCGACCGACTCCGAGGTCGCCACCGCCACCTCACACGGGCCGTACCAGTTGAGCAGCGCAGCGGCACTGTGCTCGGTGAATCGCGCTGCCGTCGCGGCGGACAGTGCCTCTCCTGCCGAGAACACGCGGTGCATCGTGGACGGAGTCCGGCGCCCGCACTGCTCCACGAAGGCGTCGAGCATCGACGGCACGACATGGAGAGTCGTGATCGACTCCTGCTCGACGATCCGCGCCAGATAGCGGGGATCGCGGTGGCCGCCGGGTTCGGCGAGCACCACCCGCGCGCCGGTCTGCAGGGGCCAGAACAGTTCCCACGCGGAGATGTCGAACGTGAGCGGAGTCTTGTGCAGCACCGCATCGGAACCGTCGAGCGGCGTCAGCGTCTGCGCCCAGCGGAACTGGTTCACCATCATCGCGTGAGTCACCGTGACGCCCTTCGGTCGACCGGTCGAGCCGGACGTGAAGATGACGTACGCGGCGTTCGCCGGGCGCAACGGTGAGTGTCGCGCGGAATCCGTCACCGGCGCAGAGTCGTACCCGGACACGTCGAGCAGATCGAGATCCACGACGGTCACTCCGTCCGGAGCCGTGCGATTCCCGGCACCGGCCGTGAGCAGCAGTGCGGGTGCGGCGGAGTCGACGACGAGCGCCGTGTGCGCGAACGGGTGTTCGGGGTCGACGGGAAGGTAGGCGCCGCCGGCCTTCAGTACCGCGTACAGCGCGACGGGCAACTGGATCGAACGGGGAATCGACACGCCGACCACGGTTTCCGGTCCGACTCCCTTCGCCACGAGATAGCGCGCGAGTCGATTCGCCCGCACATCGAACTCGGTGTACGTCAACCGCTCTGCGCCGAAGACCACCGCCACGGCAGCGGGCGAACGCGCCACCCGCGCGTCGAACAGATCGACCAGCGTGTCCGGCGGCACCGGCACGTCCGTCGCGTTCCAGGTGCGCAGAACCGTGTCCTTCTCCACCTCGCCGAGAAGGTCGAACGTGCCGATTGCCAGGGAGGGGTCCCTGCCGATGTGCTCGAGTGCGCGGCCCACCCTCGCCAGCAGGGCATCCCCGTCGTACCGGTGTGACCGGCACTGCGCCGTCAGCCGCAGGGTCCCGGTCACCGTCGCCGCGAGTGTCACTGCGTAGTGCGAGGAATCGTGTGCGCGCACCGAGTCCAGCGTGACGCCGTCCACGGGTTCCGACTGCGCGGTCCGGTCGATGGGGTACGACTCGAACGCGACCAGCGTGTCGAAGAGCGGAGCCACACCGACCGCCTTCTGGATGTCCGCAAGCCCCAGGTAGTGGTGCTCGAGGAGCTGGACGTGGCCGGCCTGCACGCGGGCGAGCAGGGTGGCGGCGTCGACGTCGGGGTCGAGCGGGATGCGCACGGGGACGGTGTTGACGAACAACCCCACCGCGTTTTCCACGCCGGCGAGTTCCGGGGGTCTGCCGGAGACGGTCGCGCCGATCACGACTTCTTCTCGGCCGGTGGCCTGCCCGAGAACGATTCCCCACGCGGCCTGGACAACTGTGCTCAGCGTGACCCCGAGTTCTGTCGCGCGTGCCGTTAGCGCCCGGGTGTCCTGCTCACTCAACTCCAGCACCGCCTCCGACGCGGCAACGGTGCGTTCGGTGGGTGCGGCGGCCTCGGTGATGCCGTCGAGCGCCGAGCCCCACGCCCGCGTCGACGCTTCGGTGTCCCGGGTCGCGAGCCAGTCGAGGAATCCGCGGTACAGGCTCGCATCCGGCGACTCGGTGCGGATTTCGCCGTGCCGGTACGCGGTGAAGAGTTCGCGCACCAGCAACGGCATGGACCAGCCGTCGAGCACGATGTGGTGGCTGGTGATCGCCAGTTCGGCGCGGTTCAGGCCTCGCGACAGCAGGGTGAACCGAATCAGCGGCGGGGCAGACAGGTCGAAGCGGGTGGTGCGGTCCTCGACGAGGATCCGCTCGGGATCATCCGTGAGGTCGATGTGCCGCCAGCGCAACGGCACCTCGTCGAGCACGAGTTGCGCGGGCACGCCGCGGACGTCGCGCACGAAGGCGGTGCGCAGATTCGCGTGCCCCGCGACGACAGCGGCGCACGCGTTCCGGAGTCGCTCGGGGTCGAGGTGCCCGGACAGCGTCAGGATCACCTGCATCGCATACGGATCGGCGTCGGAGCCGGTGAGCGCCGCGTGGAACGAGAGCCCCGACTGCAACGGCGTCAGCGGCCACACGTCGAGCAGTCCGGGATACTCGCGTTCCCAGACGTCGATGTCGGCATCATCGACCGAGACGAGCGGAAGATCGGACGGGGTGAGCCCACTGCCGTGCGGAGAACGCGCCACCGCGGCGAGGGCGGTGAGCGCCTGCACCCACAGGTCGGCCAGGTGCTGAATCTCCTCGGCTGGAATCGCACCCGCCGGGAACGCGAAGGTGGTGTCGAGGACGCCGTCGGTCGTGGACGCGGTGATGTCGATCAGCGCGGTGACCGGCATCGACGGCTCGGCCGACGAGAACACGGCGGTGCCGTCCCGCACCGGCCGCCAGTCCCGTTCGGTGTCCGCGGTGTCGAGCCGGCCGAGGTAGTTGAAGGCGACCTGGCCCTCGGGTCGCTCACGCAACTGCCGCGCGGTGGCGTCCCCGAAGTACCGCAGCAGCCCGTAGCCGAGGCCCTTGTCGGGCACGGTGCGCAGTTGTTCCTTCACCGTCTTGATCGCGACGCTCGCGGAAGGGCCGCCGGCGAAAGCCTCGTCCAGGTCGACGCCCATGAGGTCGAGGCGAATCGGAAAGATGCTGGTGAACCACCCTACGGTGCGGGAGACGTCTGCCCCGGGCAGTACGGATTCCTCGCGGCCGTGGCCCTCTAGCCTGATCAACGGCACGGTCGGCGGCCGCCGCCGGTGGCGCTGCCACTGCGCCAGCGCGAGGGCGAGTGCGGTGAGCAGTGCGTCGTTGACGTCGCAGTGGAAAGCGGCCGGGAGGTCGGTGAGCAACGAGCGCGTTGCAGACACTTCCGTGTGAATCCGCTCGACGGTCGCATTGATGTCGCGCGCCGCGTCGAGTGGTCGCGTCCCGAGTGGCGGTTCCTCGCCACCGGTCACGTCGCGCCAGAAGGTCAGCTCCGACGTCCTGCCGGGTCGCTGGGCCTCGTCGACCAGTCCGTGCGACCACCGGCGCAGGGAGGTGCTGATCGAGGGAAGGGCGGGCGGCGCTCCCGCATCCATCTGCGCCCACACCGTCTCGACGTCGCCGATCAGGATTCGCCACGAGACGCCGTCGATCACCAGGTGGTGGGCGACGAGGAGGAGCCGCCCCCGACTGTCCGGTCCGCGATCGAGCCAGACGCACTGCATCATCACGCCCGCAGCCGGATTCAACCGTCGGGTGGCGGCGTCGTGCTCGTCCCGGGTGCGTTGCGCCGGATCGGAGTGTTCGGATAGTGGGACCCGGCGGATCGTGCCTTCCGGCAACGGTGCGCCGACCGGGCTCGCGGTGAGAAACGCGGTCCCGTCCGAGCGGTGAATCAGGCGCGTCCGCAGCGCGTCGTGCCGGTCGACGACGGCGCCGATCACCTCACGCAGTCGCTCGGCGTCGATTCCGGGTGGCAATTCCACCACCACGGCCTGTGCGTAGCGGTCGATGTCGCGGACCCTGTCGAGAAGGAATCGGGCCGCCGGGGTGAGCGGCATGTCGCCGATCCCGCCCCCGGGAATCTCCTCGAGGGTGGGCCGGTCGAGCGCGGCGCGGTCGGCGATCACACCGAGACGGGAGACCGTCCGCTGCTCGAACACATCGCGCGGACTGAACGTGATTCCCGCGCTCCTTGCCCGGGAGGCCAATTGGATGGCCATGATGCTGTCGCCGCCGAGTGCGAAGAACGAGTCGTCCACCCCGAAATCGGATGTCCCGAGGATGTCGGCGTAGATGCCGTGGAGCGTCCGTTCACGCGCAGTGGCCGGGGCGGTCCGGGTAGCCGACCGGGAACCGGTCGCGGGCAGAGCGCTGCGGTCCACCTTGCCCGACGGGGTCAGCGGAATGTCGCGCAGCGCGACGACGGCGGCCGGCACGACCTGGGCGGGCAGCTCGGCAGTGACGTAGGAGAGCAGTTCCTGCTCGGTCACGTCGTCGGCGCCCACCACATACGACACGAGCTGATCACCGGCGGCCTGCGAGCGAAACACGGTGACGGCGAAGCGAACCGACGGATGGCGGCGCAGGGCAGCGTCGACCTCGCCGGGCTCGACGCGCAGACCGCGGAGGTTCATCTGTTCGTCGCTGCGGCCGAGGTACTCGAGTTCGTGGCCACGGGTCCACCGGACGGTGTCGCCGGTGCGGTACATGAGGGTGCCCGGCGGCCCGTACGGATCGGCGACGAACCTTTCCGACGTCTGCCGAGCCTTGCGGTGGTATCCGCGGGCCAGAGCCGTCCCCGCGACGTACAACTCGCCGACCACACCGACCGGGACCGGGCGGAGCCGGTGGTCGAGGACCACCGCGCGCGTCCCGCGGATCGGCCGGCCGATGGTGACGGGGCCGGCTGCGGGGAGGGGATCGCTGACGGTCGCCATCACGGTGGTCTCCGCCGGGCCGTACGCGTCGACGACCGTGCATCGGGTAGCCCACCGGGACAACAGTTCCGGTGGGCACGCTTCACCGGCTACGGCCAGGGTGCGCAGGCCTCCGACTTCGTCGGGGTCCATCGACGCCAGGACCGACGGCGTGATCACCGCGTGGGTGATGCGTTCGGTGGTCATCAGTTGCGCGAGTGGTGATCCACCATAAGTCGTGGGTGGGGCGACAACGAGAGTGGCGGCGGAGCCGAAGGCCATCAGCATCTCGAAGATCGAGGCGTCGAAGCTCGGCGACGCGACGTGCAGAACCCGCGCAGAAGCATCGAGATCGAGGTGTGTGCGTTGTGCGGAGACGAGGTTGCCGATCCCGCGGTGGGTGACCGCCACCCCTTTGGGTACGCCGGTCGACCCCGACGTGTAGATCAGGTAGGCGACGTCGTCGAGTCGTGTTGCCGGTGTTCGTGACCCGAGTGCGGCGGAACCGACCGCGTCGTCGAGCAAGAGCCACTCGGTCGTCGCCGGCACGGTGCCGGCGTACTCCGCGCAGGTCAACCCGACTGTCGCCCGCGCGTCGTCGAGCATGTGCCGCACCCGCGCGACCGGGTAGTTCGGATCCACCGGCAGGAAGGCGGCCCCCGTCTTCGCGACGGCCCAGACCGCGCACACGTAGTCGGGGGACCGAGGCAGAGCCACCGCGACGATGCCGCCGGACCCGACGCCGAACCGTGTCAGCATCGCCGCGATCCGATCCGACCGCTCGTCGAGTTCGCGGTAGCTGATCGTGTGGCCCGCGCTGACGACGGCGGTCGCATCCGGATCCTGTGCGGCGGAAGCGCGAAACACGTCGGCGAGCGTGACGGGCGCGCTCTCGGGAGGCCCGGTGAAGGGGACCAGCGCAGTCGTTTCGTCGTCCGTGAGGACCGGGAGCTCGCCGACCGGGAGGGACGCATCGGCGTCGAGAGCGTGCCGGAAGAACCGCAGGAACCTCGTGTGATGACCTTCCACGTCCTCCTGCGAATACAGTCGCGGATTCGCCTTGAAGTCGAGGTGCACTTGTCCCCGCGGTCCGTACCGGTAGAGATTGACGAGGAGGTCCTCGATCGGACCCGAAGACAGCACATGCAAGTGGCCCGTCATCGAGCCGAGTTCGATCTCCTCCGGAAACAGCATGATGTTGACGGCGGGCCCGAACAGTCGCGGCTCGGACGGCGCGCCTCCGTGGTCTGCGCGGATGTCCTCGTGCCGGTAACGCTGATGCCGCAGGGCGCCGGACATCACGAGGCGCGTGCGGGACACCAGATCGCCGACCGTCGCCGTCCCCGCAGACGCGATGCGCAGCGGCACCACATTCGACACCATGCCACCGGACCGCAGCAGCGCCGCCGTCGTCCGGGCCGACACCGGCAGGCTGAGCGTGACATCGTCCTCGCCGCTCATTCTCGCCACATACCCGGCGACCGCACCGACGGTGAGCGTCGCGGGATTGACTCCGTGCGCCGCCGCGCACTTCTCGAGCCGATCGACGGTCTCGGTGGTCAACGTTCCGCTCACTTCCCGGGAACCGGCGGTCGCCGGAGCCGAGCCACTCGCCAGGGAACTCGGATGTGTGACGCCGCGCATCGTCTCGGACCAGTAGTCCCGGTCGGCCACCCGGCGTGCGGAGTCGCGGTAGCCGATCTCCAGTTCGTGAATGCGGCGAACACCGAGGGCCCTGCTCGGGGTCGGCGGCAGTCCACGCACCGCGGTGGAGTAGAGCGCGGCGATCCGATAGACCATGGTGACGGAGCCGTAACCGTCCAAGGCGATGTGGTGGGCCCGTGAATACCAAAAATAGTGGTTCTCCCCGACGTGGAGAAGAGATGAGACCGTCAGGCGGTCACGCCGGACATCGATCGGCGCGGCGGTCTCGGTGCGCATCCACACGTACGCCGACGCCGGGGGATCAGGCGCGTCCCGGAAGTCGACATAGCCGACGGTCGCATCCAGGCTCGAATCCACCCATTGCACAGGTTGCCCGTCGGTCTCGGAGATCGTCAGGAAGAACGATTCGAACTCGGCCGCCGCCCGCACACACGCCGAGGTCAGGGCGTCACGGTTCAGCTCACCACGGATGTCGACATACTGGGCGACCGACACGGGAACCGCGGGGTCGACGTGCTGCGCGAGCCACATCCCCATCTGCGCGGGTGACAGCGGGAAGGCGTGCGCAGACGAGTCTCCGGGACCAACCGAGGTCGGTGAACTCATCGCTGACTTCTCTCACGCATCCGTCCCCGCACGACGCTGCTAGCCGAGGTACCTCCACTCAGGAGTCTGCCCGAGATTTCTAGGAGATTGCTTAGAAACCTCTAGATAGTGCTATTGCCGGTTGCAGATGAGCGATTACGCCACCTCGTCCTCTCCGCCGGCAGCGACTTTCCGCAGGCCACGATAGGCGCCTTCCGGAGTCTGCCGCCCCGCGACCACAGCTTCGACTTCGGCGGCGATGGGCATGTCCACGTTGTAATCGCGGGCCAACTCCATCACCGTGGGGGCAGTCTTGACGCCCTCGGCCACCTGCCCCAGCTTGGCGACAGCCTCGTCGACCGTCATGCCGCGGGCGATGAACTCACCCACCCGCCGGTTGCGCGAACTCGGGCTCATGCACGTTGCGATCAGATCTCCGACCCCGGTGAGTCCCGCGAACGTCCGCGGATTCGCACCCATCGCCTCACCCAGCCGGGTCATCTCCGCCAGCCCGCGTGCCAGGACCATCGCGCGCGTGTTGTCGCCGACGTCCAACCCGTCGGCCATTCCCGACGCGATGGCCACGATGTTCTTCAGCACACCACCGAGTTCGCAGCCCAGCACATCGGTGTTGCGGTACACGCGGAACACGGCGGACGCGAACAACGGCTGCAACGCAGTGGCCACCCGGACGTCCTGCGTGGCGACGACCGATGCCGCGGCAAGTCCGTCGACGATCTCCCGCGCAATATTGGGACCCGCGAGAAGTCCGACCGGATGTCCGGGCAGGCATTCGGCGATCACCTCGGTGGGACGCAACCGGGTTCCAGGCTCGAGCCCCTTCGCCAGCGACAGAACCGGCACCCACGCCCGGACCTCGTTGGTGATCTGGGCGAGCGTGCTGCGGACCGCGTGCGACGGCACCCCCACCACCAGAACGTCGGCTTCCTGCGCGGCCTCCACCACATCGGCCGTGGACCGCATGGAGTCGGGGAGTGGGCGGTCGCCGAGGTAGCGGGAGTTGCGGTGCTCGGAGTTGATCTCGTCCGCGGTTTCCGCGCTTCGCGCCCACAGCAGCGTTGGTGTGTTGTGGGCGGCCAGACCTGCCACCGTCGTTCCCCACGAACCGGCGCCGAGCACGACAACACGTACCGGCCGGGCCATTACCGATCACCCATCGAATTGATGCTGTCCATGACATCCAGCGTGGCACTTGCCGGGCGTTCACGAAGCTGATTCGGCAAGTCCCGGTGGCCGCGGTTCACGCGGCACTCCAGTCGGCTGCCATGCCGATCAGCACCCGCACCGCGCAGTCGATCGTGACGACCATCGAACGCGTCGCGAGCGGTGCACCGCGATACAACTACTTCCCCCGATCGGTTCATCTCGTCTAGGGCACGGCTCAGCCGTTCCTCTACGACACCACGGCCGCGGACTGCCTCCCCGCCGGCTTCGGCGAACAGAACGATTCGGTCGGCATTGCACGAGCGATAGCCGGCCCCGTCGTCGACGAGAACTTGCCCGTCCCCGCCATTCCGCCGGGGAAGGTCAACGTCTTCTTCAGCGGGATGAACACGGCGATGTCGTCGCCGTTGCAGGCCGACCTCGTCGAAGTCGCGTGGCTGAACCTGAACACCATGCAGTCGGGGCGAGCACCGCTCTATCAGGAACGCCCCGCCGACTACATCGTCACGTTGTCCAACACCCTCGAGACGGGCAGGGGCACAATCGTGTTCGCCGTATTCGGAGGCATCCTCGACAACACCAGCCGGGCGCTGCCCCCGTGCGACTACGCGCCGGTGGTCGGCGTCGTCCAGGCGTGACCGCACACTCATGACGCGCGCAGGTGCGCCGGGGTCGGTAACGGAGGCGCGGTGGATCGGTAGTGATGCCCGGTCGGGGTACCGAGGTCGATGAGGTGCCTGCTGCCGGGACGGGTGACCGGGCGGGCCACCCACCCCGGCGCTTCCTTCGCGTAATTGCAGGCCTCGCAGAGCCCGGACCCGTTGCGCGCATTGGTCGGACCCGACTTGTCGTGTGGGCGGATGTGGTCGTGATGGCGGATCGGCGCATCGCACCACGGAGTCCGGCACGTGCGGTCGCGGAGGTCGATCAACTTCGCCAGCCCCTTCGGGAACGTCCGCGATTGCGATTCCATCGCCGTCAACGCCCCTGACTGCGGGCAGGCGTACACGCGCTGCAATGACACCTCGGTATCCGCACTCACCGCGTCGGCCACCAACTGTCTCGCGATCCCCGCCGGAACCGGCCCGTACCCCTGCAACTGCGCGGGCTCGTGTCCACCGGCGAGCAGTGTTTCGTCCGACAGCACCAGGTTCACCGCCACTGGCACACCGCAGGCCACGGCCTGTCCGGTGCCGCGTGCGAACAGTAGGTCCACCATCAGCTGGTTGCGGGTACGGCCACCACTATTTCCCGTGGCGATCAGGCTGTCCGCATCCCGGCCCAAGGTGGCCTGCAAGCACACTGCCTGCTCGACGGGCATCAGCACACTGAGGTACGCCATCGAATCCGGTGCGGGCCGCGTCGTCACCCGCCGCTCCGACACCGCTTTCCGATGCCGCCGCACCACCGACGCGGCATCGAGTTCCGCAGCAAGAGCCTTCGCCCGCGCGACCAAACCCTGGTCACCGACCCCGTCGAGAATGTCCGGGTCCGAGCACAACCGGCGGTCCACGATCCCACGATCTTCAGCCGACAAACAGGCCGTCTCACGCACGAGCAACGTTGCCCGCCACTCGTTCAACCACCCCGACCGCAACATGGCCAAGGTGTGGGGCATCTCGTGCACCACCGCCCGGGCGAACCCCAGATGCCGACCGCCGCGGTTCGGGGACTCCCTGCGCGCCAACGCAATCTGCGACGCAATACCCCGGTCCCACTCGGCACGCGGCACGCCGTCAGCCTTCCGCTCGGCACGAATGCAGGTGGCGACATCGTCGGTGATCACCGCCTGCGCCGCACACTCCACCGACTTCAGGGTTTCGATCGCATCGAGCCACTCGATCCCCAAGCCCGCATCCCCACCCGCCTCGCCACACCGCAGCCGCGCGGTGAACGCCCGCAACTCCTCCAGATCCGGTGCCCCCACAACCAACCTCCCCCAAGGTCGTTCGAAACTTTGTACTGCTTATCTGCTTAAGTGGACTGATTGATTAGAATTCACCGAAAGTGTTGCTGGACAGTGAATCAGCGTCCCCGGATTCGATATGGTGGCTGGCTGCGGTGCCACCGATGAG
>SEEV01000477.1 GCA_004211695.1 Rhodococcus sp. (in: high G+C Gram-positive bacteria)
CTGCCGGAGAATCGGATCGGCCATCGTTCGCACTCGACACGGGGTGGTGACGGGATGGAGAGCGGTGATCTCGCACCGCACGGAACGACGATCGTGGCGCTCACCTACAAGGGTGGCGTTCTGCTCGCCGGCGACCGGCGCGCGACCCAGGGCAACCTGATCGCGAGCCGGGACGTCGAGAAGGTGTACGTCACCGACGAGTATTCGGCGGCCGGTATCGCCGGCACCGCGGGCATCGCGATCGAACTGGTTCGCCTGTTCGCCGTCGAACTCGAGCACTACGAGAAGATCGAGGGCGTTCAGCTGACCTTCGACGGCAAGGCCAACCGGCTGGCGTCGATGGTGCGGGGCAACCTCGGAGCGGCGATGCAGGGTCTCGCGGTGGTTCCGTTGCTCGTCGGTTACGACCTCGACGCCGACGAGGAGGTCCGCGCGGGCCGCATCGTCTCGTACGACGTCGTCGGCGGCCGGTACGAGGAACGCGCCGGATACCACGCGGTCGGTTCGGGATCGTTGTTCGCGAAGTCGGCACTGAAGAAGATCTATTCGCCGGACAGCGACGAGGAGACCGCCCTGCGGGCGGCCATCGAATCGCTGTATGACGCGGCAGACGACGATTCGGCCACCGGTGGACCGGACCTGACCCGGGGCATCTACCCGACCGCGGTCACGATCACCCAGGCCGGCGCCGTACACGTGTCCGAGGAGACGACGTCCGAGTTGGCTCGGCGGATCGTCGCCGAGCGCACCGAAGAAGGGGGGTCCGCGCGATGACCATGCCGTATTACGCCTCCGCCGAGCAGATCATGCGGGACCGCTCGGAGTTGGCGCGCAAAGGAATTGCCCGGGGACGCAGCGTCGTGGTGCTCACGTTCCACGACGGCGTGCTGTTCGTGGCCGAGAATCCCTCCACCGCCTTGCACAAGGTGAGTGAACTGTACGACCGGCTCGGCTTCGCGGCCGTCGGCAAGTACAACGAGTTCGAGAACCTGCGGCGCGCCGGGATCGTCCACGCCGACATGCGCGGCTACTCCTACGATCGCCGCGACGTGACGGGCCGATCGCTGGCCAACGCGTACGCCCAGACACTCGGCACGATCTTCACCGAACAACCCAAGCCGTACGAGGTGGAGATCTGTGTCGCCGAGGTCGGGCGCGTGGGCAGCCCGAAGCCTCCCCAGCTGTACCGCATCACCTACGACGGATCCATCGTCGACGAACAGCATTTCGTCGTGATGGGTGGCACGACAGAGCCGATTGCGACCGCCATGCGCGAGTCGTACCGTGCCGACCTCGACCTCGAGGCGGCGGTCGGTATCGCGGTCAACGCATTGCGTCAGGGAGGTGCCGGGGACGGCGAGAAGCGGAACGTCGATGTGGCCAGCCTCGAGGTGGCCGTGCTCGACCAGTCCCGGCCTCGCCGCGCGTTCCGGCGGATCACCGGACCCGCGCTCGAACAGCTGATCCCCGCAGCGCCTGCGGCCGCCTCGGAGCCCGCTTCGGAGACGAAGCCGGACACCGAGACGAAGCCGGCCGACCCTCAGGACTGAGGTCGGTACACCGCGATCGCTTCCGGCACAGTCCGGAATTCGAAGCGGCGGGCGTCGGCAACCACTTCGCCGTCGGTGGCGAGGGCAACCGGCGCGCCGTCCACCCGGACGGTGAGCCGGGGCACCAGCGCTCGCACGTACACCCGGCTGCTCCCGAGTGTCCCGGTCGCGGCCGCGAACAGTAGCCGCGGCCGGGACGCCCGGCGGTCGGCCCGCACGTACCGGACGTCGAGCAGCCCACCGGTGATGGCGGGACGCGACATCGGAACCTGATCGGCCGGTGAATACCGACCGTTCCCCACGAACAACATCCAGACCTTCACGGGCCGACCGTCGATGGTGACGGCGAGCGGGGTTGCCGCGGAGAGAATCCGGATCATCGCCGCGCTCGCCGCGGGCCACTTGCCGTACCGGGGTTGCCATTTCTCCCGCAGGCGGACCGCGTCGGGGTATCCACCGAGACTGGCGGTGTTGAGGAAAGGCGCCGAGTCCGACACATCGGTGTGGACGACGGCCTGGTCGACGAGAACCGCATGGCCGGTCTCGACGGCGTTCGCCGTGTCCGAGATGTCGGTGACGCCGGCGTCCCGGGCGAAGTGATTGAGCGTTCCGCCGGGGAACACCGCCAGCGGCAGGGCGTGACGCGCTGCCGCGGCGGCGACGGCCACCACGGTCCCGTCTCCACCGCACACCCCGAGGGCGCGCGGATTCTTGTCGGCCACCCAGGCGTCGAGTTGCTCGGCGAAATCCTTCTCGGTGTCCAGGGCGCGCACGTCGGCCTTGGGGAGAGCGGTCGTGATCTCCTCGCTCGGATCCACGCTGTCCGGTCCCGATTCCGGGTTGACCACCACGAGCAAGTGTTCACCGCCGGGCAGTGCCGGCGCATCGACGGTGGAGCCCAGCTTCGCCGGTTCCTCCGAGCGCACCGCCCACCATCGGCGGGTCCCCGACGCGACGGCCCCTCCGAGCGCCAGTCCGGCGAGCACGTCCGACGGCCAGTGCACCCCGTTGTGCACACGGGAGTACGCGACCGCGGCGGCGAGGGGCGCCACGACGGCAGCGGCCGCGGGCGATTCCAGGGCGACGCCGGTGGTGAACGCCGCCGCCGACGCCGCATGCCCCGACGGGAAGGATGACGACCGGGGGATCGCCACCCCGCGCAGCACGTTCGCCCACACCCGCGCGGGTGGGCGCCGCCGCGGGAACAGCGGTTTGAGGACGCCGTTGGCGACACCGCTCGCCAGCCCGAGCGACAGCAGGCCCCGGACACCACCCCGGCGGGCGCGCCCGCCGACCAGTCCGAGCACGGCGGCCACGCACCACCACAGGACCCCCTTGTTGGCGGCCAGGCTGAGGAAGCGCATCACCCGGTCGGCCCTGGACGGGTTCAGATTCGCGCTCCGGTCGAACACGATCTCGTCTGCCCGGTGGATGCGGCGTAGATGTGGGTTCACCACCTCAGCGTATGCGCGGGGTGTCGCCGATCCGTTTTAACGCTCCGCCGGGTGATCGGTTGTACTCTCGAGGTGTGCAGCGACGAATCATGGGTATCGAGACAGAGTTCGGTGTGACCTGCACCTTCCATGGTCACAGGCGACTGAGCCCGGACGAGGTTGCGCGCTACCTGTTCCGGCGGGTGGTGTCGTGGGGCCGGAGCTCCAACGTGTTCCTCCGGAACGGTGCCCGCCTGTATCTGGACGTCGGCTCGCACCCCGAATACGCGACGGCCGAGTGCGACAACCTCATCCAGTTGGTCAACCACGACCGGGCGGGTGAGCGAGTTCTCGAGGAGCTGTTGATCGACGCCGAACAGCGACTCGCCGAGGAAGGCATCGGCGGCGACATCTACCTGTTCAAGAACAACACGGACTCGGCCGGCAATTCCTACGGCTGTCACGAGAACTTCCTCGTGGCCCGGGCGGGCGAGTTCTCCCGGATCTCGGACGTGTTGCTCCCATTCCTGGTGACGCGGCAGCTGATCTGTGGTGCCGGCAAGGTCCTGCAGACGCCGAAGGCGGCCACGTTCTGCCTGTCGCAGCGCGCCGAGCACATCTGGGAGGGTGTGTCTTCGGCGACCACGCGGTCGCGGCCCATCATCAACACCCGCGACGAGCCGCACGCGGACGCAGAGAAGTACCGCCGCCTGCACGTGATCGTCGGTGATTCGAACATGTCCGAATCCACCACCATGCTGAAGGTCGGTACGGCGGCGCTCGTCCTGGAGATGATCGAGGCCGGGGTGTCGTTCCGCGACTTCGCGCTCGACAACCCGATCCGCGCCATCCGCGAGGTCAGCCACGACGTGACCGGACGTCGTCCGGTGCGGCTGGCCGGCGGCCGGCAGGCCAGTGCCCTCGACATCCAGCGGGAGTACCACGCGCGGGCGGTCGAGCACCTGCAGAACCGCGACCCCGATCCGCAGGTCACGCAGGTGGTGGACCTGTGGGGCCGGATGCTCGACGCCGTCGAGACCCAGGACTTCGCGAAGGTCGACACGGAGATCGACTGGGTGATCAAGCGCAAACTGTTCCAGCGCTATCAGGACCGGCACGGCTTCGAGCTCGCCGACCCGAAGATCGCGCAGCTGGATCTGGCGTACCACGACATCAAACGAGGCCGCGGTGTGTTCGACGTGCTGCAACGCAAGGGTCTCGTGAAGCGGATCACCGAGGACGAGACGATCGAGGCGGCGGTGGACACCCCGCCGCAGACCACCCGGGCGAAGCTGCGCGGTGAGTTCATCACCGCCGCGCAGGAGGCCGGACGCGACTTCACGGTCGACTGGGTGCATCTCAAGCTCAACGACCAGGCCCAGCGGACCGTGCTGTGCAAGGACCCGTTCCGGTCGGTCGACGAGCGGGTGGAGCGCCTGATTGCCTCGATGTAGCGGCGCTGCGGGGGTCCGGAACGGGCTCACCCACTGATACGAAAATATGGTGACCACGACTTGGTGAGGACAGACCCGGTTACCCGCCGGTCGTCGCGGTGGAGGTGGTTGGTCCGGCGTGTGGTTATGCGGTGCCGGCGAGGGGTTCG
>SEEV01000478.1 GCA_004211695.1 Rhodococcus sp. (in: high G+C Gram-positive bacteria)
GTTCACCAGGTGACTGACCATCGCGGCCACGGCCCAGACATTCTCCAAGCAGGAGTCCACGCCCACCGGCCGGCTCCAAGTTCCCGAACAAGGACACCGCTCGACCAGACACCGAGCCCACAGACGACCACTCAGAAAGCCAGGGATCACCAGGTGTCCCGGTCGGACGTTCGGCCCGCCTGCGGACTCCCTCCGAGGCTAAATGTCGGAGACTGCCGCTAGGGTGGCTGCCGTGCGTATCGCAACCTGGAACGTGAACTCTGTTCGTGCCCGTACCGACCGGATCCTGGACTGGCTCCAGCGGACCGACGTCGACGTGCTCGCGATGCAGGAAACCAAGTGCAAGGACGAGCAGTTCCCGCACGAACGTTTCCGCGAACTCGGGTACGAGGTGGCGCACGTGGGCCTCAGCCAGTGGAACGGTGTCGCCATCGCGTCCCGCGTCGGCCTCGACGACGTGCAGGTCGGTTTCGAGGATCAGCCCGGCTTCCACAAGGACCCGGAGGTCGCGCCCGCGCAGGAGGCCCGCGCCATCGGCGCCACCTGCAACGGCGTCCGCATCTGGAGCCTGTACGTTCCCAACGGCCGCGAGCTGACCGATCCGCACTACACGTACAAGCTCGACTGGCTGGCGAAGCTGCACACCGACGCGGTCGGCTGGCTGGAGCAGAACCCGGACGCTCAGATCGCCCTGGTCGGCGACTGGAACGTGGCCCCCACCGACGAGGACGTCTGGGATCCCGCCCTCTTCGAGGGCAAGACCCACACGTCCACCCCCGAACGTGAGGCCTTCCAGGCGTTCGTCGAGTCGGGATTCGCCGACGTCGTCCGGCCCCACACCCCGGGTCCCGGTGTCTACACCTACTGGGATTACACCCAGCTGCGGTTCCCGAAGAAGCAGGGAATGCGCATCGACTTCGTGCTGGGGTCGCCCGCGCTCGCCGGCCGGGTCGACAAGGCGGAGATCGACCGGAACGAGCGCAAGGGCAAGGGCGCGAGCGATCACGCGCCGGTCGTCGTCGACCTCGGCGACTGAGACCGCAGCACACCGAGAGCCACGACCGCGCAACCGATCCCGATGAGCACGCCGTGCGCGATTCGCAGCGGGGCGTCGACGTAGAACTGCGGGATGAACAAGGCGAACCCCACGGCCATCGGGATTCCCGCCCATCGGGCGAGTAGCCCGGATCGGGCGATCGCCACGGCGGCCAGGCACGCGCCGACCGCGAGGAGCAGCAGCCCCGCAGCGAAGAGGGTCGCCTGGGCCGCGCCCATCCGCACGCTCTCAGCGAGGGTCGTGACGGCGTCCTCGTCCAGTCCGCTGCCGCCGAGGGCGTGCAGCGCGAACGTCTCCGCCCCGTAGTACGGAAGCGTCAGTCCGATTCCGATCCACGACGTGGCCACCGCGACCACAGCGGCCCGCTCGCCGCCGGTCCCCTTCAGTCGGCCGCTGAGCGCGACGAGCGCAAGTCCGAACGCGATGAAACCACCGACGGCGGACAGGTGAGCGACGAGCCACCACGGGGAGGCGAACTCGGTCCCTCCGTCCGAGGCCCCGCCCGCCGCGTACGGACGCGCCACGGGGTAGACGACGAACAGGGCACCGGCAAGCGCGAACAACGCCGCGGCGGAGGTACGCGCGACCCGCGTGCGATTGTCGATCCGATCCGGCACTACCATGACAACTCCTTCGACTATGTGAGCACCGCTCTCTATATAGAGCAGTATTCACATCGGAGTCGGAAATGGCAAGAGCGGTGCTCTCCAAAGGGCGCTATTCCGCGACCAGAATGTCGAGGTGCGCCGGATTCGACGCCACATGGCGCTGAACGTAGGTGCAGATGGGACGCACTTTCCACCCACGACGGCGCGCCGAACCCAATGCCTCGCGCACCAGGATCGCAGCGAGCCCACGGCCACCGAAATCTTCCTTGACGACGGTATGCATGAACGCGACCACTTCGCCCGGCCCGGCCGTGAAGCCGGGGATGTCGTCCTCGTCGCGGTAGCCGAGAATGCCGACCAACTCGTCCCCCAGCCACAGATCGAATCGTTCGTGGGCAGGATTGTCGAGCACGCGAGCGTCAGCGGCCGTGACGCTTCCCGGCGACTCGGAACCGTTCGAAATGTGATCCATGCCACTCATGGAATCAGTAAGACGACGTCCCCGCTAGCGGAATCGCCGCTGCCGGAACCGTTTCGTTGCAGACGGGTGGTCGATGCGTGGCCTGTACCCGGTCAGCCCTCCAGCGGGACGACGAGGTCGCGGTACTCGGGATGCGCCGCGACGAAGCGCTGCACGTACGTGCAGACGGGCCGGACCTTCCACCCGTACCCGCGGGCGAGGTCCAGCGAGCGGCCCACCATGAGGGCGGCGAGCCCGCGGTGACCGAAGTCCTCGACGATCACCGTGTGCATGAACGAGACCACCGGCGCCGACCGGCCCCGCGCCTTCGAACCCGGCGGCCGGGCGGCGACCACGCCCACCCCCGCGCCCGCTCCGGGCGGCGTCTCCGCGAGGTCGAAATACCCGAGGATCCCGACCAGATCACCACTCAGCCGTAGTTCGAAGCGGTTCTGATCGGAATTGTCGATCACGTCCACTACCTGCGAGTCCGTCAGCATTGCGACCTCCTGGGGGCATGCGTCGTAATCGAAATGTGATGTTCATCACCCTTTATACCGACGGTCGGAAGCGATGTCCAAGTTTCACCCGAATGTTTACCCACAGAGATCTCGGTTACAGTTTGTGCGACAACTACACATCCACGGGGGCTCGCACCAGCGGGCTGAGAGGACGGCTAGGGCCGTCGACCGTCGAACCTGTCCGGGTAATGCCGGCGTAGGGAGCATCAACGATGAGCAAAACTGTATCTACAGCCACGTCCGTCACCACGGGGCCGATCGAGGGCAGCACCAAGCAGTACCTGACGTCGGACGACGACGTCCGGGTGCCGGTCCGCCGGGTGCACCTCACCAACGGTGAGCACCTCGACGTGTACGACACGTCGGGTCCGTACACGGACTCCGACGCCGTCATCGACCTGGAGGCGGGACTGCCGCACCTGCGCGCGCCGTGGATCGCCGACCGGGAGGGCACCCAGCTCGACGCCGCCCGAGCGGGCCACCTCACCCCCGAGATGCGGTATTGCGCTGCACGCGAGGGTGTTTCACCGGAGACGGTGCGCGCCGAGGTGGCCGCGGGGCGGGCCGTGATCCCGGCCAACCGCAGGCATCCCGAACTCGAGCCGATGATCATCGGCAAGGCGTTCGCGGTCAAGATCAACGCGAACATCGGCAACAGCGCCGTCACGTCGTCGATCGCGGAGGAGGTCGAGAAGATGGTGTGGGCGACGCGGTGGGGCGCCGACACCATCATGGACCTGTCCACCGGCAAGAACATTCACGAGACCCGGGAGTGGATCCTCCGCAACTCGCCGGTGCCGGTGGGGACGGTGCCGATCTATCAGGCGCTCGAGAAGGTGAACGGAGACCCGACGGCACTCACGTGGGAGATCTACCGCGACACCGTGATCGAGCAGTGCGAGCAGGGCGTCGACTACATGACGGTCCACGCCGGGGTGTTGCTCCGCTACATCCCGCTGACCGCGAAACGCGTGACCGGCATCGTCTCGCGCGGCGGTTCGATCATGGCGGCCTGGTGCCTGGCCCACCATCGGGAGTCGTTCCTGTACACCCATTTCGACGAGCTGTGCGAGATCCTGCACCGTTACGACGTCACGTTCTCGCTCGGCGACGGACTGCGCCCCGGTTCCATCGCCGACGCCAACGACGACGCCCAGTTCGCGGAGCTCCGCACCCTCGGCGAACTGACGAAGATCGCGAAATCGCATGGCGTGCAGGTGATGATCGAAGGTCCAGGGCACGTGCCGATGCACAAGATCGTCGAGAACGTGCGGCTCGAGGAGGAACTGTGCGAGGAGGCGCCGTTCTACACACTCGGACCGCTCGCCACCGACATCGCACCGGCCTACGACCACATCACGTCCGCAATCGGTGCGGCGATGATCGCGCAGGCCGGTACCGCGATGCTCTGCTACGTCACCCCCAAGGAGCATCTGGGACTGCCGAACCGCGACGACGTCAAGATCGGCGTCATCACGTACAAGATCGCGGCCCACGCCGCGGACCTCGCGAAACAGCATCCGCGGGCGCAGGAGCGTGACGACGCGCTGTCGAAGGCCCGGTTCGAGTTCCGCTGGCACGACCAGTTCGCGCTGTCTCTCGATCCGGACACGGCCCGCGAGTTCCACGACGAAACCCTGCCCGCGGAGCCGGCGAAGACCGCGCACTTCTGCTCGATGTGCGGTCCGAAGTTCTGTTCGATGCGGATCTCCGCCGATGTGCGCGAGTACGCGCAGCAGCACGGGCTCGATTCGATCGAGGCCATCGAGGCGGGCATGGCCGAGAAGTCGGGCGAGTTCGTCGACGCAGGTGGTCGCGTGTATCTGCCCGTCGAATCCGTCACCTCAGAGAATCGGTAAGGTCCCCTTCGTGAAGCTGCTGCCCCTGACCCCCGACGGCCAGACCCCCGTCCGAGTCCTCACCATCGCCGGCA
>SEEV01000479.1 GCA_004211695.1 Rhodococcus sp. (in: high G+C Gram-positive bacteria)
TGGAATCGGCGGGAAGAACGACCACGTTGTCGACCGCACAGGTCTGACTCTGCCGCACAGACGGCCTTGTCGGCGTTCTTCCCGCCCCACTGCAAGCCTTGTTCAGTGGACTCCTAGCCAGGCGTTCGAATCGCCTGACCTGCGCGACAGTGGCCCCCGATCTCCGGATCGGGGGCCACTGTCGTTCGTCGCGGTGTTTGATGTGGGGTGTGCCGATCGACGACAGCAGGCAGATGCTCGTGCTGGCGGTGGTGCTGTCCACGCTGGCCGGGTACGTCGACGCGCTGGGGTTCATCACGCTCGGCGGGTTCTTCGTCGCGTTCATGAGCGGCAACCTCACCCGATTCAGCGTCAATTTCGCGGACGCCGCGTGGGCGCCCGCCCTGACCGCGGCGGCGGTGATCGGCACGTTCGTCCTCGGTTGCGCCCTCGGCGCGGTGGTCGTGCACCTGTCGGAACGACGGAACCTGGCCATCCGGACGACGGTGCTCGCGGTGGTGACGGGACTTCTGATCGTCGGCTCGGTCGCCGCGACGTTCGGTGCGAGCACCGTGGCCGTCGGCGCGATGCTGCTCGCGATGGGCGCCGAGAACTCCTTTTTCCAGCGCGACGGCGAGGTCACCATCGGCCTCACCTACATGACGGGCGCCCTGGTGAAGATGGGGCATCGGCTCGCCGGGGCATTGTTCGGCGGGCCACGGTGGGCGTGGCTACGACACTTCGCGCTGTGGGTGGGCCTCGTGGTGGGGGCGGTGACGGGCGCACTCGTGCACCACTGGATCGGGCTGGACGCCCTCTGGTTCGGTGCCGCGCTGTCGGCGGCGCTGACCGCCGCCGTCCACCTGAGGATCGAGCGGCCTACTCGCCGCCCGCAGTTGTCGTGACCGGGTTGCCTGCGGAGTCGAGGGCCCACCACACGCTGCCGACGGCCTGCCCGTACGCGTCGCCGGGTTCGGTGTCGTCCTTGTAGCGGTACACGGGACGGCCGTTGACTGTGAGCTGATGGGTGCCGTCGGCCGCCGGGATGGTGTCGATGACGACTTCCTGCAGTCCCTCAACCGTCGGGTTCTCGGTGACCGAGGTGACCGGCGGCCACGACTGCAGGCAGGTGTCGCGGCACGAACTGGCACCGGAGCCGACCTCGTCTTTGTCGTACACGTAGACGGTCATGCCGCCGTCGTCGACCATCACCTCGCCGAGCGTCGTCGGCCCCATCTTCAGTACCGGTGCACCGGGCGCGGCGGGCAGGGAGGTCGGTGTCGGCGACACCGGTGCGTTTCCGCCCGTGTCGCCGGAGTCGGTGCTGTCGTAGGCGCAACTCGAGAAGGTCAGGCTGACGGCGGCGATCGCTGCCAGCACCCATGTTTGTCTCATGGAGTCCTCGTTCTCTGTGACGGCGAAGTGGCGGGCCTCCGGGGAACCTCTGCGGACCCGTGCATACAGTTCACCTCGAGTCGCGCGCTGGTGCGGGCACTTCGGGCGATGTGACCGGCCCGCACTTGTCGGTATTCGTGATTACGCTCCATGACATGGGCTGGTACACACCGACCTCGCCGTCGTCCGACCTCACGGACACCCTGGTGTGCGGATGGTCGGCGCGCACGGAGGGCGAACATCTGCTGGTCCCGGACGCGTGCATGGACGTCCTGTGGATCCGGGGAGTCGGAATTCGGGTGTGCGGTCCCGAAACCGCGGCCTGGTCGTTCACGCTGCCTCCGGGCACCGAATCCGTCGGCGTCCGTTTCCGTCCCGGCACCGGCGCGCATCTGCTGCGGACTTCGGCCGCCGAGGTCCGCGACATCCGGGTCGGGCTGGGGGACGTGCTCGGGTCCACGTGGGAACGGACGCTGACCGATCGCCTCGACAACGCGTCCGACTGCGCGGAACGCATCGCCCTGTTCGAGAACGCCGTGCGCACGTGGCGGGACCGTGGGCCCGACGCCGACCCGTTGATCGGCAACGTGCGGCAGGCCCTGGCCCGGCACTCCTGGAACGTGGGCGCGCTCGCCGACGCCGCCTCGGTCACCGAGCGGCAACTGCAGCGTCGGTGCAACGACGCCTTCGGGTACGGGCCCGCGACACTTCGCGGCATCCTGCGGCTGCAACGGTTCATGGCGCTGGCGCAGTCCGGGGCGCGGACCGGACTCGCCGAACTCGCCGCCACCGCCGGCTACAGCGACCAGGCGCACCTGTCGCGGGAGTGCCGTCGGATCTCCTCGCTGACCCCGTCCGCGCTCCTCGCCAGCGAGGCACCCGACTGGCACGGGGCGGATTCCGTCGTCGATGTCGGAAATGTTCAAGCGCCCGGGCGCTGGGCGGGAGAAGAATCGGCAGCATGACCTCGACAACCGAAACCCCCGCCGCCCATTACCGCGACCTCGCCGCCAAGTTCACGAACCGGGTCGAATCCGTGCCCGCCGATCGCTGGGACGACGCGTCCCCGTGCGACGGCTGGACGGCCCGCGACGTCGTGCGGCACGTGATCGACACGCAGCGCTACATCGTCACCGTCGTGGATCTCGAACTGCCGGAGGGTCCGTCCGTGGACGACGATCCGGCAGCCGCGTGGGCGTCCACCCGCGATTCGATGCAGAAGATCCTGGACGACCCCGCCCTCGCGGGCCGCGAGTACGACGGGCACTTCGGCCGCACCGACCTCGGAAAGACGGTCGACAGCTTCTACTGCTTCGACCTGGTGATCCACGGCTGGGACCTGGCCCGGGCCACCGGTCTCGACGAGACCATTCCCGCCGACGACCTGACGTGGGTCGGCGGCATCGCCGAGGGGCTGGGTGACAACATCCGCACGGCCGGCGTGTGCGGTCCGGCGGTGGACGTGCCCGCGGACGCCGACGAGCAGACCCGGGTCCTGGCCTTCCTCGGTCGCAGGGCCTGACGGTCGGCACCTTCCCGGCGGCGCTTGTAACCTCAGGTCATGAGCGTGCCGGGAAGGTTTGCCGCGCTGACTGCGGTGTCACTCGCCGCGGCGCTGCTCGGCGGTGACATGGTGGCGCTGGCCGATCCCGAGCCCCGCGGCACGTCGGGACTACCGGCCCGCGGCCTCACTACCTCGGCGCCGCTCGCATCGGCGGTGATGTCCGCCGGGACCACCGGCGAGGCCACCCCGTCGCAGCGGGTTCCGGGCGAGGAGTCGGACGGCATGTCGGCCACCAGCCACGGCTTCGACGAGTACCCGTACATGCGGTACGAGGTCCGGTTTCGCCCGGCCACCGGCGGCACCGACGTGACCTGGCAGGGACATTCGGTAAATCTCGACGACCTCGCGATGCACGTGTGGGACGAGGAGGCGGACAGCTGGGGTGAGCCGGTCGCGACGGCGCAACCGTCAGCCCCGGGCAGCCCGGTCACCCTGACCGCCCGGATCGAGGATGCGGACTCCGCTCAGATCCTCGTCATCGACAGTCCCCGGCGGGACCGGAGTTTCCGCGACACGAACGCGGCGGCCGATCAGCAGTTCGCCGACCCGGACACGTACGACTTCGCGCTGCAGCACATCACCGACACCCAGTACGTGTCGCGGGACCGGCCGGAGGTGTACTTCGACATGACCCGCTGGACCGCCGACCACGCCGGCGAACGCAAGATCGCCTATTCCATGCACACCGGCGACCTCGTGCAGAGCTGGATCCGCCCGGGAGCCCCCGAGTCCCGTGCCCGGCCCGAGTTCGAGGTCGCGGACAAGGCGATGGCGACGCTCGAGGACGCCGGCATTCCCTACGGTGTCCTGCCCGGCAACCACGACAATCTGTGGAACGTCGGCGGACGGCTCATCCCGGGTGAGCACGAGAAGAACCACGCGCTCTACAACGAGTTCTTCGGGCCGTGGCGATTCCGCGACCAGCCGTACTGGGGCGAATCCGTTACCGACACCGACAATTCGGCGCACTACGATCTGCTCGACATCGCCGGCGCGAAATTCCTGATGCTCTACATCGGCTACAACCCGCCCGAGCACGTCCTGAAGTGGGCCGAGGGCGTGCTCGCCGACCACCCGGATCGCAACGTGATGATCGGCAGCCACTACTACCTGGACGAGGACGGCTCGCTGCGGATGAGCGGGTTCGGCGACATCGGGACCAGTGCGGGACAGCAGATCTGGAACCGGCTCGTCGTTCCGTTCGAGACGGTGTTCCTGGTGCTCGCAGGACACGTCGACGGGCAGACCACGGTCACCGACCGGAAGGTGGGCGACACGGATCGGAAGGTCGTGGAGTTGCTGGCCGACTACCAGTACTTCACCGTGGAAGGACTCCGTGAGACCGGTTTTCAGCGGCTCCTGCAATTCGACCTCGACGGCGGGGCCCTCGCCGTCACCACGCACTCCCCCACGCTGAACAGTTTCCGGGTGGAGGACTTCGATCCGCAGCGTCGCTACGAGCCCGGCGACGGGGACTTCGTCACCGATGTGGAATTGCGGGCCGATCTGCCGCGCGCCGTCATCCCCGTGCCCTGAGATGTAACTCGACCAGTTGCGCGACGCAGCTGTCCGCTCGGAGAACTCCTGCGGCGGGCGGCGGGCGGCGGGCGGCGGGCGGCGGGCGGCGG
>SEEV01000480.1 GCA_004211695.1 Rhodococcus sp. (in: high G+C Gram-positive bacteria)
GTGTCGGCGACTCTCGTCGACTCGGCGGCCCTGAAAGTGCGGCCACCTACAAGCATGCAATACCGGCGAGTAACTTACTCGCACTCTCATTGCTCTCGCTTGACCCAGACCTTAGCAAGCCATCTACGACGTCGTGTAGACGGGGTCCGGGTCGATTCAATTTTACTACATCTCGTAGTACTACTTATCGTCCGAATCCGCCGATCCGGCGTCGTCCGACGGCGTCGGTTCGACGTACGGAGCCTTTACTCCGAGCACTCCATACGTTTCCGCTCCCAGCACGATCACCAGCGACAGCACCATGACCAGCACCAATGCGGTCTTGTCGTAGAAGTCGAGCGGTTTGAGGACCGCCAGGACCGTGATCGCGAGGATCATCTTCAGCAACCACGTACCGAGCAGTACCGCTCCCGCTGTCAGGGCCGGAAGCTTCGCCGTGAACAGCACACCCAGTGCGGTGCACAGGATGAACCCTCCCCCGACGGCCGCACCCAGCAGGGCACCGTAGAGACCGGGCGTGCCCGCGACGAGATAGGCGATGATCGAGCCGACCACTGCCAGCACCATCAGACCGAGAACTCCGTAGCGGACGGCAGCCCGCAACGACGCGGTGTGATCGGGGGCGGAGGCAGGGGTGAACGTCACGGTCGCCAAGGGTAGTGGATCGTCATCGGTGCTCCGCAACCCTCCGGTCAGCCCCGACGGTCGTGCTGCTGTCCGCGGATCGACGGGACGGCCGTGACGACCAGCGCGAACACGAGGCCTCCCGCCACCAGGAGCACCACGACACGGCGATCGAAAAGCGCCGATCCGACCGCACCGAAGGCCAGGACACCGACCCACAAGTAGATGAGCAGCACGACGCGGCGATGCGAATGGCCGATCTGCAGGAGCCGGTGGTGAAGGTGCATCTTGTCGGGACTGAACGGGCTCACCCCCGCGCGGGTACGCCGGACGATGGCCAGCAGCAGGTCGAGGATCGGGATGAACATGACGGCGCCGACGAGGAGCAGCGGTGAGAGCAGACCGAGCAGGTCGCGGGTGCCGTACGCGGTGAGCGGGATGCGACCGGACGCGCTGGTGGAGATGGCCGCGAGCATCAGCCCGATCAGCATCGAGCCGGAGTCGCCCATGAAGATCTTGGCGGGCTGGAAGTTGTGCGGCAGGAATCCGAGGCACGCACCTGCCAGCGCCGCGGCGATCAGCGCGGGCGGATAGGCGCTGACGTCACCGCCCTGGTCGTGCAGAAGCCCGACCGAGAAGACGCAGATGGCGAGCGAGGAGATCAGGCCCAGGCCCGCGGCGAGACCGTCGAGGCCGTCGACGAAGTTCATGGCGTTCACCATTACGACGGCGACACCCACGGTGACGAGACCGGCCTGGAGCTGGTCGAGGATGACGGTGCTGCCGTCCCCGAACGGCATGTAGATGATGAACCAGCTCACGCCCATCACGACGAGAATGCCCGCCGCGGTGACCTGGCCGACGAACTTGGTGAGCGCGTCCAGACCCCACCGGTCGTCGACAACCCCGACCAGGACGATCACGAACCCGGAGACCAGCGCCGCGGGAATGTCGGAAGTGAACTCGAATCCCCTGGTGAGCGCCGGAAGTTGTTGGGCGAACAACAGCGCGACGAGCATGCCGAGGTACATGCCGACACCGCCGAGCCGGGGCGTCGGCGTGACGTGGACGTCGCGGTCCCGCGGCACCGCCACCGCCCCGAATCGGAGCGCGAACAGGCGCACGGCACCGGTGGCCAAGTAGGTGACCACCGCAGCGGTGAACAGCACGAGCAGTAGTTCGCGCAGAGGGACACCCGCGCCCCCACCCGCTTGAGCCAGCGCCACGCCGGCCGATTCGGCAGCAATCACGGGGCGGACAGACTCTCCGCCGTCACTCCGAGCACGTCGGCGACGTCGCCGGTGGGCACCGCGCCTTCACGCAGAATCCGGGGGGCCGCGCCGGTCAGATCGACGATCGTCGACGCCTGGCCCTGCTCCGCCCGACCGCCGTCGAGGTATACGCTCGCGGATCCGCCGAGTTGCTGCCGCGCTTCCTCGACCGTCGTGGCGGGCGGGCGGCCCGAGACGTTCGCGCTCGACACCGCCAGCGGTCCGACTTCACGCAGCAGTTCGAGCGCGACCGGGTGCAGCGGCATGCGCAGCATCACCGTTCCCCGAGTGTCGCCGAGATCCCAGGCCAGCGAAGGTGCTTGTTCCACAACGAGACTCAGCCCACCCGGCCAGAAGGCGCGAATGAGGTCGCGGGTCTGCGGGCGCACGCTGTACACGAGGCCGTCGATCGTGTTCCACGAGCCGACGAGCACCGGAACCGGCATGTCGCGACCGCGACCCTTGGCCCGCAGCAGAGCGGCGACGGCCTCGCCGTCGAACGCATCCGCGCCTAATCCGTACAAAGTGTCCGTGGGGAGAACGACGAGCCTTCCGGCCTTCAGCGCATTCTTGGCCGCACTCATTCCGGCGGAGCGTGAATCGGGAAGGCCACAGTCGTAAACGGTACTCACCCGCCCATTCTTTCACCCTCGGCGACGGCGCCTGCACGCTGCGCCTCGATATCCGTGGCGATGCGCCGGGCGACCACGAACCGCGGCTTGCCGGCGAGGTCGGGGTGCTCCGCGACCTCGCCGAAGACGCGGCGGGACGTGAACAGGGCCGCCACATCGGACCCGTTGGTGTCGTCGTGTTCGATTCCGACCGCTCCCCCGATCCGCAGCCAGCGCGCGACGTTCGAGATCATCGGCTTGATGACGGACAGACCGTCCGGTCCGGCGAACAGCGCGCTGTGCGGATCATGGTCGGCGACCTCAGGTTCGAGCTCGACGCCTTCCGGGATGTACGGCGGGTTCGACACGATCAGGTCGACGCCGCCCTCGAGCCCGGCCAGCAACGTGCGGTCGGTGACGTCGCCCTGGTACAGCCGGATCGGTGTGTCGCCGGCCTGTTCGCGGGAGTCGGCGTTGCGCCGGGCCCACGCGAGCGCATGCGGTTCGAGTTCGACCGCGTGGACGACGGCGTCGGGGCGGGCATTGGCGATCGCGAGCGCCAGCGCACCCGACCCGGTGCACAGGTCGAGAACGACCGGCGGGTGCTGATCGCAACTTCCGAGGAACGCCAGCGCCCACCCGAGCAGTAGTTCCGTCTCGGGACGCGGCACGAACACCCCGGGGCCGACCTCGATGTCGATGTCACCCATCGCGGCCGTACCGAGGATGTACTGCAACGGAATCCGCTTGGCCCGCTGGTCGACCATCTTCTTGTAGGCGTCGATCACCGACTCGTCGACGAGCGGGACCAGGCCGAGCCGGGTCCGCTCCACCCCCAGCAGGTGTGCTGCGAGCAATTCGGCGTCCGCACGGGAGCTGCGCACCCCGGCCTCGTCGAGTTGCGCGGTTGCGTCGATCAGGGCCAGGCGAAGAGGAAGGCGACTCACAGGTACAGACTGCCACGCGGCCCGTCGGCCGGTGCGCGGTCCCGGCTTCGCGGTTACTCTGCGGCGAGTCGCGCCTCGCGGTCCGACTTGCCCAGGGCGTCGAGCAGCGCGTCGAGTTCGCCGTCCAGGACGGCGTCGAGGTTGTGGGACTTGAAACCGATCCGGTGATCGGTGATGCGGTTCTCCGGGAAGTTGTACGTGCGGATGCGCTCGGAGCGGTCGACGGTCCGCACCTGGCTCTGCCGGCCGGCCGACGCTTCCGCATCTGCCGCTTCCTCGGCCGCGGCCTGCAGTCGAGCCGCGAGGACCTGCATGGCGCGGGCCTTGTTCTGCAGCTGGGACCGTTCGTTCTGACAGGTCACGACGATGCCGGTGGGCAGGTGGGTGATTCGCACCGCGGAGTCGGTGGTGTTGACGCCCTGGCCACCCTTGCCCGACGAGCGGTAGACGTCGATGCGCAGATCGGTTTCGTCGATCTGCACCTCCTCGACCTCCTCCGGCTCCGGGTAGATGAGGACACCGGCCGCGGACGTGTGGACCCGTCCCTGCGATTCGGTCACGGGCACCCGCTGCACGCGGTGGACGCCGCCCTCGAACTTCAGGCGCGCCCAGACTCCGTCACGCACATCGCCCTTCGACTTGATCGACAGCGTCGCGTCCTTGTATCCGCCGAGGTCGGAGACGGTCGCGTCGAGGATCTCGACACGCCAGCCATGTCGCTCGGCGTAGCGCACGTACATGCGGGCCAGGTCGGACGCGAACAGCGCGGATTCCTCGCCGCCCTCCCCCGACTTCACCTCGAGCACCACGTCGTCACCGTCGTGGGGATCGCGGGGTGCGAGAAGGTCGGTGAGGGTCTTGTCGAGCTCCAGGACCTGCGCCTCGAGGTCGGGCACCTCGGCGGCGAAGCTGGAGTCGTCGGCGGCCAGCTCACGGGCCGCATCGAGATCGTCCTGCGCCGACTTGAGCTTGGTGTACGTCGCCATGATGGGTGCGAGCTCGGCGAATCGCTTGCCCGCCTTGCGGGCCGCGGAAGCGTCGTTGTGCAGGGCCGGGTCCGCCAACTGCTGCTCCAGGCCGGCATGTTCGGCCAGGATGTCGTCGATGGCCGA
>SEEV01000096.1 GCA_004211695.1 Rhodococcus sp. (in: high G+C Gram-positive bacteria)
CATCTTGCGGCCGGGGTCGGGACCAGCGAAAGACGACCGCTGCACGATCATCCGACAGGAAGATCAACAGTCACGGCACCACCGTCGGCGTGTCACCGAAAATTAGGCAACAGGGTCGTCGATCAGCGCAAACGCCGGAGCGATCGCCACCCCCATGGCCACGGCCCCGAGCAGATACATCGTCTTGCGGCCGAATGTATCTGAGAGGGAACCGAATACGGGGTAGAGGATGACGGCCACGATGCCGGCGACGAACACCCCGGCGAGAGCGAAGGTGCGGCTGATCCCCGCAACGGTGGTGCCGTAGGAGACGAGGTAGGCCATGCAGATGTAGGCGAAGACTCCCTGGGACAGGTAGGTCCCCGCGATGAGCAGGATTTCCTTCCAGTGCTTGCGGAATGCTTCGGCGATCGGCATCCGGACCACCGCGTTCTGCGCCTTCACCTCGGCGAAGTCGGGGCTCTCGGTCAGGGACAGGCGGATGAACAGCCCGATCACAATCAGTACCGCACTGAACAGGAACGGCAGTCGCCAGCCCCAGCTGAGGAATTGTTCGTCGGGCAATTGGGAGACCGCGAAGAACGCCAGGGTCGCGATGCTGGTCCCGGCCGGGGCGCCCATCTGGGAGAAGGATCCGAAAAAGCCCTTCTTCGAGGTCGGGGCGTGTTCGACGGCCATCAGCGTGGCCCCACCCCACTCGCCGCCGACCGCGAAACCCTGCACCAGGCGCAGCAAGGTCAGCAGGATCGGGGCGGCGATCCCGATCTGGGCGTAACCGGGCAGCAATCCCATCAGTACGGTGGCCGAGCCCATTCCGACCAGGGAAATCACCAGCATCTGCTTGCGGCCGACCCGGTCACCGAAGTGACCGAAGACGATGCCGCCGAGCGGGCGGGCGAGGAACCCGACCCCGAAGGTCGCGAAGGACAGCAGGATTCCGATTGCCGGGGACGCATCAGGGAAGAACAGCGTGGGGAACACCAGTGCGGCGGCGGTGCCGTAGATGAAGAAGTCGTAGTACTCGACCGTGGTACCGATGAAGCTGGCCATCGCCACCCGTAGCGGCGAGGTGCCTGCGGGCTTCGTTGAGGAACCGGATGTGTTGCTCACGGTCGGGCTTCTCCGATCCGCGGGCCGAAGCATGCCGGCGCCGTGTGGACCAACCTGCGCGAAGCGGTCGTCATGGCCGCTCCTTTCTCTGAGGGGAAGTGAGAGAAACATCCGCAACTGGAATGCTAGACGTCTAGAAGTGAAGCTACGCCGCCGCAGAAGGTGACGCAAGTCTCTCCACGTACGTGATGGGACCCGCGGTACTCACGGGCTTGGGGCGCCGGTCACCCGGGATGGACGATTTCCCGGCTGGAGGCATAACAGCTGGAGGCATAACAAAGGCCCGCCCCTGCAACGCGTGGTTGCGAGGGCGGGCCGCTGTCGGGCGTCTCAGCCGGCCAGGTCGCCGGTTTCGTTGCGTATGACCGCGATGGTCCCCACGATGTGCCGTTCCATGGCCTCGCGGGCCGCCGTCTCGTCCTGATGCCGAATCGCCTCGATGATCGCGTGGTGATCGTCCTGGCGTTCGGGTAACGCGCTCGACAGCGGATTGGTGATCCCGGTGGTGTTGATCAGGAAGTCGGACATGTCCCACATCCGCTGACTGGTCTCGGCCATGATCCGCGAGTGAGCCATTGTGTGGATGGCGGCATGGAATTCGCGATTGTGGATGCGGTATCCGTGAGCGCGGACTTCTGGGTCGTGGGAGGTGAGCAGCGCATCGATCCGGGACGAGATCAGGTCCAGTTCGATGAGCTGCGCGTCGGTCCGGCGGGCGGCCGCGACCGCCGCGATCGTTCCCTCGAAGCCCCCGAACAGGGTGAAGAAGTCCTCGACCTCACGCCGGGTGTAGGAGACGACCTCGCACCCGCTCTGCGGGAAGATGTAGACGAGCTTGTCGCTGGAGAGCCGGCGCAGGGCGTCCATGACGGGCTGCTTGCTGACCCCGAACTCCTGGCGGATCGACTCGACGACGATCTTCTCCCCAGCTGCGTAGCGTCCTTCGAGCAGCCTGGTCTTGAGGATGTCGTACATGGCGGCCGAGAGCCGCGCGCCCGAGGTCCGGACATTCGCGAGAAGGGCGGCAGCCTCCGGATCGGTGCTGGCGGTGCTCATACGTACACCCTTTCGTCGGACGCGCTGATCATGGTGTCCCCCTCGTCTGCGGCGCTCACCACAGCAACTTGCATTCTAGTGCTTGTGGTCCGCGTCACTGTGAGCTACCGTCATTTGGAACGCTAGAATTCCAGTTTTGGATGAGCGGCTTGTTGTACCAGCGCAACCGGGCGGCGGCAACACTTCGGGAACGCGATCGCCCCCCGCGATGCCATTCCGCTTCAACGGAATTGCTCACCGTTCCGGCGCATACAGCGAGCCCATTCCCCGGGACCCGAACGCGCCGCCCGCGAGTCGCCCCACCCCGCGATCTCACCACCCTCATCCAGGGGTCAATGCAAGGAGACGAAGATGGAGTTCTGTATCGGCACCTGCGCCAAGATCGACCAGGTCGCGATGGTGAAGCAGGCCGAGGATCTGGGCGTCACGCACTTCGGTGTCGGCGAAGGCCCCTTACTGTTTTCCGATCCGTACCAGTTCCTCGCACTCGCAGCCCAGCAGACCAGCTCGATCAATCTGGGCACCATGGTCACCAATCCGCTGACCCGGATCGCCCCGGTCACCGCGAACTCCATGGCCACCCTCAACGCCCTGGCACCGGGGCGCACCTTCCTCGGCATCGGCACCGCCAACAACGCCCTCCGCTCGATGGGTAACCGAACTGCCACGATCTCCGAACTCTCGCACGCCATCGAGGTCGCGAGGGAGCTGATGGCCGGTCGCCGCACCACCCACAACTGGCTCGGACAATCGCGGGAAGTGGAGTTCCTCGACAAGAACAACGGTTTCTACAACGTCACCGACCACATCCCGATCTGGGTTGCCGCCGGCGGACCGCGCGGGCTCGCCGAAGCCGCCAAGTACGCCGACGCCGTCGTCTACTGCCTCGGACCGAACGTCGACATGATCAAGCTGATCCGCAGTCGCCTCGACAAGGCCGTCGCCGACGCAGGCCGGGCACCGGGTTCGGTCAAACTCGTCTCCCTGTCCTGGTTCTACCAGCTCGAGAATGGTGAAACCTGGGAAGACGGCATCACCAATGGCTTCGGCTCCGGACCGATCAGCTCATGCATCACCAACGCCGGCCTGATGGACCAGCACCGCGATCAGCTGGGCGACTCCATCGTCGATGCCTCCATTACCGCTGCGCAGCAGTATCTCGGCGACCCGAAGGCGCCGGACCAGCCGCACTACCTCGACGTCTGGGCGAAGTACCTGCGCGGACTCGACCCCGCACACCGCCCGATCATCACCAAGGAACTCGTCGACTACTGGTGCCTCTACGGAACCCCCGCCGAACTGCGGGACAAGGCGGCGCTGATCCGCGAAGCCGGCGTCGACATCCTCCAGGTCTTCCTGTCCAACCCCTTCACTGCGGGCCGCGACATCGACAACATCGGCCACTCCATCCTTGCCCACGCCTGACCCCCTCACAGCCAGGAGCTTCATCATGGAACTCGACCCCCGCACCACCGCCGCCGTGGCCGTGCACTGCCAGGGCGACGTCGTCGGACCCACCGGCGCGTTCGCGGACTTCTTCCACCAGCAGGTCACCGAACGCCACGTCATCGATCAGGTCTCCGCCGTCCTCAGCGCGGTACGCGAGGCCGGCGGCACCGTGGTCTACACCCGGGTCGCCTGGAAACCGGACTTCTCCGACCTCGAGGTCAACTCACCGCTGCTGGGCATCGTCGCCCAGTCCGGCTGCCTCAAAGAGGGCAGCGAACTCGCCGAAATCGTCGAACCGCTGACGCCGCACGGCGAGGACATCGTGCTCACCCACCAGCGGATCGGCGCCTTTGCCGGAACCGACCTCGACACCCTCCTCCGCGACAAGGGCATCACCACGCTCCTGTTCGCCGGTGTCGCCACCAACGCCTCCGTCGAGGGAACAGCCCGCGTCGCAAGCGATCTCGGCTACCGCGTCGTGATCGTTGAGGACGCCTGTTCCGCGGCCACCCCCGAAGCGCACGAAGCGAGCATCAACTCACTCGGACTGCTGGCCGAGATGGCCACCGTCGATGCGATCAACACCGCCCTGACCGCATCGGTCACCGGTACCACCGCCTGACCACCCGCACCTTCACCCGGGCACTGGTGCAGACGTTTCTACGCCGCTCCTGTACTCGGAATCCTCACAATCACGTTTCCTGCCCCGAACACGTTCACTTATCAGGAGTTTCCTTTCATGAAGTCGACCATGCGCGTCGCCCGCCTCCACGAGATCAACCAGCCGATGAAGATCGAGGACCTCCCGATCCCCGAGCCGCGGGCGACCGATGTGCTGGTCCAGGTCAAGGCCTGCAACGTCGTACCGAATCTGAGCAACGTGCTCGCCACTTACAGCGAATGGTTCCCCTACCTTCCGCTTCCCAAGCTCCCCGCCATCTTCGGCCTCGACTCCGCCGGTGTCGTCGCCGCCGTCGGCAGCCACGTCACAGACGTCGCCGTCGGTGATCGCGTCTACGTCAACCCCGGCATCTCCTGCGGCGGCTGCCGCGCCTGCAGGCAGGGACACGATCAGAACTGCGACAAATACACCTTCATGGGATACTTCTCCTTCGGCGCCGACGGCCAGGAGATCTTCGACGCCTACCCTTACGGTGGGCTCGGAGAGTATTTGACTGCGCCGCAACGCAACCTGGTAAGGCTGCCTGACTCCGTCAGTTTCGAGGAAGGCGCCCGATTCGGCTACCTCGGCACCGGCTACTCCGCGCTCCGCAAGGCCGGAGCCGGACCCGGCTCATCCGTCCTGATCGATGGCATCTCCGGAACCCTGGGACTGGGCACCTGTCTGAGCGCGCTCGCGCTCGGTGCGAGCCGCATCTTCGGTACCGGACGCAACGCCGATCTCCTCGAGGATGTCCGCGCGATCGCCCCCGACCGCATCCACGTTCTGCCTGCCGGCGAAGGTGACCTGCGCAGCTGGCTGCGCGAGCACAACGATGGTGACGGGGTCGACATCGTCATCGACTCCCTCGGTCCCGGCGCACCGGCGGAATCCTTCCTCGACGCGATCACCACCCTGCGCCGCGGCGGCGTGGCGGTCGACATCGGCGGTATGATGGAACGCCCACCGCTGGACATGTTCTCGCTGATGTGCCGCCAGATCAGCGTGCTCGGCAGCCTGTGGTTCTCCACCTCCGAAGCCCAGGACATGGCCGACCTCGCCGGTGCCGGTGTCCTGGACCTGTCGGTCTTCGAGCATCACAGCTTCCCGCTCGAGAAAGTCAACGAAGCCCTCGCCGACCTGCCCACTCGGCACGGCGGCTTCACCAACTTCATCAGCATCCCCTGACCCATTGGGGCGCCCCGCATTACCCGGTGCGGGGCGCCCTTCTCCAGCCCACCAGCAAAAGGAGTGCCGCTGTGCGGGCCTTTCGAACCGTAAGGACGACGCCCGTCCCGCGGCTGAGTCGCGCCCAGGAAACTACTGGCCGGTCGGAGTTTCGGGTAGTGGCGGCAATGGCCTGGATGCGACGTCGCGAGCGTCGTCGGGGGGAACGCCGACCATGCACAGCATTGCCTGCGCGAAGATTTCGTCGGCACCGCCCAGTGCTTGCGTCGATACGACGTGATGGAGGGTCGAGAGCAGAGCGCCGAACACACACGATGTGGCGATCTCGATGTCGGGAATGGTGAATCGTCCGCTGTCCACACCCTTGCGCAGGTCACGTGCGGCCCGGGGCCCGAGAATGGCGATGAGTTTGGGGTGAGCGATACCGAGTCGCACCACGAACCATCCCCACAGTGGATCGCTGATCGCATGGCGCACGAGGTGACGCAGCGACGAAGAGAACATCTCGGCAGCATCGGACATGTCGGCGGTCATCAGATCCATTCTGGCGCCGAGTGATTCGATCGATTCCTCGGCTACGGCCTCGACGATCTCGTCACGGGAGTGGAAGTAGTTGTAGAACGTCCCGGTCCCCAGGTCGGCAGCTTCGGTGATATCTGACAGACCTACCGCGTCGACGCCGCGTTCGGCGACGAGGCTGCGGGCGGCGTCGATGAGCCGTGCCCGGGTCTTCTCGCGCCGGCGCTGGTGGCGCGACGCCTGAGCAGGCGTTGCGGAGCTGTTCGGCGGTGCGGGCACATCTCAAACGCTACGCGATCGCCGCGCGAACTCGGACCGGGAGAGGCCGATGATGAGCGTGAAGCCATAAATGAGGCATTGCTCAATATTGAAGGGTGTGTCACCATTGGTTCACTCCTATGACCCAGCTCACTCGTGAAGAGGACGTGTGCAATGACCGATACCCAGGCTGTTCGCGCTGAGGCTGACCTCGCGTACAACGCCGATGTGGCAGTGGTGGGCTGTGGCCCCGTCGGAACGCTGCTGGCGGTACTGCTCGGTCAGCGCGGGCACCGCGTCACGATCGTCGACAAGTGGCCCGAGCCCTACGACCAGCCCCGCGCGGTCACCTACGACCACGAAATCGCCCGCATCCTCGCGATTCTGGGCATCGACTCGGACAACGATCCGGCGGTCGAGTACCACGACGATCTCTACTACTGGCGTAACGCGGAGGGGGAAAACCTCCTCGAGGTCGACTGGAAGTCCATCGCGGCATCGGGGTGGCGCACGCGGTACTGGTTCTCCCAGCCCGCACTCGAGAAGCGGCTGCGTGAAGTCGCCGCGACCTTGCCGAGCGTGACGATCCGGCGCGGGTGGCTGGCCACCGGTCTGGAGCAGGATGCGGCCGGTACGACACTGACCGGGCAGGTCGCGGGTACGGACGGCGGCCCGCCTACCGAGACGATCCGGGCACGGTATGTCGTCGGCGCAGACGGTGCGAACAGCTTCGTGCGTGCGGCCCTCGGACTGGACTTCGCCGACCACGGGTTCTTCTTCGACTGGCTGATCCTCGACATGATCATGCCGGACATCTCGGGCCTGGACCTCGGGCCGACGCACTGGCAACTGTGCGACCCGGTCCGGCCGACGACAATCGTCCCGGGCGGCCCCGGGCGCCGTCGCTGGGAGTACATGGTGCTGCCCGGGGAGAATGCTGCGGACCTCGCCTCCGAGCAGTCGGCGTGGCGTCTGCTCGAGCCGTGGGGTGTCACGCCGGCCAACGCCGAACTCGAGCGCTCGGCGGTTTACCGATTCCAGGCGCGATGGGCGGAGAACTGGCGCAACGGCCGTGGCCTGATCGCGGGCGACGCGGCGCATCTGATGCCACCGTTCGCCGGCGAGGGCATGTGCGCGGGTCTCCGGGATGCGGTGGCCCTGGCATGGCGCCTGGATCTCGTGCTGTCGGGCAAGTCCGGCGACGACGTACTCGATTCCTATGGGACCGAACGCAAGGGACACGTCCATCACTACATCGACTTCTCGATGCGCCTGGGCAAGATCATCTGCATCGCCGACGCCGACGAAGCGGTCGCCCGAGATCGGCGGATGATCGCCGAACTCACCGCCTCCGACGGCACCCCGGTCGACACCGACATCGCCTCGCTCGGACCGGGCCTGTGGCATTCGGGCACCGCGCATGCCGGGGAACTGTCCGTCCAGGGCAGCGTGGAGGCGGATGGTCGACGGGGCCGATTCGACGACGTCGCGGGCCGCGGCTGGACCGTGATCGGCCGCGGTGCATCCCCGGCCGACGTGCTCACCGACGAACAACGCCGACTGTGGGGGGACCTGGACGGACGATGTGTCCGCATCGGTGCCGCGGGCACCGACTGCGACGTGATCGATGTGGACGGCACCTACGCGAGGTGGCTCGATGAGATCGGCGCCAACTTCGTGATTCTGCGCCCCGACTTCTACGTCGCGGCCACCGCCCCCGATGCGGCGGCGTTGCGGGCCTCCCTCGACACGATTCTCGACGGCCTGCATCTCACCATGTCCGATCGCGCAGCGGTCGCGACCCGATGAACGGAGTTCCTCCCATGAGTGTGCATTTCGAGCACGTCACCCTCGGACAGCGAGTGCTGTTCGGATCCGGCCGTGCCGCCGACAACCTCGCGGCGGAAGTGGCGCGGCACGCCGCCCGGCGGGTCATGGTCATCGCCTCGCGATCCGAATCCGCGGTCGCGGAGCAGGTCACCCAACGCATCGACGTGACCGTGTTCCACGACGACGTCGCCCCGCACGTCCCGATCGCCAACGCCGAGGCGGCCCGGGCGGTCGCGACGGACAACGCGATCGACCTGCTGGTGTGCATCGGTGGCGGATCGACCACCGGGCTGGCCAAGGCCGTCGCCCTGACCACCGGACTCCCGATCGTCGCGGTACCCACCACCTACGCCGGGTCCGAGGCCACCAACGTGTGGGGGCTGACCGAGGCCGCCCGCAAGACGACCGGCGTGGACGACAAGGTGCTGCCCGGCACCGTGATCTACGACGCGCACCTGACGCTGTCGCTGCCGGTGGAGCTGTCCGTCGCATCCGGCCTCAACGGCATGGCGCACTGCATCGACTCGATGTGGGCGCCGCGCACCGACCCGATCAACCGCGCCCTGGCCGCCGAGGGCATTCGGGCCCTCGCCACCGGATTGCCCGCGATCAAGGACGATCCGCGGGACCTGGCCGGCAGGGAGCAGGCCCTGTACGGCGCGTACCTGTCCGCGGTCGCGTTCGCCTCCGCCGGATCGGGTCTGCACCACAAGATCTGCCACGTCCTCGGCGGCGCCTACGACCTGCCGCACGCCCACACCCATGCCACCGTGCTGCCGTATGTGCTCGCCTTCAACGCGCCCGCGGCCCCGGAGGCCGAACACCGGATCGCCGCGGCCTTCGGTACCGGCACCGCGGTCGAAGGCCTGGGCGCGCTGCGGGCGAGCCTCGACGCGCCGCGAGCCCTGAAGGACTACGGGCTCGACGAGACGCAGATTCCCGAGGCCGTCGAGTTGATCCTGCCCGTCGTCCCCGACTCGAATCCCCGCCCGGTGACCGCCACCGACCTGGACGCGCTCCTGCGTGCCGCCCACGCAGGCGACACCCCCTCGTTGTGAAAGGAATACGAACCATGACCACCCACGCCGCCGACACCGCCGAACCGATCGGCCCGCAGCGGCAGGCGCTCGAGGACGACCTCGTCGCCACCGTCGTCGCCTCGTTCGACGGCACCGCCGATCCGCGACTGAGGCAGGTGATGCAGTCGCTGACCCGGCACCTGCACGCGTTCATCCGCGACGTGCGCCTGACAGAAGAAGAATGGAACACCGCCATCGAATTCCTCACCGCGGTCGGGCACATCACCGACGACCGTCGGCAGGAATTCGTGCTGCTCTCCGACGTGCTCGGCGCGTCGATGCAGACCATCGCCGTGAACAACCGGGCCCACAAGGGTGCCACCGACGCGACGGTCTTCGGCCCGTTCTTCGTCGACGACGCCCCCGAGATCCCGCTCGGCGGCGACATCGCCGGCGGCGCATCCGGTCAACCGTGCTGGGTCGAGGGCACCGTCACCGACACTGACGGCAACCCGGTGGCCGGCGCCCGCATCGAGGTCTGGGAGTGCGACGAAGACGGCTTCTACGACGTGCAATACACCGACGACCGCATCGCCGGCCGCGCGCACCTGTTCACCGACGACACCGGGCGGTACCGGTTCTGGGGCCTGACACCGGTGCCGTATCCGATCCCGCACGACGGACCGGTCGGGAAGATGCTCGACGCCGTGGGTCGTTCCCCGGTCCGGGCGTCGCACCTGCACTTCATGGTCACCGCCGAGAACCTGCGCACCCTCGTCACCCACATCTTCGTCGACGGCGACCCGCAGATCGAGATCGGCGACTCCGTCTTCGGCGTCAAGGAATCCCTCATCAAGGAGTTCTCGGTACGGGCACCCGGCACCCCCACCCCGGACGGCCGCGACCTCGGCGACCGCACCTGGGCCCGCACCCGCTTCGACATCGTCCTCGCCCCAGCAGGCGTCTGACGATCACTCACGTCCTGATCTTCGAAAACGCCTATCCGGCGCGTTGTGCCGAGGTTCGCGGGCCCCGTGGCCGTGGACCGGGGGAGACCCCGAGCGCGGCGAGGGGAGCACGCTCCTCGTCCGACAAGGCGTCAGCCCTCCACTTTTTCACCGCCCGGTAGAGCCACTGACCCACTTGTTCACCATCTGCGGTGACGTAGTTCGCGGGAACGAGTGCGTCGCCGTGCTCTTCACGGTAGGCGGCGATGGCGGTCAGCATCCGTCGCCGCTTGCTGTCGGCCCGTGACACGGCAGGAAGTGGGACGTCGTCATCGCTCCACACGAACCCGATGGCGTCGAGTTGCTCGATGCGCTGGGGCGGCAGGGTGCCGAGCATGCGAGCCACACGCTGGCGATCCTGCCAACGTCCCAGCCGGAAACCGCTTTCGGTGACGTAATCGGTGGGGATCGCAGTTCGCGGGTGCCGCTGCCGGAAGGCGCGGTAGAGCTGCAGGGCGGAGGCTGTGGACCGGTTGTCTCGCATCGAGATCGCATCCTTGTGAAAGCCGTCTAACGTTGTCCGGATAGTCATTGACTCAAGTATGTCAACCTCTTTGACGGTCTGTCACGAAAGTCGACTCGTGTCGGTCCGGAAATTTGCAGGCCGATGCGGTGGTGAACTGCTCCCCTCGCAGACAGGAAGTTCCGGGGCGACACTCCCGGCTGCCGTCGACGACGGGATCGGAGGCGGAGGCGGGGGCGGAGCCGGCTGGTACGGCGGCGGTGGCGGCGGTCTGTCCCTCGCACCGTCGGGCGGCACGATCGGACTGTCGTCGTCCGACTCGGCACCCTCGGTCGTCGTGATGTTCACGCCGGCGTAGCCGAGGTTCGGCCGCCCGCCTCCGACATCTGCCGGGTCTTCTGCGCCAGCTCACCGAGGCGGCGGGCACGCGCGATCTCGGCCGGCGTGAAGGGCTCGTCCGCGGGCCGGACGAAGACGAGCGGTTCACCGTCACCCGACGGGATCTCGACGCACGCCGCCGCGGTGGGGTGGTCACCCACACGCGAATCGACGTACTGGGCGCCGAGAAGTTCCGCGATCGACAGGGGCAGTTCGGACGGATCGGCCGCCACCCGGGCCGCCAACGTCAGCGCCTTGGTCTGGCCGTCGATCAGGGCGAGCGCCGACGCGGGCCAGATGCCGACGCTGTGGCCGCCCCCGGCCCTGACGGCGTTCGACAGAGCGTCCGGCGACGTTTCCCGGCACGCTCCGACGATCAACTCGTCGAGTGAACCGCCGTCGAGGTGATGGACGTGCACGGTCAGGATGTTCGCGTCCAACTCCGCCAGGTGGTGGGCCAGCGACTCGAGCTGTCCGGGGCGATCGCTCACCCGGGCGCGGATGCGCCACAGCGATTGCCCGGTCGAGAGGTGGCCGTGCTCGCCACCTGGCGGACCGTGCAGCCACCCGCCGAGCAGCCGCATCGCGGACGGCTCGACCACCCAGATCACCAGCACCGTCGTGGTGACCGTGAGGACCGTGACGGTGATCAGATAGGAGGCGTGGAAATGAATGACCAAGGCGTGGAGCAACAGTTCGACGGGAAACACGGCGCACAGCTTCGCCAGCGCCAGGCGGACGCGTCGGGGATGCGGAAGCCGGCCGCACGCCTCGCACGCGTTGACATGAACTCCGGGTTCTCTCACGGCATCGGTCATGCACCCACTGTCTCCCCGCCGTGTTGCGAAGTGGTTTCCTCGCACGGTCGGTGGTGTGACGGGAGAGGGTGAAATGCGTTGGAGCGCAGTGCGAATGTGGTGGGGGACACGGTGACGACGATGTGAGCGGGGGCACGTGCGTGCTAACAGCTAACCGACCTCGAATTCGTTCGACGTCCCGGTGAATGCGGTGATCGCGCCTGCTGCGTCCCGGCTGTCTCCGTAGTGCTGGACCCGGTACTGCCCGGCGGGCGTGCCGTCCGGGATGTCCCACGTGATGCGCGCGACCGATTGGTGGGTCTCGGTGCGCGTCCAGTGATACTTGGTCGACCAGTCGCCGTCGTCGGCGTGACGCGTCCAGTGGTCGCCGCTCCGGCGCTGGATCTCGAAGAACGTTCCACGACGGCGCGGGTTGTTCCCGGGGTGTCCGGTGACGAATTCGACGGCGATCTGTTGGCCCGTCAGGGTTTTCGCCGCCGGCTGGGTCAGAACGTCCCCGAAGACACGGCCGGCGGGAGATTCGTCGCGGTCGATACCCGGGCCGACGTACGGCTGGAACTGCGACAGGTCGCGTGGCGCCGGGCCGCGCGGGATTTCGCTGCCGGTGCGCAACGCGTCGGCGAGTGTCGCGAACCCCTGCTGGTATGCGGGCAGCGTGTATCGGCCGAACAGGGTCGACCCGCCCTCGTACTGCTGCGCGTCGTACTCCTGTGGGGTGGTGCAGTAACTCGCGTACGAATTGGCGTAACCCTGAAAGATCACGTTCTCCAGCGGGACGCCGAGTCGGTCGGCGACGGTGCGGCGGATCCGCAGCCCGGCCACGATCGTGAATTCCGCGGGGCCGCCCACGACGAACAGTCCGCCGATGCGGATGATCTGAATCTTCAGGACGTGCGGAACCCAGCCGTCCGGGGGCAGTAGACCGACGGCCACCAGCACGAGTTTCGGTGCCTGCGCGTCCTGCAGCCACTGCGGGATCGGGGCATCCATCCCGCCGAGCGCGTCGACGAGCGGGTTGGTGGTGCCCTCCGGGAAGATCGGGATGCCGGACCGTCCTCGGTGCTGCCCGCGCTCATGGCGGCACCGACACACGCGGGCGAGGTCCGGTAGGTGCGGCCGTCGGGAGTGAACTCGCCGCAGACTTCCTGATTTGCCATGTCGAGGTACATGATTCGGCTGTCCAGGCTGCCGGTGAGATTCTCCGACGCCGAGTCCCGCGCGGCGCGCGCGGCCTCTACCTGCCGCTGCCCGATGATGCGGGTGTTCTCGAACTGGTCGTCGGTGGGTCCGTGGCCGGGACGGAGGTCGAGGTTGGGGGACATGTCGCCGGTGTTCGTCTGCGGGAACGCGGCGACGAACTGCGGCTTGTCGTCGTCGAGGTAGCGGACCCCCTCGCGGTCGTGCTCCCAGAAGTACGCGGCCGCGCCCTTGTTGTCGCCGGAGATCAGATGGTTCGTGTTGGTCAGCGACGCACCGTGGGTCGGGAACCAGTTGATCGCGCCGACATCCCTGCCGCCCTGCGTGATTCGCAGGACCCGCATCGACGTGTCGATGCCGAGAGGGTAGTAGTCCTTGTCCTCGGCGGGGTTGCGGTCGAACGCGATCCGCGAGCGGTTGACGCTGGCATCGGTGAGTTCGCTGCGACCGTACGACAGTGAACCGGGTGCGAGGGAGTCGTGCGCGGCGGTGATCGCCTCGACGATGCCGCCGACCTCGGCGTCGAACACCTGACGATTGTGGCCGAGCACGGCGAGGTTGTAGGCGCAGTCGTGGGACGCGCCGCCGCACGCCGCGTGCGAGTGCACGGCCGTGAGCATTACGTTGCGCTCGGTGTACAGGTCGGCGAAGAGCTGCACGAGTCGGGCGAGCACGGCGTCGTGCACGGACTGGAAGATCATGCAGACGTCGACGCACACGTATATCACGCGCTGCGTCCCACCCGATTCGGCGAACGCGAATGCCCGTGCACGGGTGCGCTGATGCAGTCCCTCCGCGCGCTGTTCGAAGCTGGAATACCCCATCATCCCGACCTCGGCGACCGGGCCGGTGGCGTCGGAAATGCCGACGCCGACCAGGAATTCGTCGCCGGTATCGGGCCTCGCGGTCGCCGGCCCCGAACCGAGGGCGGCGACCGCCGGAGTCAGGGCCGCCCCCGCGAGCACGCTGCGTCGTCTGATCTGCACTACCGATCGTCCTTTCGGCGGCGAGCCCCCCGGGGTGCCACGAATTGGTCAAGCGTCCAGAACTGTAGCCGGTATTGGACCTCAGTTCGCTGGGCGACGCAACCCCACCCCACGTGAGTGGCAATGCGTGCCCGCGCACACATCGCCACTCACGTGCGGTCAGACGGGCTGCGCGTCCCCGAACGTCATCTTCAGATCGGGAATCGACGACGTGGCGAGAGCCCGCTTCGGAAGTCCCAGCGACCGCAGTTCGTCGGCGATCGGATGGCTGCCCAGCTTCAGCTCCGCGCCACCCGGCCGGGTGCGGACCCCGCTGGGTTTCATGTCCCACGTGGTGAATCGGGTGAGCCCGTCGAGATGCGAGTAGGCGGCGAGCGACGTGCTCGCACCCGAGCCCGGCACCGAAATGCCCGGTTTGACGCTCAACTGGGCGATCAGCCGACCGTCCCGGCTCACCGACCCGCGTTTGATCGACCCGGCGTGGTCGGCGTCGAAATGGGCGAGGACCTTCGGGAATCCCCAGATGCCGCGGCCGGCGGCCAGCGTGAAGTCGCCGTCGACCGGCAGGTGGTGGATCAGCGCACCCGCCCGGCCACGGGCCAGCGCCTTCAGGTCCTGCGGGACGGAGGTGCCGTCGGCCCGGTGGTCTCGGACGAGGAACGACACCCCGAACTCGTTGTACGGGCCGAGGTCGCCGTCCACGTAATCGACGAACACCAGCACGCACACGCCGCGTCCAGGCCGGAACTGCAGGATCTCCAGGCCGGTGTAGTCGATCAGCGACTGCGCGGCGGCGGTCGGCACCGAATACATCGCCGTGAACGCCGACGCCGACCGGATCTCCACTGGCATGTCGACCTGCCTGCCCAGAACCTGGTGTGACGTCACAGCGCGACCACCCCGCGCAGGCCGTCGGCGCCGAACATGGGCTCGAACATCGACGTGAAGTCGGGGCCGCGACGCAGCATCTGACCGCCGTCGACGTTGATGATCTGCCCGGTGATCCACGTGGAGTCGGGGCCGAGGAGGAACCTGGCCAGCGCGGCGATGTCGGTGACCTCGCCGACCCGCGCGATCGGGGTGTTCGCCATGTAGTCGTCCAGGACCGGGCCGCCGTCGGTGATGAGCGCGACGAGGTCGGTGCGGGTCAGTCCGGGCCGGATGCAGTTGACGCGCACGTTGCTGGCCCCGAGTTCGTCGGCGGCGAGTCGCGTCAGGTTGTCGACACCCGCCTTGGACGGGCCGTACGCGCCGAACCAGCGGTGCGTGTTGCTGCTCGCGATCGAGGAGATGGTGACGATGGAACCGCCGCCCCCGGCGACGAGCGCCCGGGCGGAATGCTTGATCGTCAGCATGGTGCCGGTGACATTGAGGTCGACGGTTCTGCGCCAGGCGTCGACGTCGAGCTGGGTCACCGGGCCCACGGTTTCGTTGCCGCCCGCGCACGCCACCGCGCCGTCGAGCCGGCCGGTGCGCTCGCTCGCCTTCGCGACCGCGCGGATGACGTCGTCCTCGTCGGTGACGTCGGCGACGACCGTGTCGACCGTGCCGGCGGGACCGTCGGTGGTGATCAGCTCTACCGCGCGCGCCAGCTTCTGCTCGTTGCGACCACAGATCGTGACGTGGACGCCCTCGGCGGCCAGGGCGGTGGCGACGCCCAATCCGATGCCACTGCCGCCGCCGGTGACGAGTACCGATGTCTTCGCGAGCCCGCTGTTGCCGTCGTTGGTGACCACGTACACCTCCAGGTGATAGAACTCGTGTCAATTCTCGAGTCGAAGATCTGTGGAAACTTGCCTCTATACCACTGCGTCATAGTAAGAACACGTTCTATTATCGGGGCACGATCGGCGGGATTCAACTGAGGAGCGTCTCGATGAAGGACAGGCCGGAATTCGATCTGATCGACGGACGGTTCTACTCGGGCGAACTGGGCGACCCGCGGCAGGCGTACGCGTGGATGCGGGCGCACGAGCCGGTGTATCGCGCCGACGGAATCCTCGGCGCCGCGTCGTACGATGCCGTGCTCGCGGCCGAACGCGACCCCGAGTTGTTCTCCAATGCGGGTGGAATCCGGCCCGGGGTGGGACCGCTGCCGCAGATGATCGACATGGACGACCCGCAGCACCTGCAGCATCGGCGCCTCGTCAACGCGGGCTTCACCCGCAAGCAGGTGGAAGCGAAGATCGGCCGGATCCGGGAGATCTGCGATCACCTCATCGACGCCGTGTGCGACAAGGACGACGTGGACTTCGTCCGTGATCTGGCGGCGCCGCTGCCCATGGCGGTGGTCGGCGACATGCTCGGCGTCCGCCCCGAGGAACGCGCCACGTTCCTGCAGTGGTCCGACGACCTGATGAACGCCCTCGGCAGTAATGCCACGGACGAGGAACTGCTGGCGCAGGCGAACGCCTACGTGGCGTTCAACGAGTTCACGCTCCGCACCATCGAGGAGCGGCGGAAGAACCCGACCGAAGATCTCACCAGCATCCTCGTGCACAGCGAAATCGACGGACACCGGCTGAGCGACGAGGACATCGTCGGCGAAACCCTGCTGATCCTCATCGGTGGTGACGAGACCACCCGGCACGTTCTGAGCGGCGGCATGGAACAACTGATGCGCCACCCCGAACAGCAGGCGCGTCTCGTGAGCGACCCCGACGGAATCCCGGCGGCGGTCGAGGAGATGCTGCGCTGGTCGTCGCCGATCAAGAACATGTGCCGCACCGTCACCCGCGACGTCGAATTCTTCGGAACCGACCTGCGTGAGGGCGAGAAGATGATGCTGCTGTTCGAATCCGCCAACTTCGACGAGGCAGTATTCGAGAATCCCGACGTGTTCGACATCGAACGGTCGCCGAACCCGCACGTCGCATTCGGTTTCGGCACCCACTTCTGCCTCGGCAACCAACTCGCCCGGCTCGAAGCGAAGATCATGTTCGAGCAACTGCTGTCGCGGCTGCCCGACATGATGCTCGTCGACGACGGCCCGCTGCGGCGTCGTCCCGCCAATTTCGTGTCCGGGCTCGAGGAGATGCCGGTGAAAGTGGCGTAGGCGCTTCGCGCCCGTGAGTGGTTGACGAGTCTCTGGACTCGTCAACCACGCACGGGCGGCGGAGCCGACTACTCCGGGGCGCCGATGTTCAGCTCGTCCGGGTGCGCTCCGACGCGGGTGCCGTCGTCCATCGTCTCGATCTCGCTGAGGTCCTGCTCGCTGAGTTCGAAGTCGAACACGTCGATGTTTTCGCGGATCCGCGATTCGTGGACCGACTTGGGGATGACGATCAACCCGCTCTGCAGATGCCAGCGGATCAGCACCTGCGCCGCAGACTTGCTGTGCCGGTCGCCTATGCGGGTGATGATCGGATCGGTGAGCAGGATGTTCGGCTTGGAGGCGTCGCCCCAGCCCGAGTTGCTGGTGCCGCCGAGCGGGCTCCACGACTCGACGGCGATGCCGTGCTCGACGGCGAACTCGCGGATCGGCTGCTGCGCCAGATGCGGATGCAACTCCACCTGGTCGACCGCCGGGACGACGCCACCCCGGTCGATCAGCAACTGGAGGTGGCGGGGCTCGAAATTGCACACACCGATCGCCTTGGCGCGACCCGACTCGGCGATCTTCTCCAGCGCGTCCCACGTGCGGAGGATGCGGTCGTCGTCCTGCAGCGGCCAATGGATCAGGTACAGGTCGACGTAGTCGACGCCGAGACGTCCGAGGCTCGCGTCGAACGCTTTCAACGCCGGCTCGTAGCCCTGGTCCGCGTTCCACAACTTGGTGGTGAGGAAGACGTCCTCACGCGGGACTCCCGACGTCGCGATGCCGCGCCCGACGCCTTCCTCGTTGCCGTACGCGGAGGCGGTGTCGATGTGTCGATAGCCCGCCTCGTCCAAGGCGAACCGGACCGCGTGTTCGGTCTCGTCGTTGCCGGCCTGCCACACTCCCAAGCCGAGCTGCGGGACGATGGTTCCGGAATTCAGCACGATGCTGGGTACTCGAGGACTCATGCTGTCCAGGCTATCGACTGCGGTGGCGTCGCGAGGGGTTCATGAGCAGCCTGGCATCATGCGGAGGTGACCAGAATTCGGCTATTGGCGACGGACCTCGACGGAACCTTGCTGCGGTCGGACCGCACGATCTCCCCGCGCACCGCACAGGCGATGGAGGACGCGCGACAGTCGGGGGTCGAGGTGGTGTGGGCCACCGCCCGCGCCCGGCACTCCGTGCACGAGTTGGCGCAGTCGTGCGGATTCCGCGGCAAGGCGATCTGCGCGAACGGTGCCGTGGTCCTCGACCTGGCCGACGGGACTCCGGTGATCACGGCGACGACGACCATCGCGATGGCGTCGGCTTCGGCGGCGATGGACCGGGTGCGGACGCTGATGCCGGGTGTCGTGTTCGCGAACGTCGGCCCGACGCGTTTCGTCGCCGAACCCGCGTACGCCGCGCTGTGCGAGTTCGCCGACCATCACCGGCACCCGCACGAGATGACGTTGTCGGAACTGCTGCCCGACATGGACGAGCCGATGGTGAAGATCGTCGCCCGGCACCCTGAGGTGCCCAGCGCGGACCTGTACCGGGCGGCGGTCGCGGCGGGCGTCGACGGCGTCGAACTGACCCATTCCGGTGCACCCTATGTGGAGATGGCGGCGTCCGGGGTGTCCAAGGCGAGCGCCCTCGCCGAGCTGTGCGCGGTCGACGGGATCTCGACGACAGAGGTCGCCGTCGCAGGAGACGCCATCAATGACGTCCCGATGCTCACGTGGGCGGGGACGGCGCTCTGCCCGTCCAACGCGCTGCCCGAAGTCCTCGCCCTCGCCGATCGGGTGTTGCCGAGCAACGACGAGGACGGGGTCGCGAGCTACTTGGAGGGGCTGGCAGGCGCTCCGCGCCCGTGAGTGGTTAGCGCCGATTTTCACTCAGCGAATCGCCCCGCATTTTGTGCCTCACGCGAACTCGTAGCGCACGGTGCGGCCACCGAGCCAGGGGACGGAGATCTCGGGCAGGGTGGCTTGGCGCAG
>SEEV01000097.1 GCA_004211695.1 Rhodococcus sp. (in: high G+C Gram-positive bacteria)
TCCGGCCAGTGCACCGAAACCCAGTCGACCCGGACCCGGACGCCCACCCGGATCGAAAAACACCCACCGCGCACCGCATCACCACGTGGGCAAACGCGCCGAAACCAAAGCTAGAAAACACGTCGGGGCCGCCTGCCCAGGTTAAAAATCAAGCTGAGTGTGAACGCGACGCGATCCACGGGATGGCAGGGGTCGATCGGGACATACGCGGCGCCGGTCTTGGCGACCGCCCACAGCGCCACCACCGATTCGACGGACCGTGGGACGGCGACCGCGACCTGGGTTTCGGGGCCGGCGCCGCGGGCAATGAGGGCCCGCGCCACCTGGTTGGACCGGCGGTCCAGCTCACCGTAGGTCAGGGCCCCATCCGCGCTGTGCAACGCCACCGCATCGGGTGACCGCACGGCTGCTGGGGTGAGCAGTTGGTCGAGTGTGGTGGGTGGACGATCTGCGGCACCGCGGGCCGGGGCGGAGTCGGTGCGTTCGCCGGGATGGAAGAGATCGAGGTCTGCGATCGCGGTCGACGGGTGCGCGGTGGTGAACGTGCGCAGGAACGCCATGAATCGTCGGTGATGCGCGGCCAGTTCCGATTCGCCGTACACGGCACTGTTGCCTTCGAAGTCTATGCGAGGCAATGAATCTGCTGATCCCGGGTACACGTTGACCGACAAGTCGGCGATCGGGCCGGTGGAGAGCACGTGCACACGTCCGGCGACGTCGCCGAGGGAGATCTCCTGATTGAACATCATCAGATTGATCACCGGGCCGAACTGTGCCGGATCGAGCGAACCCGAGCCCAGGTTACGGCCGATGTCCTCACGGCGATACCGCTGGTGCCGCAGGACGGCCGTCAGAGTGGCCGCGGTGTTGCGCAGCGCTGGTCCGACCGTGGCGGTTCGGACCCGCCGAAGTCGCAGCGGCAGCACGTTCGACACCGAGCCGGCAGCATTGCGAAGTACCGCCGAGGTTCTCGCGGACACCGGCAAAGACAGGAGGATGTCGTCCGAGCCGGTCATGAGGGCGAGGAAGGCACCGAACGCAGCAATGATCTCCGCCGCCGACCGCAAGCCGCCGCGGCCGAAGCGGGCGGCGTGATGGCGTGGCACGGGGGCACCGACCCGGTGGACGGTCATGCCGGGTTGCGCACCACCACCGCCGAGCGATGTCGGGTGGGGCACTTCGGCGGCCGCACCGAGCCAGAAATCGCGATCACGCTCGCGCCGCGTGGATCGCGCGTAGCGCAGGTCCTCGTCGAGTAGCTGCCTCGCGGTCGCCGCTGAACGCTCAGGTGGCTCACGACGTTCGATCGCCGCAACGTACAGTTCCGCGGTCCTGCTGATCAGCTGCATCGCCCCGTAGCCGTCGAGAGCGATGTGGTGGGCACGCGAATACCAGTAACTGTGGTCGTCGGAGAGCCGCAGGATCGATAGGCGCACCAGGTGTTCGTCGTGGATGTCGAACGCGCTTTCGCCCTCGGCCCGCATCCACGCGTGCGCAGCCTGTACCGGGTTGCCCTCGCCGCGCAGGTCGTGGACCGCAACGGGCACGGTCACCGCGTCGGTGACCAGCAGGAGGGGCTCCTCGTCGCCCTCCACCAGTCGAGCAGACCCGACGCCCAGTTCCCGATGAGCGCGCTGCGTAGCGGCCCTCAGCAGCGGAAGATTCACTTCACCGTGAAGTTCAGTGTACTGGGCGATCGCGAAAGGTACTTCGGGGGAGAGAAGTTGGGCGAACCATATCGCTTTCTGCGCTGCTGTCAGCGGTACGGGTTGCTCCGTGCTGCGCACCGGCTCAGCGACTGATTCCTTCCATTCGCCGGCGCGATCATTGGTTCCGGGTGGTGTCATTTGACTGCCCGGATGACAACGAGCTCCTCGGTGGTTTGACCCGTCGTGATGAGTCCACGCGCTTCGAGCATGGTCCGCCGTGAGGAGAGAACCGGCCCGAAGTGGATCTCGAAGCGGGAGGCGATGTCGATACTCAGCCCTTGGTCCTCGAGAAGGCTCCGAGTCTGCTCGATCCCACTGAGCGAGGACTGGGTGATCAGCAGGACTCCGCCGACGTCGAGGACAGCGGGGGCTTCGACACAGATGCGATCGAGCAGGGCCCGCCCGTTCCGCCCGGCGTCCCAGGCCCGCTGCGGTCCCCGGTTCGGAAGTGCGTCCTCGTGGGCAGGGACATAGGGCGGATTGGAGATCACCAGGTCAAACTGCTCGCCCTCGACGGGGGCTGTGAGGTTTCCGTGGAGCACTCGAATCGAATGCCGGTGCATCCTGGCGTTGACCCACGTGCTGACCACTGCCCGACGTGATACATCGACCGCGGTCACGTTCCCCGCACCCATGGCGGCGGCCTGAAGACTCAGAAGACCGGTGCCGGTGCACAAGTCCAGCACCCGTGATGCCGGTCCGAGATTTTCCGATGCCAGTGCTCGCGTGAGTAGCCCGGTGTCGGCCTGAGGCGGATAGACACCGGGAAGGCGCAACAGCATCTAGGACTCCTCCGCGCGGTTGTGAGACGACGAAGACGCCGTGCGGGAGACCATACGGCGTGGCATCAACGCTCGCGCCTCGAGCGCGGGTCTCCGTGCTCTGCGCCGTCGACCTGGCGAGGTCGACGACGTCCGTCGGCAGGAAGATTCGCTCGTCGCACTCCCTGGTCTAACGATCCACGCGGGCCATCCGCACGACTCCTGCGCAGTCGGTTCCACCACGAGGCATTCATTGACCGAGTGTCACCGATGAACCCCCAGCACGGGAGCGGTTCTCAGCGTTCTTTCAGCTTCATCGCCGCCGATGCGGAAACGGCGCAGTTCCGACCGACGCTCGAGGGGCATTCCGCAACGAAGAAAGTAGGGCTTCATCGCCACCGGATCTCAGTCGACACCGATGGTGGGAGTGGTCGCCTTAGCCCCGTGATGACCCCAGTAGATTGTGGAGACTGTAGATCGAGAATTTGTGGCGGTCGATATGATTGGCCACGGTCATCGAGTGGCCCTGTCTCGTGCGATTGTGGAAGGTCACTCGAACGGGCACGCGGCGACCGCCTCATTGGGCCACTGGGCAGGACGACACGGTGAGCGACCGAACACAGCCCCGAGCAGGTACTCGCCGTGCTCGCCTTCGTACGCGACCGTATCCGGACTTCGGAGGGGCAGACGCTTCAGAATCCCGACCACCGCCGTCGACCAGGTCTCGCTGAGCTCAACAGTCTCGAATCGCTGTGGGATCCGTCATGATGAACCTTCCACGCCCCACGCCCGGCGGGAGGTATGCACCGGTAGGGCTTCGATCCCGGGCAGTCCGGACGGTCATAAAGCCCCAGTGTCCCCTGACGTTGCGGTCCTCGAGTTTTCAGGCCTCATCTTCGGGATTCATCGTCACCTCAGGTCGCGTCGGCGAAAGCCAATCAAGCCAATGGTGACGAGTGCGGCCGCGATGACCGATTCCCACACGATCGGTGTCGGGTCGAACTCGCCACCAGGCAGTTTCGGGAGGTGGCTGAACGGCTCCAGGTCGAGACCCCAGTGGGGGAGGTCGGCGAGGGAGCCGACCGTGAAGATCAGGATGAACGCCACGTAGACGGCCCACGCGGCCGGCGCGATGCGGGGCAGCAGCCCGAACAGTGCCACGGTGACCCCGGCCGATATCCAGATCGCGGGGAGTTGAACCAGCGCTCCGCCCACCGTTCCGGGGAGCTTGCCGGCGATGTCGCCGACGGACACACCGTACGTCACCCCGACGGCGACACCGGCGACGGCGATGGCGACGGCCGGGCCGAGCACCGCGAACAGCAGGTGGCTCAGTGCCCATCGGACGCGGCTGACCGCTCCGGCGATCACCGGCTCGCCGCGTTGCGCGGTCTCTTCGTAGTGGAGCCGGAGCGTGGCGGAAATCGCGTAGGCCGACGCGGCGATACCCAGCATGGTGAGCGCGAAGGCGACGAAGGTGTCTTCCACCGTTGCGTTGCCTCCGAGCCGGGCGAGGAAATCGTTGATCGTCTGACTGTCGCCGAGTTGATTGCCGAGTCCGTGGGCGGCACTGCCGAACAACGACCCGTACAGCAGCAGGGCGACGGTCCATGCGAGCAGGGTGCCGCGGTGCATCCGCCACGCCAGGCCGAGGGGCCCGGCGAGTGCCGGCCCGGCGGCCTCGTCGCCGGGTCGTTCGGCGATCAGACCGCCACCGACGTCGCGGCGGCGAAGCAGCACATAGGCGGTCGTGATCAACGCCGCGGTCGCTGCCACATGCAGAAGGAGAACCCACCAGCGCTCCTCGGCGAACGGGCGCAGCTGCAACGACCAGCCCTGCGGCGACACCCACGACAGCGTCCCGGAACCCGCATCACCAACGGCGCGGAGCGCGAAGAACACCCCGAGTGCGCCCAGCGCGATACCGCGGGCCGTGCGGGCGGAGGTGGTCAACTGCGCGGCGACGGCGGCCACCCCGCTGAACACGAGACCACTTGCGGCCAGCGCGGCTCCGTAGCCGACCGAGCCGGCCAGTGGCAGGTCGAACATGCCCAACACGACGCCGAACGCGGTCCCCGTGACGATCGACGCGCCTGCGGCCACCAGAATTGCGGCCGTCAGTCCGGCGTACCGGCCGACCGAGGTCGAATCGATCAGTTCGGCGCGCCCGGATTCCTCCTCGGCCCGGGTGTGCCGGATCAGGGTCAGGATCACCGCGACGGCGATCACGGTGTACAATGCGCCGGCTTTCCAGATCGCCACCGCGCCTGTACTCGAGTTGAATATCGGTCCGTACATGGCGATCTGGGCGGGGCTGGCCGCGGTCGCCGCCGCGAACTTCGCCAGATCGGCCGCCGTCGGGTAGACCGATTCGATGCTGCCGGCATAGGTTATCGGCATCAGGACGCCGATGATCACGGTCCACAACGGAAGGACGACCCGGTCGCGGCGCAGACAGAGTCGCAGCAGGTGCAGTGTGCCGGTGAAGTCCGCGGTGAGATCCGTGCGTACCCCGGCAGCGTCGCGGGAGCTGGTCGCGGACTTGGTGGTCATGTCCGCTCCTTCACCCTGTCGGCGGTCGGCTCGTCCGGGGCGCCCCCCACCCGATAGTGCCGCAGGAACAACTCCTCCAACGTGGGCGGTGTGCTGACCAGGCTCCGGACGCCCGTGTCCCCGAGTACCCGGATCAGCTGACCGAGGCCTCCGCTGTCGACCTGACAATGCAGCGTGCTGCCGTCGATCACGATATCCGCGACACCGGGGATGCGGTGCAGATCGCCCGGGTCACCGAGCAGGTCGGCGGTGATCGAGGTGCGGCTGAGGTGACGCATCGAATCGACGGCGCCGCTGTCGACTGTCTTGCCTTCGCGGATGATCGTCACCCGATGGCAGAGTGCCTCCACCTCGGAGAGGATGTGGCTCGACAACAGAATTGTGGCGCCCCGCTCGACGGCTTCGTGGGCGCACTCACGAAAAACTTGCTCCATCAACGGGTCCAGACCGGAGGTGGGTTCATCGAGGAGCAGAACCCGGGCATGTGACGAGAGCGCCGACACCAATGCCACCTTCTGCCGGTTGCCCTTGGAGTAGCTCCGCGCCTTCTTGTGCGGATCCAGATCGAACCGCTCGATCAGCTCGCCGCGACGTTGTTCGTCGAGTCCGCCGCGCAGTCGTGCCAACAGGTCGATCGTTTCGCCACCGGACAAGGATGGCCACAGCGTGACATCGCCGGGCACGTAGGCCACCTCACGGTGCAGCGCGACCGCATCGGACCACGGATCGCGACCGAGCAACCGGACCTGACCGGACGTGGCGCGCAGGATCCCCAGTAGTACACGGATGGTGGTGGATTTTCCGGAACCGTTCGGCCCGAGGAATCCGTGGATCTCGCCGGCGTCGACGGTGAGATCGAGCCCGTCCAAGGCGTGAACGTGACCGAAGTGTTTGTGCAGGCTGTGCACTTTTATGACGTGTTGCATGTCCGCTCCTGTCCTGCTCAACTGTCGCTGGTCCGTCGGCCGGTGTACTAGGGCCTTTCGTCGGCGATCTTTCGTCGCCGCACCCTCCTGACAGGTCGGCGGAGGTGGTGACCAATGACCCTGACGCGCCGCTGGAGCCAGGACCCACACTGAGACTTCGGGGACATTGGACCGGGAGGAAATGCCTGTGCGAACCGGCAGAGTGGCTGTTCTGGTCCTGGGATGTCTCAGCGCCCTGGCCGGGTTTGCTCTGCTCAGTGCCTCGGTGTTTCTCGGGTGGGCCTACTTCATGCAACGCGACGGGGGGCACTTCACCTCGCCGCGTGAGCGCTACCAGACGAGTGAGAGTGCCCTGGTATCGGAGAAGGTCGATCTCTTCGAGGGCGCGGACCTGCCGAAGGGATTCAGCACCGAGGACCTCGGCCGGGTCCTTCTGCGCGCCACCGCGACCGATCCCGACCAAGAGATCTTCATCGGGATCGGCGCCCGTGACGAGGTCGACAAGTACTTCACCGATGTTGCTCGCACCGAAGTGACAGACGTGCAGTTCGCTCCGTTCCGGCCGACCTATCGACAGATTCCCGGAACCCGACCCGCGGAAGTACCGGGGGCACAGTCGTTCTGGTCGGTCTCTTCGTCGGGGCCAGGCACACAAGAAGTGCGATGGGAGCTGCAGCAGGGGTCCTGGACGGCGGTCGTGATGAAGGCCGACGCGACTCCAGGGGTGTCCGTCGACATTCAGGCGGGAGCACGTCTCACTTTTCTCGGCCCTCTCGCTCTGAGTGTCCTGATCGGAGCAGTCATCTTTCTGATCATCGGAATCCCGTTGATCGTGGCGGGAGCAATCGGACTGGGTCGGCACGGACCGCCGCAACCGCATCCCGTCGTACCGGAGGAATCCGACGCCGCGATCACCGGGGTCCCCACGCGCATGCAGGTTCCGTGGACCGTCTATCCCGCACGTCTCGTGGGTGAACTCGACGAGCGACAGTCGCGGTGGCTGTGGCTGGTGAAGTGGCTCCTGGCGATCCCGCACTATTTCGTGCTCTTCTTCCTCGGGATCGCGTTCGTCGTCACCACCGTGGTGTCCGGATTCGCGATCCTGTTCACCACGCGCTACCCGCGAGCGCTCTTCGACTTCAATGTCGGCGTTCTCCGATGGTGGTGGCGAGTGCAGTTCTACACCTACTCGGCTCTCGCCACCGACCGCTACCCACCCTTCACCCTCAAACGTACCGACTATCCAGCGGACTTCGACGTCGACTACCCCGCGCGGCTGTCCCGAGGACTGGTCCTCGTGAAGTGGTGGCTGTTGGCGATCCCGCACTACCTGATCCTGGCGATCCTCGCGGGAGGCTGGTTGGGGAGCTGGCGTGCCGGACTGACCGTCGCCAATGGTGCGCACTACGGGCAGCCGTGGATCTTCGGGTCCCTGCTCGGCATTACGGTGACCTTCGCGGCGATTGCACTTCTTTTCACCGGCCGGTACCCACACGGTTTGTTCGACTTCGTGATGGGAATCAACCGCTGGGTTTTTCGCGTCGCGGCGTACGCCACCCTGATGCGCGACGAGTACCCACCGTTCCGCCTCGATCAGGGCTCGTTTGAGCCACATGAGCGCACACCCCACGTGGGCGGAGACGACTCTGGTGACAACACCTCCCCGGAAAGGCCCCGCACATGAAGGTACTGGTGGCGTACGCGACCGCGAAGGGCTCGACCCGCGGGATAGCGGAGCAACTCGGGTCGTGCATCGAGGGGTGCGGGCAGGTGGTCGAGGTCCGGCCGGCGGCGGACGTGTCAAACGTGCGCTCCTACGACGTGATCGTTCTCGGTAGCGCGATCCATGACGGGCAGTGGCTGGTCGAGGCCTCCGATACGGTCGAGCGCCTACGGTCCCAATTCGAGGGAAAAGGTGTATGGGCGTTCTCGGTTTCGTCGGTGGGCGTCACCAGCACCACACTGTCGACACGGCTGGCGCGTCTTCTGCGTCGCGTGACACCGGAGCCTCGAGCTGTGCAGTTGTTGCGGGACGCGGCCGATGTGCGCGACCACCGATTCTTCGCCGGAGCGATAGCCCCGGGTGACTGGCCGGGATTCGGACGAGTCGTTTTCATGCTCATGGGTGGGCATTACGGGGATGCCCGGGACTGGCCGGACGTGTGCGCGTGGGCTGCCACGATCGCCGCCGATTCGACCCGGGACACGGAACGACGGACCTAGATTCAGTGGGCGGCACCGCGGAGGCCTACTCTCGGTGTGCCGGCCCGACGAGGTGACATCGGAGGAGCATCGATGAGTCCATTGAAGAGGCGCGTGAGTTGGTCGAGCCTGACAACACTGCAGCGCGCCGCGCTGGTCGCGGCGGCGGTGGTGCAACTGGTACTGGCCGTGGCCGCCTGGGCGGACCTGGCACGGCGTGATCCTCGCGAGATCCGGGGAAGCAGGACGAAATGGGCCGCCGTGATCGCCGTGAACTTCATCGGCCCGATCGCGTACTTCCGGCGGGCCCGCCGCCTCCCGGCCGAGACACGGTAGCCGGGCCGGGACTCGGTCAGGGTGAGTCGATTCCCTCGCTCTGCTTGACCTCGTCGGGTGCGACGGCGGTACCAGTACGGTCCGCACGGCGGCGGGAATTGCGTGGGGCGGGGCGGTGTATCCGAGGGAGATACTCCGGGCCGATATCGACCTCGACGGTGACCTGCCATCCGCAGACGCACACGTCGCAGCCCACCGCCAGGGGCTGCTGTTCCTGCTCCCTCTGGGCGAAACCGCTCGGTGGCGCTTACTCGCCGCCCAACCGCCGAACCGCACGCATGCTCCGGCCGACCGACACCACATGCAGCTTCTCCTCGACCAGGCGCGCGTGCACGCCCACATCACTCACGTCACGTGGTCGGAGCGGGTACAGGCCCAGCTCCGCATCGCGTCCCGGTATCGATGCGGGCCGGTCTTCCTCGCCGGCGAGGCCGCGCACGTTTTCTCCCCGGCCGGTGGCCAAGCATGAACACCGGCATCCAGGACGCCGCCGACCTGGTCTGGAAGCTCGCATTCGCTGCGCGCCTCCGGCTCGGAAGTGACTCCACCCTCTTGCGGTCGCACGCGGACGAACGTCGCCCCGTCGCCCGGCAGGTGCTGCTGCTGATTCACCTGCTGATCTGGGCCGAATCCGGTTCAGGTCCGGTGCCCACGCTCGCGCGCAGCGCATTCTCGTCCGTGGGGCACCTCTGGTTCCGCCGAGGAGGTGACCGTCGAGAACACGCGGCGACGTCTGCACGAGCTGATCGCGGCGCCGGCAGTCCATGTGCTCTTGCATAGGGACACGCGCTGGACGGCGCCGTTGTTTTCTGACGGGCGGCTGCGGGTCCACCGAATTCTCAGTTGGCCCGGTACCGGCGTCGTGATTGTCCGACCGGACGGCTACGTCGGGTTCCGGAGCGGTGTCGACACCAAGGGGCCACCGAATGGCTGGAACTGGTCGGGGCATCGCCGGCAGCGTCGAGGTGAAAGTTCATCCGAGCCGGCCAGCCGAACCCGCTCGAGTTCAGGAAAAATGGTTTGTCATACAACGCCTTCCGGTCGGTCGGATCGGCTCGCCCGCCGGCGCCGGACACAGCGCTTGTGGTTGGCGACCAATGGCCCTGGAATGCTTGCACCGGACGGAAGTAGGTTCGAAACAGGCCTGAAAATGCGTCGACCGAGGAGGTTCTGATGGGATTCGCCGATCGCGCCGACGCGGGACGACGCCTGGCCAGACGCCTACAGTCCTTCCGATGGCAGGACGTCGTGGTGCTGGGGTTGTACCGAGGCGGTGTGCCGGTCGCATTCCAGGTTGCAAAGTCCCTTCACGCCCCTCTCGACGTGATCATGGTCCGCAAGCTCGGTGTCCCGCACCAACCCGAACTGGCCTTCGGCGCCGTCGGTGAAGGCGGAGTCCGGGTGATCGACACCGACGTCGTATCGCAGGCGCACCTGACCGTCACGGACATCACCGCGGTCGAACGCACACAAACGGCCGAACTGCGCCGCCGCATCGAACTATTCCGCGGCAGCTTCGACCGGATCCCGCTGGCGGGTCGGACCGCATTGATCGTCGACGACGGCGTGGCCACCGGCTCGACTGCTCGCGCCGCGTGCCAAGTCGCCCGCATGCAGGGCGCCGCACGGGTGGCGATCGCCGTTCCGATCGGGTCGCCGCGCCGAATCGACGACCTCGCGCAGGATGCCGACGAGGTCGTGTGCATGGAAACGCCGAAAGGGTTCTTCGCGGTCGGACAGGGCTACCGCGAGTTCGCCCAAACCACCGACGAAGAGGTGGCCGAACTACTTCAGCGTGCACGCAGAGATCACGCCGACTCTGCCGGTGCCCCCGTTCTTGCCACAGCGGCATCGAACACCACCGATGATCCATACCACCGCGACGACGACATCGAGATGACCGCAGGCCGGGTCAGGCTCGCAGGACACCTCACGATCCCAGACGACCCGATCGGGGTAGTCGTGTTCGCACACGGCAGCGGCAGCAGCAGATACAGCCCCCGCAACCGCTACGTCGCCCAGATCCTGAATCAGGCCGGACTCGGGACTCTCCTGTTCGATCTGCTCACCACCGCCGAAGAAAGCGATCGTGCCCTGGTATTCGACATCGACCGCCTCGCAGAGCGACTCGTCGATGTCACCTGCTGGCTGAAGACGCAACCAGAAACCACCGCGCTCCCGGTCGGCTACTTCGGAGCCAGTACCGGTGCCGCAGCAGCACTGTCCGCAGTCACCGACCCCCGAATCGACATCTGCGCGATCGTTTCCCGTGGTGGCCGACCCGACCTCGCAGGCAGGCATCTGACCGAAGTCCACCCCCACCGTATTGATCGTCGGCTCCCGCGATGAAGCCGTCCTCGACCTCAACCGCCGCGCGCAGGCCGCTGTCCCAGCCGAGACCCGGATCGAGATCGTGCATGGGGCCACGCATCTGTTCGAAGAACCCGGCACCCTCGAACAGGTTGCAGAACTCGCCCGCGAATGGTTCACCACCCATCTCCGGTCTCCGCTGTCACCCCTCCACCGCAGTACGCAACGGTAGAATGTGAATTCTCGGACAAGACAGCCCAATCCCGCAAATTTCGGTTCCAGCCGGGCCGATCATGACCGCGCCCAGTGGCCCCCGGTTGCGATGCGCTGCTGCTGGAATCCGCACCCGCCGAAAGTGGGAGCCGACCGCATCCTTGATGCCGGGTGCGGGTTGACCCCCCACATCGAGGGCTCCCGAATCGGACAGGTCGGGAATCATTTCGCTGCTGGCCGCGACTCCGTCTTCGCAGATCCACAGCTCGCCGTCGCGAGGTGTCACCGCCCGGCCACAGGTTCCCGCGCATTGCGGCAGCGCGAATCACCGGCGCCCGGAACTGATCAGTTCTCCGGCGGGCCGAGTTCCGATGCGTCCGCGTGTGGTGCCTGGATCAGCGATTGGCGCAAGCGGGTCCACTGATGGGACCAGCCCTGCAGGGGTGCCAGCGCGTTCTCGATTACTTCCATTTGATGATCGAATGCTGACAGTTCTGCCTGCAGTACCTGCACTGTCAAACGCTGGGCGTGTAATTCCTCGGCGAGGACATCGAACTGGCGAAAAATGGTGGCGCCAGCTCGACGAGTTGCTCGAGCGACTCCAGCATCCGGGTCACCGGCGCCGCAACAGACTCGGGTACTGCGCCGACCGCCCCGCCTCTTACCCTCCCCAACAGGTGGGCCACAGCGCGCGTTCCGTCCAGCAATTCCTCCATCGCAGAATGCAACAAGCTGAATCGGTTCGTCTCGCCCTGTTCAGTCATCGGCTCCACCGTTCTCGAGAATTCAATTCTGCTATCCAGTTTCGACCCGATTGCACACTTGGATACCTGTTCCAACGGCCGAACTGGATGACCGTTGTGCATTCGGGGCACACCTCCATTCCCGTGCCGTCGCTGTCGTCGCGTCACCGCTCGAGCCACCGTTCTGCTGATGGGTAACGCGCCGACCCCGATCCCCGCGACATCGATCACCGGTCGGTGTAGCAGATCGATCCGTTCGTGTAATTCTCTGCGCCCCATGAATGTGCGGGGACTCCGGCCGCAGAGCACGGCCGAAATGTCGACTCAATCGCGAGCCCGCGTCTGCCGCGTGTCCTGGACCTCGGCGTATCGTTCCAGCACTTTGCGCATGTCCGCGATGGCCTTCTGGCGGCTCCCTGCATCCGAGATCCGACTGAGTTGGCCCTTGAGGCGCACCGCAAATTCAGCGTAGTCGTTCTGCCAGTCGCGCCCGATCAGTTCCGCCGCATCCGCGCGGGCGGTGCCTGCCAGTTTCGCAGGGGCACCAGACTGCAACAAATAGCTCTCTCCGATGGCCGGGGCGATGATCGAAAGAGCAGGATCGTCGTCCGACGCCAGTTCAGTCATCGCCGAGATTGCCCCCGGCTCACCGTGGGTCAGGAACAGGCTGCCCGAGATCGGCTTGCGTTCCTTGATCCAGTCCAGCAGCTCGGCCTGGTCTGCATGGGCGGAATAGCTGTCGATCCGCCGAATGTCAGCTCGCACATTGACGTCAGTACCCGAAATTCGTACCTGCTTTGCGCCTTCGAGGATGACGCGTCCCAGCGAACCCTGCGCCTGGAACCCGACGAACAATATCGTCGAATCCCGGCGATGAAGATTGTGCGCGAGGTGGTGGCGGATGCGTCCCGCCTCACACATACCCGAGGCTGCAATGATGATGACGCCCGACATGCTGTTGATCCGCATCGAGACGGAAGCGTCATCTACATAGTGGATCGCGGGATGGCGGAATATGTCCTTGCCTTCGAGGTCCTCGAGTTCGGATGAATGTCTGGCGACGACGCGGGTCGCTCGGTTGGCCAGCGGCGAGTCGACGAAGACCGGCACATTGGGGATACGGTTCGCGTCGGCGAGATAGGCGATGTCGAGCAGCAATTCCTGCGTTCGCTCCAGTGCGAAGGCGGGGATCACGAGGTTGCCACCACGCGAAATGGCCTTGTTGATCTCCTCATCCAATAGGTCGCGTCGCTGGGCGATGCTCAGTCGCACACGGGTTCGGCTACCGTAGGTCGATTCACAGATGACGTAGTCCAACCCCGAGGGCCCTTCCGGATCGGCGTGGAACGCCTTGTTCTGAGGACCGAGGTCACCGGAACAAAGAAGGCGCACGCTCCCGGCGTCGACCTCCGCTGATGCCGCACCCAGAATGTGTCCGGCATTCCACAACCGCGCTCGAAACCCTGTACTGGTCTCGAACCATTCCTCCAGGGGCACCGGCCGGGTCTGCCTCCACGCTGTGAGCGCATCTTGTTCGGTGTAGAGCGGGGCAATTGTCACCTCGCCGGCACGATCACGTCGTTGGTTTCGTCGCTGCGCCTCGAACTCTTGGATACGCCCGGCGTCGGCGAGCATATATTCCAGCAGGTCGGAGGTTTGGTCGGTGCAGAAGATCGGCCCTTCGAAGCCGTGCGCCACCAGCTTGGGTAACAATCCACAATGATCGATATGGGCGTGGGTGAGAACCACTGCCTCAATCGTGTCCGGCTCGAAGGTGAAGGCGCCGTAGTTCAACGTCTCGAGGCTACGTGATCCCTGGAACAGGCCGCAGTCCACCAGGATGCGCGTGCCCTCCGACTCAATCTCCATGCATGAGCCGGTCACTGTCTTCGCAGCACCGTGAAAAGTGAGGTTCACGTGATTCGCCATGCGAGGCTCCTCATAATTGATCTGGCCTCTGACCGCAGGGTTCCGGCAAAGTCGGACAACCTGGTCCTGACCGGTGGTTTTGTGGGTGGGTGACACGCCGAAGAGGCGGTGATCGAGGGCGGGCACGGTCGCTACGGCGATGATTCAAGTTCCTACACCAGCACCACCACCAGGAACGAGCCGTGCCCGCCATCCCATCATCTCCCATTCCCATCGCCGTGTGCGACAGCGGACCGTCCCTCGGCGCGTCACCGGCCCCCGACACCGGGGTCCTCGACCTGCTCGCCACGGTGCCCGATCCACGTCACCGTCGCGGTGTCCGGCATCGTTTTCCGGTGATCCTCGCGCTTGCTTTGGCCGCGACTTGTGCAGGTGCCCGCTCGTTCACCGCGATCGCCGAATGGGTGCACGACGCACCCGCCGAGGCGCTGGGCAGACTCGGAGTATCTGCTGTTGTGCCGAGTGAATCGACGATCCGCCGCACCCTGGCGCGAGTCGACGCAGCCGTCCTCGACCGAGTGCTCGGCACGTGGATGTGGTTGCAGACCAATGTGATCGATGGCAGGAGGATCATCGCAGTCGACGGCAAAACTCTGCGCGGAGCGAAAGACACCGCCGGTCACCTCACCCACCTGCTGGCCGCCCTCGATCACGACGTGGGTGTGGTGCTCGGGCAGGTGGAGGTCGGCGCGAAGACCAACGAGATTCCACTGTTAACCGACCTGCTCGACCCCCTCGAGATCGCCGATGCCGTCGTCACCGCCGACGCCCTGCACTGCCAGCGCGGCACCGCACAGTACATCCTCGACCGCGGTGGCCATTACGCGTTCACCGTCAAGGCGAACCAGCCGACGTTGCTGGCGCGGTTGAAGGCACTGCCGTGGAGGACGATTCCGGTGTCGACCTCGATCGCAGGACGAGGTCACGGACGGCTCGAACGTCGCACCATCAAGGCCACCGAACACGCCAGTGGGCTCGGGTTTCCTGGTGCCGCGCAGGCGTTGCAGGTCCGGCGCACCGTCACCCGCGGGGGCCGCAAGAGTGTCGAGGTGGTCTATCTGATCTGCTCACTTCCGATGACCGAGGTAGATCCACAGCAGGTCGCAGCGTGGATACGAGGGCACTGGACCATCGAGAACCGACTGCACTGGGTTCGCGATGTCACCTTCGATGAGGACCGCTGCACCATCCGTACCGGTGCGGCGCCGCAGGTGATGGCAACTCTCCGCAACGCCGCCATCGGATTGCTCCGGTTGGCCGGCCACGCCGGCATCGCCGCCGCGTTACGCCATCACAGCCGAGACCCACGCCGCCCCGTCGAACTGCTTCTGTCTATCTGACGTGGATATATACGACTTTGCCGAGGCCCTGCCTCTGACCGAAAGGCTCGGGTGTGGAGTGCAACGACGTTTTTCTGCGCAGACGGCGGTGACGATAGTCGGTCCCCGATGCCCTCGCTCGCGGCATCCGGTTCCAGCGCCCTTGTCTATGCCGAACGGTTCTCACTGTTCGAGTGAACATCGGACCGACGGCGGTCGGTAGGGGTCACCTGTCACCACTTCGCCCGAGTGAAATACCACAGTCGAATCGAGGTGCCGATCCACGGAATAGTGTCGCCAGCCACCGCCCACCGTGGCGCGGCGGGTGGGTTCTCGTAACCAAGGCGCAGGAGCGCACGGCGTCGCATGCGATCTCGATCAGGGTGCAATCTGTCAGAATTATGTCTAAATACTTTGTGTAACATAGTAATTCGACACAAATCATCTACGCATGCTCGACCACCTGCGTCTCGCACGATTTGCCGGCACCGAATGCTGCGGCGTAGCCGTACGCCTGGCCGTCCTCCCCGGAAGCGTGGTCGAAGCAGGAGTACCGCGCCCGAGCGCGGCATGCCGCATCCGGATCGACACGGTCGAGATAGTCGACGGCTTCGCGCATCGATCGGTGCAGGCTGTAGAGGTCGAGGCCGTAGAACCCCGCCTGACCATCGCGACCCGGCACGCACCGGTCGTTGTGATTCCGCAACCAAAGCCACGAGATCGAGGACGGCCGTGTTGCGCCACATCCAGGCGGGGAACCGCTCGAACCCGCGCAGTGCTTCCTCCGCTGACGTGTCGGGCCCGTGCCCGCGCACGTATCGGTTGACCCGATAGGCGTCCGGCCAGTCCGCTTCTGCGGCGACTGCGGTGAATCCATGTTCTTCGATCAGGATTCGCGTCATCTCGGCGCGGGCAGTGTAGAACTCGTGAGTCCCATGGGAGCTCTCTCCGATCAGAACGATACGTGCATCACCGACGATATCGAGCAGGTCGTCGTGGGAGGGAAACCCGTTCGGGCATCCCTGCATTCGAGTCGGAGGTTGCCAGCTGCCGAGGTGAATTCGACCACGCGGGCATCGTGGCTTGCCAGTCCGCGGGTCGAGGTACGCAGGAGCGTGCACACTTCCTCGTCGGTCACCTGCCTGAAGTTCCAGAACGAGGCGCCGACCGCCCGGAAGGGGAAGGGCATGGTCGCGCACACCACGTCGTCGACGATCGCCCCGAGTTCATAGCACGTCGATTCCGGCGCGGCGGGCACCGCGACGACGATCTGGGCCGGCTCCTGCTGCCGTAGCGAATGGATTGCGGCGAACATGCTGGCCCCGGTGGCCAGACCGTCATCGACGAGAATCACCGTTTTGCCTGCGATATCGGGCGGAGGGCGGTCACCCCGATACGCCGCTTCCCGCCGTACCAGCTCACGACCCTCTCGATCCACGACGTCGCGTAGTTGCTGCGGGGTGATGGCGAGATCCCGGATCAGGTCGTCATTGAGAACGATCGCTCCACCACTCGCGAGGGCGCCCATGGCGAATTGGTCGCGACCGGGTACCCCGAGCTTGCGGACGACGAAGGTGTGGAGTGGTGCGTCCAGAGCCGCTGCGACCTCCCATGCGACTGGGACCCCTCCGCGGGCGAGGCCGAGCACGACGAGTTCAGGATCCGATCTGTACGCCTCGAGCAGCTCACCCAGTACGCGCCCGGCTTCCCGGCGATCCTGGAACACGTGTTCGGGCCTGTCCGCAGATGTCCCTGTGGAACTGCTCATCGGAGCTCACTCCTATAGACGGCCGACGGTACTTCCTCGATGGTGACGCTCACGACCCTGTCTGCGACAGGGCCGAGCGACACCATCGAGCATGAGGGGGATCACCGGCCCGTGCCGCTGCGAAGCGCGAGGACTGGTATCGCGGTGAAGGGATGCATGCACCGCAGTGCTGTGTTCGACAGTCGGGTGTCGGTCGTTTTGTACCTCCCCTTGATTGCCTGCGGTGTGTCACTCTCCGCGCCACTCCGCTCGACCGTTCTTCGTTGCCAGCCAACGGCGTTCGGACGGTGACGTTGCCGTGTCCGGCCGCGTCCAGCAATACCGGGCGACGGCAGCATGGTCGGAGCTGTGTCTTTGCTGCCCCGACGATCAGCGCCCTGACGTGGCGGGTCGGCTACGGCTCGGTCCTCGCCGCGATAAGCGTCAGTGTCTGGGAAGGGCCTTCGGGGCGCATATGGCTTCGACGAACATGCCGACGGCGTGCTCGGGAAGGTGACGGGCGATGTCGGCTTCGCTGATCATGCCGACCAGGCGGTGCTCGTCGATCACGGGTAGGCGACGGATCTGGTGCTCTTCCATGACGGTAATGACGTCTTCGACACTCGCCCCGGCATCGACGTGGTACGGGCTGCCCTGTGCAAGGTCGCCGGCGGTCATCGTGGTCGGGTCCTGACCGGCGGCGACGCATTTGATGACGATGTCTCGGTCGGTGATGATGCCGTGGAGGCGGTCGTCGTCTCCGCAGATCGGCAGGGCCCCGACGTCGAGTTCTCGCATTCTTTGCGCGGCGGTGGCGAGGGTGTCGTGTTCGCCGATGCAGGTCGCACCGGTGTGCATGATGTCGCTTGCTGTGGTCATGGTGACGTTCTCCCAAGTGGTTGCGAACCAATATGTTTCGATGTGTTCGGGTAGAGGTTTCTGCGGCTGCCGGATCCGGTGACCGCACTGGCCAGCAGGGCGGCGCCCAGGACGACGGCGGCCAGGGCGGCGATCGCGAAGGCGATCGTGCTCCAGGCGGCGATCGCTGTGAGCGCGAGCCACAGGGCAGCGATGGCGGGGACGATCGTCTTGGGCATGCTGTCCTCGATCGGGGGCCTCGGGTGGGCGGGGGTGCCCGGTTGTCCGGGGCGGTCTGCCGCTGTGATCCGGTCTGTCGTGGGGTGCGGATCATCTTCGGGTTTGAACCGGCGGTCAGTCGGTTGTGCCGCTTGGAGTGGTTTTCTTGATTTCGACGTGCTTTTCCGGTGTCGAGGATTCGGTGACCGGCATCGTGACCGTCAGGATGCCGTCGGTGTAGGTGGCGTCGATGTCGTCTTCCTTCGCGCCGGCGGGCAGGGGCATGGATCGGTAGAAGCTGCCGTAGTGGAATTCCGATCGGGCGCCCTCTTCATGCCGTTGGCTGCGTTCGGCCTTGATCGTCAACTGCCCGTCGCGGACGCTTATGTCGACATCCTTGTCCGGGTCTACCCCGGGGAGTTCGGCGCGCAGGGTGTAGCGGCCTTTGTCGAGGTGTTCCTCGACGCGGATCATGTGGCCTTCGAGGGAGGTCCACGGGGGCATCGACTCGAACCTGGCCATCAGATCGGACCAGTCCGGCAGTGACGGCCACGTCGGTAGCAGTGCCTGGTGCGGGCGGCGGGGGGACAGAATGCTCATGGCTGACTCCAGAGAATTCGGAAGCGGTTGTTTGACCTTTCCCAGTCCACTCGTCCGCGGATGAGGACAGTAGGGCCGAGGGTCCTCAGTTCGAGGACCCACGCACCAGAGGGCATCGTGTTCATTCGCGGGGCACCCAGCCCGAAGTTTTCAGGGCGCTTCCCGGGGAGAAGATGCACCTCGGCGCCATGATCGACACGGTACTCGGGCACTGTCAACGACCTGCTGCCCTTGCATTCACCACTCTTCGGCATGAACACAAACGGCCGCGCGCCTACTCTCACCGCACCGAGGGTGGTACCACGCACCCCGGTCCGCACCATTCGACACCGCCGCGACGATTTGCCGAGCGGCCATCGTCGGCGGAGGAATTTCTGACCTCATGCTAGTGTCCTGAGTTATTGATCCGTTGAATATGGTTGGTAGCATCGGGTAATGGCACTTTCTGGTCGCCCGAAGGCGGAATTGGTTCTGTCCGATGTCGAGCGTGACACGCTGCTGGG
>SEEV01000481.1 GCA_004211695.1 Rhodococcus sp. (in: high G+C Gram-positive bacteria)
CGCACGCACAGTTCCGCGGCGCGGTGGATGAACCGCGACATCACGTCCCGGCCCTCCTCGGTGCGCTGGTCGAAGTTGATGCGGATGTGCATGCAGCCGGCGCCGAAGTGCCCGTACATGACGCCGGTGAGACCGAATTCGGCGAGCAGCGCCTTGATGTCGACGAGGTAGTCGGCCAGCTGGTCGGGTGCGACGGCGGAATCTTCCCAGCCCGTCCAGGATTCGCCGCCCTCGACGAGCCGGGCGGACAGTCCGGCGCCGTCCTCGCGGACCCGCCACAGCGACGCGCGTTCGGCCGGGTCGCCGACCACCCGCGCGTCGACGAGGCGTCCGGCCGCGCGCAGCTTCGACACCAGTTCCGCCCCGCGGAGTTCGACCTCGGCGAGGTCGTCGCCGTCGAGGTCGACGTACAGCCATGCCTCGCCGTCGGGCAGTCCCACCACGGAGTCGGCGCCGCGCAGGTGCCGCATGGTGTCGACGATCGCCGAGTCGATGCCCTCGATCGCGGCCGGCGAGTAGTCGAGGATGATCGCGTTGTCGCGGGCGGCGTCCACCAGGTCGCGATATCCGAGGCACAGCAGCATCGCCGCGGGCGGCACCGGCACCAGCGCGACGGTCGCGGCCACGATCACCGCGCACGTCCCCTCACTGCCGACGAGGGCACGGGCCACGTCGAAGCCGTTCTCGGGCAACAGGTTCGCCAGGTGGAATCCGGACACCTGCCGCGGGATCCGGCCGAGCTCGAGCCGGAAGTCGCCGAGATGCTCCTGCGTCAGCTCGTCGAGTCCGGCGGAGATCCGCGCGGCCTCGCTCACCGCCGATGCGTCGTCCGGGTCGGTGGCGCGCAGCCCGTCGCGGGTGGCGGTCAGCCGGTGCCCGGGGGCGGTCACGAGGTCGAGCGCGACGACGTGATCGGACGTGCGGCCGTACCGCACGGAGTGGTTGCCGCAGGCGTCGTTGCCGATCGCACCGCCGACGGTGGCGCGGGACTTACTGGACGGGTCGGGTGCGAAGGTGAATGCGCCGTCCGTCGCCAACTGCACGTCCTTCTGCAGGTCCGTCAGGACGATGCCGGGTTCGACGACGGCGGTGCGTGCGGACGCGTCGACGGCCCGCACCCGATTCATGTGCCGGGAGAAGTCGAGCACCACTCCCCTGCCGATCGCGTTGCCCGCGAGCGAGGTGCCGCCGCCGCGGCTGGTGACGGGGATGCCGCGGTCGGTGCAGGCCCTCACGATCGCCACCACGTCGGCGGCGGTGCGCGGAAACGCCACGGCCAGCGGCGGCACCCGGTAGTTGGAGGCGTCGAAGGAGTATTCGGCCCGCCGACGCGATCCGGTGTCGAGGTCCACGCCCAGCGCGGCGAGCTCGGCGTGCAGGTCGGTGGCGGGACGTGTCAGCTCAGCCACGCGTCGTCGTGTCCCGTCTCTTCGGAGTCAGCTTCCGGATTCGTCGTCAGCGGGGCCATGGCTACATGGTCGAGCCGCTCCCGAAGATTGTCAACAATCCACTCCGCGAGCCGGTACGGTACGGAGGGGTGAGCGTCGTGCGAACGTCTTCTCCCCCGCAGCGGCTGTCGGCTGTACGGGTGGGCGGCGCCGCGTGGGTGCTGATCGCCCTGTACTTCGTCGCGGAGTTCGTGACCGCGCGCGCCTGGCCGCGGCCCTACGAGGTGCGGACCAGTTCGGTCAGCAACCTGGGTGTCACGGGCTGCGACGGTTCCGGGGCCCAGGTCGCCGCCGTCCGGCTCTGCTCGCCGCTGCACGCGGTGATCAACAGCGCGTTCATCCTGACGGGGGTGTTCATTCTCGTGGGGGCGGTGTGCCTGCGGGAATTCCTCCCACGCGGACGCATCCGACGCGCCGCGCTGGCACTGCTCGGCCTGGCCGCGGTCAGCGCCGCGCTGACGGGTTTCATCCCGATCAATGTGGACGCCCACCTCCACCAGATCGTCGCGACCCCGACGTTCGTCGCGCGCAACGCCGCGATGGCCGTCGTTGCGGTCGGGCTCTACCCACGGTGGCGGCCCTTCGCGCTCTGGACCGGGCTCTGCAGCGTCGTCGGGATCCTCGGCATGGCGGCGATCCTTCTGCCCGACACGCCGTTCGGCATCACCGAACGCATCGCGCTCTACCCGTTCACGGTGTGGGTCGTGACCGCCGGGGTCGCGGCGCTCCGCGCCCGTGCGTGGTTGACGAGTCCAGAGACTCCTCAACCACGCACGGGCGCCGAAGGTGCCACCATGGAGTGATGTCCACAGCTCTCACGCACGCCGCCGCTGTCCAGCAGTCCGCGGAGAACGGCCGCATCGCGATCGAACCCAATCACAAGCGCATCCGGGTGTTCTTCGGCGGCCAGGCGGTCGCCGACACCACCCGGTCGGTGTACCTGTTCGAGAAGGGGCACCTGCCCGTCTACTACATTCCCCGCGACGACGTGAACTTCGACCTCCTCGAACCCGTCGACGCGACCACCACCTGCCCGTGGAAGGGCAAGGCGCGGTACTGGGATCTCGTCGTCGGTGATCGTCGCGCCGAGCAGTCGGTGTGGGGGTACGACGTCCCGCTGGACGACTCCCTCGACCTCAGCCCGTACGTCGCGTTCTGCTGGCACCGGATGGACGCCTGGTACGAGGAGGATCAGCAGGTGTTCGTGCACGCCCGTGACCCGTACGTCCGAGTGGATGTCTTGCCGTCTTCGCGGCAGGTAAAGGTCTACATCGGCGACACGCTGGTGGCCGACACGGTCCGGCCGCGACTGCTGTTCGAGACGTCACTGCCGGTCCGCTACTACATTCCGCGCATCGACGTGCGGTCCGAGTTCTTCACCGCCTCCGACACACGGACGTCCTGCCCGTACAAGGGGACGGCGTCGTATCTGTCGTTCACCGGGTCGGACGGATCCGAGCCCGTCGACGACGCCGCCTGGTACTACCCGTTCACCACTGCCGAGGCGTCGGGCATCGACGACCACCTGTCGTTCTACCCGGATCGGGTGAAGATCGTCGTCGACGGCACGCCGCTGGAGACCTGACGTCAGTCCCGAGGGGGCAGCGGGGGTAGTTCCAGATTGTCGCGGAACGTGCCGCCCACGTAGTCGTCGCCGACGATTCCGCGACGCCGCAGTTCGGGGAGCAGCCCGTTGACGACGAAGTCCCGGGTCCGGTCCTCGGCGAGCCCGCCGAGGGAGATGACGTCGAGAACACCCGCGTCGTAGCGTTCCTCGACGGCGTCGGCGAGTTGCTCGGGTGTTCCGGCGACCGCCCAGTGACCGGTGTCCTTGGACGCGATGATCAGCTCGCGCGGCGTCCGCCCGGTCGCGGCGAGCCGGCTGAAGATCTCGACCCGGCCGCGGCGGCGGTTCACCGACTGCACGTCGGGCAGCACGTCCACCGGGATCGGTTTGTCGAGCGGCAGCCCGGAGAGGTCGACGTCGCCGCCGAGCATGTCTTCCAGCCGGATCCGGCCCGCGTCGAGGTCCGTCGCCTCCTCCTGTTCCCGGACCAGCCGCCGCACTTCCGCCTCGGACGCACCATAGGTGGCGTGAAACGAACTCATGATGAGCGGCAGTCCGTCGGCGCGGCCGAGTTCGGTGGCGCGGGCCCGGATGCTCTTGGTGTAGGTGACGGCGTCCTCGAGCGTGGGCAGCGACGTGAACACGACTTCCGCGAAGCGGGCGCCGAGTTCCACCCCGGCCGCGGATTGGCCGGCCTGGAACTGCACGGGCCGGCGCTGCGGCAGCGGCGGGATGTTCAACGGACCCTTCACCGTGAAGTACCTGCCGGCGTGGTCTATCGGGCGCACCCGGTCGGCGTCGAGCGTGGCGCCCCCGGCACCGTCGGACGTGAGTGCCCCGGGTTGCCAGCTGTCGAACAGGGCGTTGATCACCTCGAGGGATTCCGTGGCCCGGGCGTAGCGTTCCTCGGGGCTGGGCAGGTCCTGGTCGCTGTAGTTCTCCTCCCCCAGCGACGACGTCACGGCGTTCCAGGCGGCCCGCCCGTTGCTCACGTGATCGAGGGTGCCGAACAGCCGCGCGAGGTTGTAGGGATGGTGGAACGTGGTGGTCACCGTGGCGATCAGCCCGACGTGCGAGGTGGCGGCGCTCAGTGCCGACAGGAAGATCAGCGGTTCCTGCGCGCCGATCGCACCCTGCGCCCCGAAACTCAGCAGATCGGCGGCGAACAGTGCGTCGAACTTGTTCGCCTCCGCGACCTTCGCGATCTCGATCGACGACGCGACGGTCGACTGCTGCGGGTCGATCGCCGCCGCATAGGTGCTCACGGCGCCGCTGACTCCCGTGACCGTCTTCAGCGGCCGGCGACGTGGGGTGCTCATCGTCGAAGCCTAGCCGGAGTTTCCCCGCTGTCTCGCGCCTGGGTGGCGTTTGTGCTGGCCAGTAGGGATTTTGGGGTGGTGTAGCTGTATTACCTAACTGTCGCCTCGGATCATCGGGTGGGGGCGTAGCGGTCGAGTGCGAACACCTCGTAGAGGCGGTGTTGGGTGTCGTTCATGTCGGTGAGCATGCGGCTGGCGCGGG
>SEEV01000482.1 GCA_004211695.1 Rhodococcus sp. (in: high G+C Gram-positive bacteria)
GGGAAGTGGTACCCGGTGGCGAGGACCACGATGTCGGCACCGACCGAATCGATTTCGCCGGTATCGATGTGCGTCAGGCTCATCCGCCAGCCCCTGCCACCCGGCCCACGGCAGAGTCCGGTCACTTCACGGCCAGGCAGAAGGGTGGTCCGAATGCGGTCCGAATCGACGAAATCGTTGTGATACAGCCTGCGGTAGATCGATTCCAGCAGCCCCTTCGAAATGCCGTCGCTGGCGAGCTGTTGGGCGTCGAGCAACTGGCTACGACGGCTCTGCGACAGGCCGTGGAAATACCGAACATAGTCCGGGTGGAACCACTCGTTGGTGAACGGCGACTCGTCGAGCGGCTGGAACCCGATCCGCCTGCTCGCCCAGGTGAGTGAGCCAACTGCATCCCGGCCAGAGAGCTGCAGAAGGTGTTCCACCACCTCGGCGCCGCTCTGCCCACCACCGACTACCACGACGTCGCGGCCGGCGAGCGAATCGGTGTGGTAGCCGAAGTCAGATGAGTGGAACACCTCCTCACCGAGCTTGCCTGTGGCGACCTCCGGCACGTACGGCCGCGGGCCGACCCCGATCGACAGGTGTTGTGCCGCATACGCACCTCGGGTGCTTTCCACCCTGAACGCCTGCCCGTCGAATGTTACTTCCTCGACCTCACACCCGAACTGCACCTCATCCAATTGGTCGCTGACCCAGCGCAGATAGCTCTCGTATTCTCGGCGGGCGATCAGCGGGGTATGCAAGCTGGCGAAGCGGTGGAGCCGACCCGTGCGCGCGAGGAAGTTCAGGAAGGTGTACCGGCTCGTCGGATCGACCAAGGTTACGAGGTCTTTCAGGTGCGAAACCTGCAGCACCGCGGCGGACAGCATCAGCCCGGGGTACCAGCGCTGTGTCGGTTGACGGTCCAAGAACTTGCACCGCAGCCGCCCGATCGGCGCGGAAAGCGCTGCGACGCTGAGATTGGACGGACCTGCACCGATACCAACCAGATCAAGGTGTTCCAACATTGACTGCTCCCTCGACTTCGGGACGGGCAAGCGTGGCAAGGCGATTCAGGCTGTCCAGAACGAGCTGCCTCGAAGGCCCGAAGTCGATCAGGCAGGCAACCTCGTCCACTCCTGCGGCGGTGACAGCCTCGAGCATGGCCAGGCACTTGGGTACGGCGCCGAGCAAGCTGGCGTCGTCGAAGAAGCGGCGCGTGCGTTCGTCGAGCAATTCCTCCACAACCGCCTCGGACAACGCGGGCACCGCAATTCGTCTGCCGCCGCTCACCCGGCCGATCTTGCCCGCCAGCTCGCCCAGGTCCTGGCCCAGCAGATGCGTCAGCAGATTGGTTCCCAATCGTCCTGCCGCAGTGAACGTGTCGGGATTTCCGGAGGCGGTCAACCATAGTGGCAGCTCACTGGAAAGCGGTGGCGGTTGGATAGCCACCTCGACCGTTCGGCCCGAGCCGTTGCGCCGTGCGACCCGCCTTCCGGCCCACAGCGTGCGAAGTTCGGCTATGGAGTCCCGCGAATCGGCCACCCTGGTCTCGTACCGGTCGGGCGCCAAAACGAAGTCATTTGTATTCCATCCGGAACCGATCGACAGACCGATGCGGCCACCACCGGACAGATTGTCCACCACCGACCATTCCTCGGCGATCCGTATCGGATCATGCAACGGTGCAACGACGCTCCCGGCGCGCAGGTGACACCGCGTCGTTGTGCCCGCAAGTGCGGCGGCCAGAACGGACGGATTCGGGAACAGCCCACCGAAGGCGTCGAAATGGCGTTCGGGTAACCAGATCGCCTCGTAGCCGAGACGGTCGGCTGCCGCCGCGGCGTCGTGAACCAAGCGGTAGCGGTCAGTGCGGTCCGCCGGCACCGAACCGGCGAAGAACATCACGCTCAGGCTTGGCCTGGCGTTCACGGACGCCACCAGATCGATACGATCTCGATCGGACCGTCGCCGTCGTTGTGCAGTTGGTGGCGTCGATAGCTCTCGTAGTACAACGTGTCACCGGCCCGCACTCTCGACTGGACGCCGTCCAGGCTCAGAATCCCCGATCCTGACTGGACGAGCCAAATCTCTCGCACCTCATGGTGATCCTCGGCGGTGGTGACGCCCGCGGGCACACGGATGTGTGCCAGCGTGAATGGCGCCACGGAAGCCTCGATCTTCGGCAGATCGAAGATTCCGAGTTTCGTGCCCGAGGGCCTGTTCTCGAATGCCAGTTCCGGCAGCCTTCCGTTGGCACTGTGGACGATGCTCTGGGTGACCGAGTCTGTGGTCATCGACTAACTCCTTCAAAGGTTTCGGGTTGGGTGCGATCGCGAGATGCTTCCCACGGCCATGACGTGGACAGAGCGGGGGTCAATTGGTCGATCCAGACCGCGCTCTCGCTGTGTCCGGCGAAGAACAGCGTGCCGGCCAGCGCTTCATCACGTGCCTGCAACAGACGCAGTACGAACAAGCGCTCACCGTTCACAACCGTCTCGCCATCGATAGCGATTTTGCCGGGGGTCGCTGACATGACCGGGCCACGAGCAGTGCGAGCCAGCCCGGAAACAGCACGTTGCGCCTGCTGGTAAATGGTCAGCGCGCGGGCTAGCGGAACCTCGAAGAACGAGCTCGCGCCGGTGTCGCGCTCGACGAAGGTGTAGTAGGGCTGGATGCCGAGCCGCACCATCTGCCGCCACATCGTTGCCCACGCCTGCGGTGAGTCGTTCACGTGGCGAATAATCGGCGCCTGCGCTCGAACTGTGGCCCCCGCTGAACGCAGCCTTGCTACAGCGGCCGCTGCCGCCGCGCTCTCGAGCTCGCGTGGGTGCGAGACGTGCAGCATGATCGCGACGCTCTTTCCTGCGGTAGCGCACGCCTCGATCAACCGCAGCAGCTCATCGGCGTCAGGTCCGGACGTGACGCGGTACGGCCACTGCACCAAAGCCTTGGTGCCGAGGCGGATGTTCGTCACGTGCTCCAGATCAGGCGCTAACAACGGCGTGACCCACCGGGCCAGGACCGGAGTCGACATGATCAGCGGATCGCCGCCGGTGAGCAGCACGTCGGTGACCTCCCGGTGGCCACGGAGGTAATCGATCATCTGACCGGGACCCGGTGCGGCGAACTTCAGGTCGGCATCACCGACGAATTGCGCCCAACGAAAGCAGTACGAGCAGTATGAGTGACACGTCTGACCCTGGGATGGAAATACCAGAAGCGTTTGTCGGTACTTGTGCTGGAGCCCAGGAACCGGCTCGCCGTCGAGCAGCGGCACATTGTGCTCCCGCTGACCGGACGGATGCGGGTTGAGGTCTTGGCGGCCTTTCTGCGCGATTGCTTGCAGCTGCTTTCGGTCAACGCCGTTCAAGAGCGCGTCCGACACCAGATCGTATATACGCGGAGGCACCATCTCTCGGGCCGGAAAGGTCATCCGAAAGATTGGGTCGTCGGGAGCCGACGACCAATCGATCAACTCTTCGAGAACATAGTTGTTGCCTTTGAAAGGCAACAGGTGTGCGACGACACGCATTTCGTGCCGTTCCTGCTCCGTGAACTTTTCAAGCTGAGGAAGGTCGGCAAGCTGCACGCCGCGGAAGGTTCGCATTGGGTTCTTCATGTAGCTTGCCCCGATCCATTCGTCGTGCCCGCTGGAAATGCCACCGATAAAGATCGACCGACCAACAGCTCGAACCGGTTTTCGACAGAGACACACTCGGCGAGTTCGATTGTGGTCAGGTCGTTCGTCCTCATCTCGAGTCCGACGCCTCGGCGGCCTGGGAAGAATCATGGGTGGCTCTCCCCGTCACCGATAGACACCCTTGGGTGCAAAGTGACCCATCCACGGGCCGTCCGTTCGGCGCGGAACCTTCATGCCCACCTACGGCCGGTCGATGCGGCACCGGGGTACCGAGCGCAATTCCCGAACGCGACTGACGTGCAAGGTGCGCGACGCCAAGCCACATCAGCCGGGCAAGGGGTCCGATACTCCACACCAAGGGTGGATTTACTCCAAGTGTGTCCGGCCCCCATGATGTTCCTGTCCATCGGGTGGAATCACTCCTCCGAAACGATTGTCTCATCGAGCAATTCATCCTGGGCGTTCCGCTGGAAGGGAATTACTTATGGAAGCCGTTTCAATCGCAGCTTTGTGGAGTCGGCTACTCGACGGGGCTTCCGTCCGGCCCGATGACGATTTCTTCTTCGACCTCGACGGGAACTCGTTGCTCGCCGCCTCGATCGTTTCCGAACTTTCGGTATCCACGGGATTGCCGGTCGAACTCAGAGATCTTTATCTGGCCCCAACTCCGCGTGAGTTCGCCAGCTATCTAGACCATCTGAATCGACGCCTCGGCGAATACCGCACCACTTTGGCCGCCGGCTTGGACCTCGGCGTCATCGCAGACGCCTTGGCCGAACTCGGCGCCTCGGCTGCGGACGCCCTGCTGCCCGCCGAGGTGACGCTCGCGTACGGCGATGGCGACGGATCCCGGGTTTCGCTGTTGCGTCAGGCCCGCGGAAACGGTGCCTGCACACGCCTTCCGATGCAGGGAGGCGACGTCCTGATACGACGGGGCGGGACGGTGCTGCGGTTTGATTGCGACTCTGATTATGCCGGCGTGCGCATCCTCGTCACCGACCATCCCACCGGGTAGAGCGATGGGATCACCTTCCACTGACGCCGCCGGCTCGATCGACGTCCCACTGCGTCGGGTGATCGAGTCCGGATTGTGCGGGACGAACCCGATGCACCCAGCAGTCGTGCAAGGCGATGTCGTGCTGACCTATGGTGAGTTGCTCACGAAATCGCGGGAACTCGCCGCGAAACTCACCTCTGGCACGGGCCCAGTTCTGATCAGCAAACCACGGGGCGTGGAGTCTCTCACCGAGATGGTGGGATGCATTCTGGCCGAACGCCCGTTCGTACCGGTCACTCCAGATTCCGTGATCGATCCGGCCACCCTCCCCGACACGCCGGATGGCTGCGGATACCTGCTGACCACCTCGGGCACGTCGGGTGAACCGAAAGTCGTCGTCGGCTCGCGTAGTGGGCTGGCTCGCTACCTACAGTGGCAGCAGGCAGAACTGGCCCTCGACCCGAGCGATGTGGTGTCCAACACTGCGGATCCGTGGTTCGACTTCTCGTTCAAGGAGACACTTGGCGCTCTGGTCGCCGGCGCGACCATCACAGTGACACCAGCTGCCGCGCTCGCCGGCGGGACGACGTTGCTGACGTGGCTCGCCGAGCGTCAGCCCACAATGGTGTGCCTCCTTCCGTCGATGCTGGCCCGGTTGGTTACGGCGATGGACCGAGCCGACCCGACAACGGTCCGCTCGGCGACCGAGCGCCTACGGCGACTCCTGGTGTCCGGCGAACCTTTTCCGCAGCCACTGCTGAAACGTTGGCGAACACACGCCCCTTACCCGGTCGTCATCAACCTGTATGGGCCCACCGAGTCCACCGTGATCAAACTTCGCCATGTGCTGCCGGTGGGCGCCGAGGTGCACACCGCGATCGTGCCGGTCGGCACACCGATACCGGGTAC
>SEEV01000098.1 GCA_004211695.1 Rhodococcus sp. (in: high G+C Gram-positive bacteria)
GGAATGGATCCGCGCAGGTGGATCGCGTTTCGGGAACGGTAAGGACACCGCATGCTGTTACCGATGGCACCGACCGATTCGCTGTTTCTGCTCGGCGAATCCCGCGAGCATCCGATGCATGTCGGCGGCCTGGCGGTCTTCAACCCACCGGACGGGGCGTCCGCGGCCGACATGCGCGCGATGTTCGACACCGCCCTGGCCGGCAACCAGGTCGCCCCACCTTTCCGTAAGCGGGCCCGCCGTTCGGTCACCTCGCTCGGCCAGTGGGGATGGGACCACCTCCCGCACGACGAGGTGGATCTCGAGCACCACGTGCGCCGCGACGCGCTTCCCCAGCCGGGCGGCATGACCGAATTGATGACGTTGGTGTCGAGGCTGCACGGCACCCTGCTCGACCGCAGTCGCCCGCTGTGGGAGATGCACCTGATCGAAGGACTCGCCGACGGCCGCTACGCCGTCTACACCAAGGTCCACCATGCGCTCGCCGACGGTTCGTCGGCGATGCGACTGCTCCGCGACAGCATGAGCGAAGACCCGCACCGCCGGAACATGCCCGCTCCCTGGCAACCGCGCACGCCACTCGCCGCCGTCCCGGCACCGACCGCGAGCGGCGACGTCGACACCGCGGTATTCGGCTCGGCACTGCCCTCGATGGCGTGGGACGCCGCCCGGGCCGCCGCCGGCGAGATGGCCGGACTGCTGCCGGTGGCACTCGGCACCGTGGACCGTGCCCGCCGCGGCAAGGGCGGCGCGGTCTCGCTCACCGCACCACACACCGTGTTCAACGTACCGATCAGCGGCGCCCGCCACGTCGCCGCCCGCTCCTTCCCCCTGGAACGAATCCGCTTGCTGGCCAAGCACGCCGACGCCACCATCAACGACATCGTGCTGACGATGTGCGCGGGCACCCTGCGGGCCTACCTGCACACCCGGAACGCGTTGCCGGACAACCCGCTGATCGCGATGGTCCCCGTCTCGCTGCGCGCACCCGATACCGGGGCCGCCGACCGCACCTCCGGCGGCAACCGGGTGGGCGTCCTCATGTGCAACCTCGCCACCCACCTTCCCGACCCCGCACACCGACTCGAAACCGTGCGCAACTGCATGAACGAGGGCAAGGCCGCCCTCCAGGCGATGAGCCCCGCCCAGGTCCTCGCGATGAGCGCGCTCGGCGCCGCCCCGCTCGGCGTCGAGATGTTCCTCGGCCGGCGCGGGCCGCTGCGGCCGCCGTTCAACGTGGTCATCTCCAACGTCGCCGGTCCCCGAACCCCCTTGTACTGGAACGGGGCCCGACTCGAATCGCTCTACCCGTTGTCGATCCCCACGACCGGTCAGGCACTCAACATCACCTGCACCAGCAGCGACGACCAGATCGTCTTCGGCCTCACCGGCTGCCGTCGCACCGTCCCGGACCTGCACCCCATGCTCGATCAACTCGACGCCGAACTGGATCTCCTCGAAACCGCCGTCGGGCTGTAACCCGACCGGCGGATCGTCAGATCGCCGCCGCCAGCGCGGCGACTCCCGGTCCGTCGAGGTCGCCGAGCGCCACTTTCCGACCGGAAACGACCAGGAGCAGCGACAGGGCGGTGCCGCTTACCTCCGGACCGTCGCCGATCGATATGTCGTCGTCCTCTGCCGTCAGCCGGACACCGGCCACGAGTTCCTTGGCCCCGCCGAAGGACGCCGGGGTTCGGGTCTGCAGGCGCAGCGATCTGACGACGGCCTCCCGCGGGTAGGAGCGGCTGAGCCCCAACGGCCGGCGGATGTCCTCACCGTGGACGACCTCCTCGACGAGCCGGCTGTCGAGGGGCGCCGGAGGGGTCGACGTCCGCGACGCCACCTGCCGGAGCCGCTCCAGCGTTTCCTGCGGTGAGGCGCCCCGCTCGCGCTCCACGCCGTGGGCGTTCTGGCGGTCGAAGTCGAACCGCGCCCGGGCGAGGGCGACCACGAAGCCGAGACGCGTGGTCCGCGCCGTGTCGACCAGGTGGGCGGCCACGTCGTGCACGGTCCACTCCCCGCAGAGCGACTGCTCGTCCCACCGCTCGGCGTCGAGATTGCCGAGGTCTTCGATCAGCGCCGCACGCTCCGCGTGCACCATCGACCAGACATCTCCCACTGTTCGCTCCTTCGGTCGGCACATCGTATGCAGGTAAGACTTGCGACGGCGCGGAAATTCATCGGTCGAGCGCTTCCCGGGGTGCGGGCCGGGTCGGCCGGATCCCTACACTGTGACGGGTGCGGATCGCGACCTTCAACGTCAACGGGATCCGCGCGGCGCAGCGGCGCGGCATCGAGGAGTGGCTCGGCGAGCGCGAACCCGATGTGGTCGCGCTTCAGGAAGTGCGGGCCCGTGCCACCGCCATCCCGCCGGGAGTGTTCGGCGACTATCACCTCACGTACGACGAGGGGGACGTCGCGGGCCGCAACGGTGTCGCGGTCCTGACTCGGCACGCGCCCTTCGCGGTGCGGACGTGGAGCGGTACCGCGCTGGTCCGGGCACCGGGCGAACTGCACACCGAGAGTGTCGAACTGGATCCGGTGCCGTTGGCTCGGGGTCTGGGCGAGTTCGCCAACCAGGGCCGCTACGTCGAGGTCGACCTCGCCGAGGCGCCGATCACCATCGCGTCCATGTACCTGCCGAAAGGCGGCCTCCCGGCGCACCTCCAGAAGCCCGGACGCATGCGGGAGGCCCCCGACGGCGGAGCCCGCTACGACCGCAAGATGCGCTTCCTCTCCGCGTTTGCGCGACAGCTGACCCGCTCGCGGCGCACGGCACGCGCGAACGGCAGGGAACTCCTGCTGATGGGTGACCTCAACATCGCGCACACCCGTCACGACGTACGGAACTGGCGGCGCAGCAACCAGGTCGAGGGTTACCTTCCGGAGGAGCGTGAGTGGTTCGACTCCATCCTGTCGCCGCGCACTCTCGTCGACGTCGTCCGGCAGCACCATCCTGGCGTCGACGGTCCGTACTCGTGGTGGTCGTGGCTGGGGCAGTCGTTCGTGAACGACACCGGGTGGCGCATCGACTACCACCTCGCGACGCCGCGCCTGGCACAGGCTGCGGTCGCGGCCGGCACCGACCGGGAGCCGGCGGCCGACCGGCGGATGAGTGATCACGCTCCGGTCGTCGTGGACTACGACCTCTGATCGGGGAGATTCCCGGGGTTCGGGAATCCGGCTAACCGCCCCATCGCGGGTGGTGCGCGTGCAGTCATCCATTCATGCGCTGGTGGTCATGGTGTGGTGGCCGCGTTCTTCCTAGTGTTTCAGATCACAGACGCTCAGCGAGGTGCACGTTCGCTTCCCGCGGAGCCGTGGGAAGAAAGGACGGACACCGTGGCGACACTGCAGACGGTCCAGAAGATCGGGCCGGTGCTGGACCTGTTCACCGCAGCGCAACCGGAATGGGGGGTCTCCGAGGTCGCCGCTGCCATCGACGTCCCCCGATCGAGTGCGCACGCCTTGCTGTCGAGTCTCGTCGACACCGGACTGCTCCAGTGCCGCACGCGTGGTCGCTACCGGATCGGGTGGCGGGTGATCGAACTCGGCGAAACCCTGCGGGGCACCGTCGACGTGCGGTCCTGCGCCGCGCCGGTCATCGAGAACCTCGTCGAGCGGTACGGCGAAACCAGTCACCTCGCGGTGATGGAACGGTGGCACGTGCTGTACGTCGACAAGGTGGTCGGTACGCACAACATCACCGTGCAGGGTGCACGCGTCGGCGCCCGTCTCGAAGCACACTGCACAGCGGTGGGCAAGGTCCTCCTGGCGAGCCTCGAGGAAAACGAACTGCACCGGTACCTGGCCGGTCGCCAGTTGCGCAGGCACACGCCGTCGACGATCACAAATGCCGGGGCGCTGCTCGACGCGTTGTCGGTGGTGCGGTCTGCCGGCCACGCCTACGACCTCGGTGAAGCCGTCTCGGAGGTCCACTGCGTCGCCGCGCCGGTGCGTGACGACATGGGTTCCGTGGTGGCCGCGGTGAGCATGAGCATCCCGGTCAGCCGTTTCGTGCCCCGCCGCGTCGAGTTCACCCGTGCTGTCATGGCGGCAGCCCGCGACGTCTCGCACGCGGTCGCGAACACGAACCACGCCACACCCACCACGACCAGAGACGTTCCCGAATCGGGCCGGCCGGCGCTGGCCTCCTGACGTCCCGTCACCCGAAGTCCGAACCGAATGACAGAGCAGAGGTGCCATGGATACCGTCGCACGTAAGGCCGCCGACCGGTTGCTGGAGGTGTACCGGACGGGCGAACCGATCGACCCGCTGACCCCGGAGCATCCCGACGCGTCGATCGAACTCGCTTATCGCATTCAGCAAGTGCAGGTCGAGGAGTGGACGCTCGGCGGGGACGTCGTCAAGGGGCACAAGGTGGGCCTCGCGTCGCGGGCCATTCAGCGGCAGATGGGGGTGAACCAACCCGACTTCGGACATCTGACCGCGAGCATGTTCCATCTCGAGCATCAGCCCATCCCGGCGGGGCGGTTCCTCCAGCCGCGGATCGAGCCCGAGATCGCGTTCGTGCTGGGCCGGCCTCTGTCCGGACCGGGTGTCACCGTCGCCGAGGCGGTCCGGGCGGTCGACTTCGTTCTTCCCGCACTGGAGATCGTCGACTCTCGGATCCGGGACTGGAAGATCGGCATCTTCGACACCATCGCCGACAATGCGTCGTCGGGCGGCGTCATCCTGGGCAGCCGTCCGGTCGCGCTCGACGCGGTGGACCTGCGACTGGCGGGGTGCACCCTCCACATCGGCGGGGAACTCGTCGCGACCGGCGCGGGCGGTGCCGTTCTCGGCTCTCCGCTCAACGCGCTCGTGTGGCTGGCGAACACTGTCGGCCCGATGGGCGTGACACTCGAACCGGGCCATGTCGTGCTTCCCGGCTCGATGACCAAGGCATTTCCGGTGAATCCGGGCGATTCGATCGTCGCGCAGATCAGCGGGCTCGGCAGTGTGACGGCCGTGCTCGGCATCAAGGAGGAACAGTGATGGGTACCGACGCATGGAGCGCAGCACTCGTGGCGGAGCGACTTTTACAGGCGGAAGATCGTGCCACGGCCCAGACGTCCATCAAAGCTGAGTGGGAGGGCCTCGACCTCGCAACGGCCTACGCCGCGCAGGACATCGCCCTCGGCATCCGGGTGGCGCGCGGTGAGAAGGTCACCGGCGTGAAACTGGGGGTCACCTCGAAGGCCAAGCAACGTCAGGTCGGTGTCGACGCACCGTCGACCGCGTGGCTGACCGACCGGATGATCCTCCCGATCGGGGAGACCGTGCCCCGCGACCGCCTGATCCACGCGCGGGCCGAACCGGAGATCGCGTTCGTCATGGGACGCCGACTCGAAGGTCCGGGCATCAGCGCAGCGACCGCCTTGGCCGCCGTGGATCACGTCGTGGGCGCGATCGAGATCATCGACAGCCGGTTCTCGGGCTACAAGTTCTCGATGATGGACGCGGTGGCCGACAACAACTCGTCCGGACGCTACGTCACCGGGCCGATCAGCCCGCGGCCCGAAGATCTCGACCTCGCGCTCGAGGCGTGCCTGCTCGAGGTCGACGGCGAAATCGTCGATTCCGCGACCGGCGCTGCGGTACACGGACATCCGGCCGAAGCGCTGGCCTTCGCCGCCAACACGCTCGCCGAACGGGGCCACGCCATCGAGGCCGGCTGGGTGGTACTCACGGGAGGGATGACCGACGCGGTGCCGGTGGAGCCGGGCGCGCGGATTGCGGCGCACTTCACGAATCTGGGCACGATCACCGTGGCGGGAGGTCGCTGATGCCGATCATCGAGGTCACCATCGCCGAGGGCCGCAGCCCCGAGGAACTGCGCCTGCTGATCCACGAGCTCACCCACGCCGCTCACCGGGCGGTGGGGACGCCCGTCGCGAACGTCCGTGTGATCCTGCGCGAGACACCGAAGACGCACTACGCGGCCGGCGACGTCACGCTCGCCGAGCGGGAGAAAGCGGCGAACATCCGGGTATCCGGAACGGCCGCCGACGTCGGCACCTGAGGAGTCGGGCATTGCGATTCGACGTCGAGGCGAAAACCAGACCCGGGTTACACAGGGAAGGCACGCATGCCGTCCGTCTCAGGAGATCCGATGCCCCCGAACAGTCCCGTCACCCTCGTCGCGGAGGCAGCGCCCGCCTCGCCCGCCATCGCGCGCATGTCCGACGAGTTGTATCACGACCTGTTGTCCCCGAACGAGGTTCGCGACCTTCGTCTGCGGGTGCGCGACTTCGCCACCCGGGCGATCGAGCCCGTCGCGCATCGCATCGCCGGCGGCGACGAGCGGCTCGACGGCTTCCCACGTGACGCGTTCGAATCGATGGCGGCGGAGGGACTGTTCCGGATCCCGTTCCCGTCCGACGTCGACGGCGACGGTCTGTCGCATCGCGCCACCGCGACCGCAGTCGCGGTGGAGGAATTGGCGTATTACTCCAACAGCGTCGCGGCCATCTACGACGTGCACTGCATCCTGGCGGGCACCGCGCTCGACCAGGGCACCGACGAGCAGCGACGCCGATGGCTGCGGCCCCTCGTCGAGGGGGAGATCGTGGGTGCCTTCGCGACCAGCGAACCGGGCGCGTCCAGCGACCTGTCCCCCGACGCCGTGTCGACCGAAGCGACCCCGGACGGTGACGGCTGGATCCTCCGCGGCCGGAAGCGGTGGATCACCAACTCCGTCGTCGCCGGTGTGGTGGTGGTGCTCGCACGCGCCGGTGACGACCTCACGACCTTCATCGTGCCCACCAACGCGCCGGGCGTCACGATCGGAACCCCCGACCGAAAACTGGGGAACCGCGGGCAGATCACCGCCGATGTTAATCTCGACGACGTCCGCCTCGGGCCGGATTCGGTGCTCGGACGGGTCGGGGGTGGACTGCGCATCGCGCTGCAGACCCTCACCTACGGGCGCATCGGGATCGGTGCCGCGGGCGTCGGCATGGCGCAGGCCGCATTCGATCGGACTGTCGCCCATCTGAAGTCGCGGCACGCCTTCGGGGGTTCGCTCGCCTCGAAACAGCACTGGCAGTTCGTGATGGCCGACTACGCCGCGGATCTGGAGTCCGCCCGCAGCCTGTATCTCAAAGCGGCACTGCGGCTCGACGCCGGCGAGCGATTCCCCGAACCCGAGGCGGCGATGGCGAAACTGCGGGGCACGGACCTGGCCGCGCGGATCGCCCGAGATGCCTTGCAGGCCTTCGGCGGACTCGGCTTCGTCCGGTCGCTCGGCGCCGACGACACCGAGGGTCCGGTGGAGGCCATCTACCGCGACAGCAAGATCGGCGAGATCTACGAGGGAGCGAACGAGATCCAACGGTGGGTGCTGGCGCGTCAGATCTTCGGACGCGCCCACACCGGCTAGAGCGAAGAAAACCTAACGGTCCGTACGTGAATCGCCTTTCCCGTTGTGCTGTTCACGGAAATGCGCGGGGCTGACGCCGAACCGCTTCCGGAATGCGCGGCTGAAGTGTGAGACGTCGCGGAAACCGACACGGTCGCTGATCTCGGCGACGGTCGAGTCGGTGTCGAGGAGCTGCCCTCGGGCGCGGTCGAGGCGCAATTGGTACAGCCATGTGCGTGGGGTGGTGCCGGTCAAGCTGAACAGTTTGTGGATGTAGCGCAGGGACATTCCGAGTTCGACACCGATCTCGGCCGTCGAGTGGTCGGGGTCGTGCAGGTACCGCGTCATCGTCTGCTGCACCGTCCGGAGGTCGTCGTGGTGGACCCGTTTCGTCGCGGTCAGGGGGCGCGCCTGCTCGGTGAGGGCAGAGGTGAGCAGATCGACCGCGGACGCGGCCACGGATGCCGAAGACCCCACCGACAACCGGGCGTCGGTCGTTGCTATGTCGACGAGAAAACGGGAGACGAGGCCGCCCATCCCGGTCTGCCCGGAGATCCCCAGCCCGGCGACGCCCTCCATGGCCTCGGCGGAAAGCCGGGAGATCAATAGTTGGCGGGGTGCACGCAGGACGACCTGCTCGAATTCCGTCCGGCCGTCCACGACGAAGGGTGCGGCCGAGTCGAGGATCCCGAATGCTCCCTGCTCGAGGGTCGCACTCCGCGAATGCTGCTGGAGGGTGGCCGTCCCCCGAGTGATCAGACACAGCAGGTAGTCGTCGTTGGGGTCGGACCGGATCATCTCGGGCGTGCGCACGACCGTGTGCGGGTCTGCGTGCACCACACTCACGGTCAGGTCCCCGAAGGGCCGCACCGTCAATTCCGCGGCGAACCGGGCGTGTCTGTCGGGCCAGTCGACGTCCATCTCGCAGTAGGTGGAGTCGAGGGTGTCCGCCCAGCGCACGCGCCCTTCGGTCGACTCCAGCTCGCGCGTACTCAGCACCATCGACGCGGCGCTGTCGGTGCAGGCGGAGTCATCCTTCTGTGCACTGTCGGTCATGTTCGATCGCACCTCCGCCTCCTAGTGTTCCAGATCACAGGCACTCCCCGCGCGGACGATCCCCGAAAGGCTCCGGGCCGCGCCCACTTCGAATCTTGCGAACGACTTCAGAGGAGACAGCGCCATGACCACCAGCACCACGTGGATCGAATCGATCACCATGGAGGAACTCGACCGCGATCCGAACCCGATCTACGACCGGCTCCGGCGCGAGGCCCCGGTTGCGTTCGTACCCGCGGTAGGGATGCACGTCGTGGCGTCGCGCGACCTCTGTCTGCAGATCGCGCAGGATTCCGAGACCTGGTCCACGGTGATCGCGCCCTCGGGTGGACGAACCTTCGGGAAAGGTACCGTACTCGCCGCCAACGGTGAACAGCACGAGAAAATTCGCGAATGGATCGATCCCCAATTGCGTCCCAGTGCAGTGGACTCCTATGTAGAAGCGCTGGTCCGGCCGCAGGCGCGCAGCCTCCTGGAAGGGATCGAGGATCTGGGTGCCGCAGACATCCAGGAGGCCTACTTCGCGCCGATCAGTGTGCGTTCGGTTGGGGACCTGATGGGTCTCACCGAAATCCCTTCGGAGACATTGGTGCGCTGGTTCCAGACGCTGGCGCAGTCGTACGGGAACGCGGAAGTCGACGAGAACGGAAACTTCGCCAATCCCGGGCCGTTCGAGGCCGGTGACCGGGTGAAGGCCGAGATCGTCGCCGCTGTCGATCCGATGCTCGACCACTGGACCGAACATCCCGACCACACCCTGATCTCGCACTGGCTGCACGACGGGATGCCCGACGGCCAGGTCCGCGACCGGTCCGAGATCTACCCGAACATCTACGTGTTCCTGCTCGGTGCCCTTCAGGAGCCCGGGCACGTCATGACGACCACCCTGGCAGGGCTTTTTCAGCACCCCGACCAGCTCGAACGCGTCGTCGACGACCCCACACTCATTCCGCGCGCCGTCAACGAGGGCGCGCGCTGGGTGGCCCCGATCTGGAGTGCCGCGGTGAAGGTCGCGGGCCGCGACGTCACCGTCGGCGGCGTCGACCTGCCGGCGGGAACACCGGTCATGCTGGCATACGGTTCGGCCAATCGCGACGAGTCCGTCTGGGAGAACCCGGAGGCCTACGAGATCGACCGGCCGATCATGCCACACCTGGCGTTCGGTGCGGGAAACCATGCTTGCGCCGGAACGTATCTCGGTACCGCGATCGTGCGGATCGCACTCGAGGAACTGTTCGAGACGATCCCGAACATCGAGCCCGATCCCGACCGCGCCCCGCAGTTCTGGGGATGGACGTTCCGCGGACCGCAGGGCCTGCACGTCACCTGGGAGGTGTGACCGATGGACCGTATGGTGACGGTGTCGGGGCAGGACGGGGCGTTCCCGATCGCACCCGGCACGTCGGTCCTGGAAGCCGCATTGCGGGCGAATCGCTGGCTTCCGCACGCCTGTTCACAGGGGACCTGTGGCACGTGCAAGATCCGGGTTCTCTGCGGGGAGGTCGACCACGGCGCCGCCGACGAGACCATCCTCTCCGCCGACGAACGCTCGTCGGGACTCGCGCTGGCCTGCCAGTCGAAACCGCACGGAGACCTGACCATCGCCCCCGTGAACGACGCCGACCCCGGCCGGCCGATGCACCCCCTCCGCGACTACACAGGCACAGTACGAGAACTGTCCGACATCGCTCGGCAGACCCGCAGGCTCGTCGTCGAACTCGACGAGCCGATGGAGTTCGACGCCGGTCAGTACGCCGAACTGATCGTGCCGGGCTCCGGTGTCGCGCGCCAGTATTCGATGGCGAACCCGCCGTCCGAGCAACGGCTGCTCGAGTTCCACGTCCGGAATACGGCGGCCGGCCTCGCCACCGAGGGCTGGATCTTCGACTCACTCGCGGTGGGTGACCGCATCGATCTGCGTGGACCGCTCGGCCAGTTCGGTGTCGTCGAACCCCGGGAGGAGCCGGCCATCCTGATCGGCGGAGGCACCGGGCTCGCACCGCTCAAATCGATTGTCCGGCATGCACTGGACCACGATCTGCTACGGGCGATTCACCTCTACCACGGTGGTCGCCGGGAAGCCGACCTCTACGACGTCGAGTACTTTCGCGCGATGGAGGCGACCGATTCCCGATTTCACTATCACCCGGTCCTCAGCGAGGAGAACTGGGCCGGGGCAACGGGAATGGTGACCGACGCCGTACTGGGTGACTTCGCGAGTTGCCGTGGCCACAGCGCCTACCTGTGCGGTCCACCCGCGATGGTCGTCGCCGCCGTCAAGGCCTTGAAACGCCGCCGCATGTCGCCGCGGTTGATCTTCAAGGAGGAGTTCACCGTGAACGCTCCGCGGCCGGCGGCCGAGGCCGTGTGATCCCACTGTCCCCCAACCCGACCTACGACGCCGAGAACAGGAATTTCATGTACCGAGTGAGCATCATTTACAACCCGCCGACCGACCCGGCGGAATTCGACGAGTACTACGCCACAAAACACCTGCCGCTGGTCCGGCAGGTGCCCGGGGTCGTCCGATTCGCCGCCGGCAAGTGTGAGACCCTCGACGGCACTACTCCCGCGGCATACGCGCTCGCCGAGTTGTTCTTCGACTCCAAGGATGCTGCCGCGCAGGCTCTGTCGTCACCGGCTGGGCAGACGGCCGCCGGAGATCTCGCGAACTTCGCCACCGGTGGTGTCACGATGCTCTTCAGCAACGAGGACACCGTTCTTCCCTGACCGTACTTGTTGGCGCAGCGCATCACGAACCTCTGCGCGCGTGCTCCTTCCGGTACAGGCCGGGGCTCGAGCCGAAGGTGCTGCGGAACAACCGGCTGAAATGGGACACGTCGCGGAAGCCGGCGCACTCGCTGACGTCGGCGACGGACAGATCCGTGGTGAGCAGGTTCTTTCGCGCAGCCTCGAGGCGGGCCTGGTACAGCCAGGCCCGCGTCGTGGTGCCCTCCGCATTGAACAACTTGTGCACGGTGCGCAGCGACATACCCGCTGCCGCGGCGATGTCCGACAGCGTGATGTCGGCGTCGTGGAGATTCTGTTCGATCACCCGCTGAACCCGCGTGAGGTCCTCCGTGCGGTGCAGGTCTGCAGCGCTGGTCGCCAACAGGCCCTCGGTCAGGGCCGTGGCAAGCATGTCGACGGCGGAGGATGCGAACGACACGGCAGCACCTTGCGACATCGGCGCGTCCATGTCCGCGATATCGACGAACAACCGACCGACCAGTCCGCCAGCCCCGGTGTCGCCGTGAATCGAGCGCGCCGTGCCGTGTTCGACGATTCGTCCCGGAAGGCGCGACGTGAGCACCTCGCGGGGGGATCGAACCACGACCTGTCGGAACGGGGCGGGTGAGTGGAACACGAACGGTGCGGCGCAGTCGAGGAGCGCGAAGGAACCCGGCTCCACCACCGTGGCCCGGCCGGACTGCCGGACCTCCACGCGTCCGTCCGTGACGAGGCAGACCAAATATCCTTCCCCCGAATCGGACTGGATCATCGCCGGCGATCGGACGACGGTGTGCGCGTCGGCCCGGATGGTGCTGATGTGGAGGTCACCGAATGGCCGCCCGCCCCACTCCGCGTCGAAGTGACGCCGAGGCTCCGGCCACGCCACGTCCGTCTCGCAATAGAGCTGCTCCAGCGTGCTCGCCCACTGCATACGGCCCTCCCCGATATCGAGCTCCCGTGTTCGCAGAGAGACGATCGCGGGCACGTCGGTGCGCGCGGAGTCATTCGATTGTTCGCGCTCAGCCATGTTCCACCACACCTCCGCCTAATAGTGTTCCAGATCACAGGAACTTGGCGTTCGGGTCAATATACCCCACCCCGTCGAGTACGACACCGACAGCGGTGACCGAGGCGCGCCGACGTCCTCGCCTTCCGAAACAGGTTCCTGCCCAACGAGACCAGGAGTGACTCCATGACCACATCAGCATTCGTCGACGATCGCGTCGGAGTTCCGAACGACGTCCGGCCCATGACGGGCGACGAGTACCTCGAGTCGCTGCGCGACGGTCGCGAGGTCTACTTCCGCGGGGAGCGCGTCGACGACGTCACCACCCATCCGGCTTTCCGTAACTCGGCGCGGTCGGTGGCGCGGATGTACGACGCACTGCACCAGCCGGAGGCGAAGGGCGTGCTGGCGGTGCCCACCGATACCGGAAACGGCGGCTTCACGCACCCCTTCTTCAAGACCGCTCGTAGTGCGGACGACCTGGTGCTCGCCCGTGACGCGATCGTGGCCTGGCAGCGGGAGGTGTACGGCTGGCTGGGCCGGTCGCCCGACTACAAGGCCTCGTTCCTCGGCACGCTGGGAGCCAACGCCGACTTCTACGGTCCGTACCGCGACAACGCCCTGCGCTGGTACAAGCACGCGCAGGAGCGGATGCTCTACCTCAACCACGCCATCGTCAATCCGCCGATCGACCGCGACAAGCCGGCCGACGAAACCGCCGACGTGTGCGTGCACGTCGTCGAGGAGACCGATGCGGGTCTGATCGTGTCCGGCGCGAAGGTCGTCGCGACGGGATCGGCGATCACCAACGCGAATTTCATCGCCCACTACGGACTGCCGCTGCGCAAGAAGGAATACGGCCTGATCTTCACGGTGCCGATGGATTCGCCGGGACTGAAGTTGTTCTGCCGCACCTCCTACGAGATGAACGCTGCGGTGATGGGCACGCCGTTCGACTATCCGTTGTCGAGCAGGTTCGACGAGAACGACGCGATCATGGTGTTCGACCGGGTGCTGGTGCCGTGGGAGAACGTCTTCGCCTACGACACCGACACCGCGAACGGCTTCGTCATGAAGTCGGGATTTCTCTCCCGCTTCATGTTCCACGGATGCGCTCGGCTCGCGGTGAAGCTCGACTTCATCGCCGGCTGTGTGATGAAGGGTGTGGAAATGACCGGCTCCGCGGGATTCCGCGGTGTGCAGATGCAGATCGGGGAGATCCTCAACTGGCGCGACATGTTCTGGGGGCTGTCCGACGCGATGGCCAAGTCACCCGAACAGTGGGTGAACGGCGCCGTCCAGCCGAACCTGAACTACGGCCTCGCCTATCGCACCTTCATGGGTGTGGGGTACCCGCGGGTCAAGGAGATCATCCAGCAGGTGCTGGGCAGCGGGCTGATCTACCTGAACTCCCATGCGAGCGACTGGGCGAACCCGGCGATGCGTCCCTACCTCGACCAGTACGTCCGCGGATCGAACGGCGTCGCCGCGATCGACCGCGTCCAGTTGCTCAAGTTGCTGTGGGACGCCGTCGGCACCGAGTTCGGTGGGCGGCACGAACTCTACGAGCGCAATTACGGCGGCGATCACGAGGCCGTCCGCTTCCAGACGTTGTTCGCCTACCAGGCGACCGGACAGGATCTGGCGCTCAAGGGATTCGCCGAACAGTGCATGTCCGAGTACGACGTGGACGGCTGGACCCGGCCCGACCTGATCGGCAACGACGATCTGAGGATCGTCCGGGGCTGAGTGGAACCGACGACGAGGAGCGCAGCCATGACCGAGACAGTGGGCGAACTCGATCCCGAGGTGACGCCGCTACACCTGCGGAAGGCGCTGGGACGGTTCGCCAGCGGTGTCACCATCGTGACCACCGCCGAATGCGAAGACGAGGACTCGGTGCACGGGATGACCGCCAATGCGTTCACCTCGGTGTCGCTGGACCCACCGCTGGTGCTCGTGTCCATCTCCACACGCGCGAAGATGGACACGAAGATCAAAGAGACCGGGACGTACGGCGTTTCCATTCTCGCCGGAGACCAGGAACCTGTGTCGTTGCACTTCGCGGGAGCGGCACACGAACCGGATCGGGTTCGGTTCGTGTGGCGCAGGGGCGTGCCGCTTCTCGAAGGCGCCCTGGTGCATCTCGCGTGCACCGTGGTCGACTCGCACCCCGCGGGCGACCACACGCTGCACGTGGGCCGGGTCGAGCAACTCTGGTACGACGACGGGCACCCGCTTGTCTTCTACACCGGCAGTTTCCGGTCGCTGGAACTCCTCGGGCGCGACGAGCCCTGGGGGTTCTGAACCGAGTGCCGACGGCTGGGGCGGCCGCGACGAATGTCGCGGCCGCCCATACGTATGTGTGGTGCAGCTCAGGGCACGGCCTGGGCACGAGCCGCGATCTCACCGGCACGAGTCGTGGCGGCCGCGGTCCCCGCGATCGCCCAGTTCGCCGGGTCGACTTCGATGATCTGTCCGCGCACGAGCGCACGCTGCGCACCGAGGATGTCGACGATCAGATCGGTGAACCGCGCCGCAAGTTCCTGACGTTGCGAGGCGGGGCGTCCGGCGAGCACGATCGCCGTGAAATAGGGCGCCGCCGGCGCGCCGTCTGTAACGGTGGTTCCCGCGACGGCGACATCGTCGGGCCGGTATCGCACGATGAACGCCCGTACACGGTCCATCGGGGAGTCGAGAACCTCGGAGTAGCACCGACTCGCGGCGGTGAGCAGTTCTCGGTGCTGCTCGGCGGTGTAAGCGCCGTCGACGAGGTGGAAGTGGGCGACAGGCATGGGTGACAATCCTTTTCGGGAGTCGGTCAGTGGATTCCGTGGCGGGTTCCGGCATCGACGTTGATCACCGAGCCGTGCAGCACCGCGGCCTCCGGAGCGAGCAGGGTCTCGACGATCCAGCCGATCTCCTGGAGCGTCGGCAGCCGACCGAGGCTGGTCTTGGCGCGGTAGCGGTTCCAGATCTTCTCCGGATCCTGCCCGGTTTCGGCGGATTCGGTGTCGACGAAGGCACGCAGCCTCGGGGTGTCCACCGGTCCGGGAGCGATCGTGTGGGTGGTGACACCCTTCGGCCCGTAGAGGGCACTGAGTTGGCGCATGAGGTTGAAGACCGCCGCGTTCGCCGTGCCGGGCGCCGCATCGAGCGGACCGGGTTCGAGACCGAGGGAGCCGGCGATGGTGACGAAGCGGGAACCATCGACGAGATGGTCGCGGACGGCGTGCAGGAGGCGGACGAGTCCGCCGACCTTGATGTTCGTCGCCACGGCCAGGTCGCCTGGTGGAATCGTGTCGACGGAACCCCGCACCGGGAGGCCGGCGGCGAACAGCGCCATCCGAACGGGCGAGTCGATACACGCAGAGATCGTGTCGATTGCAGTGTCGTCGGCGATGTCGGCCACGCACGGCGTGATCAGGTCGTCGGAGATCGCGAGCTTCTCGAGTTCGTCGCCTCTGCGGGCGACGGCCAGCACTCGCAGCCCGCGGCGGGCCAGTCGCAGGGTGATTTCGGTGCCCATCGCACCGGTCGCACCGACGACGACACAGAGGTCGGGTGTAGTCACAGCACAGTTCTCCTCGGTTCGGGAAGACGAAGGCCGGGACGGTGGGTACCGCCCCGGCCACTGGTGGACGAGTTCGATCAGCTCCGCAGGCGGATGGTGACCGCTCGGGGCTCGGTGAAGAATTCGCGGGAGTACTGGCCGCCCTCGCGTCCGAGGCCGCTGCTGCCTTCGCCGCCGAACGGCAGTCGGAGGTCGCGTTCGAAGAAGGTGTTGATCCACACCGTGCCGGCCTTCCACCGTGCGGCCATGCGGTGCGCGCGGTTGAGATTGTCGGTGAACAGAATTCCCGCCAACCCGTAGGGCGAGTCGTTCGCGATGCGCAGCGCCTCGTCCTCGGTATCGAAACCGAGGACGGTCTCGACGGGCCCGAAGATCTCCTCACGCGCGGTGCGCGAGTCGTTGGTCAGTCCGGTGATCACCGTCGGCGGATAGTAGAAGCCTTTCGCCCGCTCATCGTCGGTGAGCCGCGACCCACCGGTGACGACCTTGCCGCCCTCCTCCTGCGCCAGTTCGACGTAGCCGTGCACCTTCTCCAGGTGCCTCTGTTCGATCAGCGGGCCGAGGAAATTCGACGGGTCCTTCGGGTCGCCGACGGTGAGTTTCTTCGCCTCGTCGGTGAACCGGTCGAGGAATTCGTCCATGATCGAGTTCTGCACCAACAGGCGGGAACCGGACAGGCACACCTGCCCGTTGCCGCCGAAGATCGCCCGAATCGCCATCGGCACGGCGACGTCGAGGTCGGCGTCGTCGAAGACGATGTTCGCGGACTTGCCGCCCATCTCCGCCGAGACCGGGGTGTGGTTCACCGCGGCGGCCTGGAGGATCCGCACGCCGGTGGCGCTCGACCCGGTGAACGTGATCCGGTCGACCCGCGGGTCCGCGGTGAGCGGACCGGCGACGGCCTCGCCGCCGAATCCGTGGACCACGTTGAGGACGCCCTCGGGAAGGCCGGCCTCGAGGGCGAGTTCGGCGAACCGGTGCGCGGTGAGCGGCGTCTGCGGTGCGGGTTTGAGAATGGTGGTGTTACCGAAGGCCAAGGCGGGGGCGATCTTCCACGTCGCGAGCATCAACGGCGCATTCCAGGGGCTGATCGCGGACACGACCCCGGCGGGTGGGTACAGGACGTAGGAGAGCAGGTCGCCGTCCGGGTAGGCCTCGTTCGCGGCCATCGACACATAGTCGGCGAAGAACCGCAGATTGTGTGCCACCCGAGGGATCTCGGCGTGCAGGGACTGGTTGATGCTCTTGCCGCCGTCACGGGTCTCGATCAGCGCGAGTTCCTCACGGTGTTCGTCGACCTTGTCGGCTACTGCGTGCAGGATCTTCGCACGCTCCTTCGGCGACATCCGCGGCCAAGGTCCCTCGTCGAATGCGGTGCGGGCCGCGGCGATCGCGGCCTCGCCGTCGTCGGCGGTTCCGCGGGGGACCGTCCCGAGCAGTGAACCGTCGTGCGGATCACGGGTTTCGAAGGTCGCCCCGTCCGAGGCGGCCGCCCAGTCGCCACCGATGAGGTGACGAACCTCGGTCACCCCGGGTACGGATTCCGTCGTGGTCATGGTGCTCCTTCCCTGTCAGACCCCGGCCGGGGCCGGGGCGTCGTAGGTGCGGCCGGCGAGTTCGGAGGCGACGTCGATGATCATGTCTTCCTGACCACCGATGACACCGCGGCGACCGAGTTCCATGAGGATGTCGCGGGCGGGCACCCCGAACTTCTTCGCGGCCCGCTTGGTGGGGTGGAAGAACGTGGAGTACACACCGGCGTAGCCGAGGACCAGTGCGGTCTCGTCGACGATCTGCGGTTCCTTCATCAGCGGTGCGACGATGTGTTCGGCGGTGTCGATGAGCGGAAACAGGTCGACGCCGGTGTCCCAGCCGGCGCGTTCGAACGCGGCCGCGAGGACCTCGGTCTGCGCGTTGCCGGCGCTGGCGCCGAGACCGCGCAGGGACCCGTCGATGAACGTGGCCCCGTTCTCCGCGGCGGTCAGCGCGTTGGCGATCCCGACACCGAGGTTGTTGTGGGCGTGGAACCCGATGTCGGCGGTGATCGCCTGCCGCAGGGCGGCGACCCGGTCCCCGGCGTGCTGGGGCACCATAGCCCCGGCGGAGTCGACGACGTAGACGACGTCGGCACCGTAGGAGTCGAGTTTGGCGGCCTGCTCGGCGAGGGGTTCGGGGTCGAGCTTGTGGCTCATCATCAGGAACGTCATCACCGTCAGGCCTTGGTCCTTGGCCCACTCGACGGGCTGCTGCCCGCAGTCGGCCTCGGTGCAGTGCACCGCGACGCGCACGGTCTTGATGCCGGCGTCGATGGCCTTCTGCAGTTCGGCGAGGGTCGCGATGCCGGGCACGTACAGGGCGGCGATGTCGGCGTTCTCGACGGCGTCAACGGCGGCGCGGACGTAGTCGGGGTCGGTGGCGGCGGCGAACCCGTACTGGATCGAGGAGGCGCCGAGGCCGATGCCGTGCGCGACCTCGATGGTCGGCACGCCCGCCTTGTCGAGGCCGCGCGCGATGTCGGCGACGTTCTGCGGGGTGAACTGGTGCGACACGGACGACATGCCGTCCCGCAGGGTGGTGTCGACGATCGTGACTTTCTTACTCACTGCGCTGCTCCCTGGACGAGGTTCTGCTGGGCCATGACGTCGGCGACCTGGACGGCGGCGGCGGTGATGATGTCGAGGTTGCCGGCGTAGGTGGGCAGGAAGTCGCCGGCGCCGACGACCTCGAGCATGACGGTGACCAGGTCGCCGTCGACGTCGACCATGCGCAGCGAGTATCCGGGGACGTACTGCTGCACCTTGGCGACCATGTCGACCACGGCGCGTTCGATGGCGTCGGGATCGGGGTTGCGGACCTTGGCGTAGACGGTGTCGCGCATGTTCATCGGCGGTTCGGCCGGGTTGATCACGGAGATGGCCTTGGCGCGGTCGGCGCCGGCGACCTGGGCGAGAGCGCGGCCCGTCTTCTCGCTGAATTCGCTGAGGTTCTGCCGGGTGCCGGGGCCGGCACTGTGGGAGGCGATGGCGGCGACGATCTCGCCGTAGGAGGCGTCGGCGACCTCGTTGATGGCGTAGAGGATGGGGATGGTGGCCTGGCCGGCGCAGCTGACCATGTTCACGTTGGGGGCCGGGCCAATCCCTCGCTGTCGGGGTCGATGCCCACCATGCACACGGGTTCGACGTGCTCGGACCGCAGCAGCTTGTACATCAGATCCGTACCGATATTCCCGGATCCGACGATCGCGGCTTTCAATCGACTCATCTTCTAGGCCTTCCCTGGGCAGGCGGGGGTGATGCGGTCGATGCTAGGAAGAATTCGCAGGTCCGGGACCGGCGATTCGGCTGTGCCGGACAGCGAGCGCCGTCACGCGACCGCTGTTCGGCTATCACGAAAAGCGCTGACCGCCCCGGACCCCGTCCGCCACGCTCGTGACATCGACCACAACCGGTGCAGCAGGCCCGGACGTCGGAAACCAGGAGAAGCCATGAGTGACGCTCGTTTCGACATCGCGCACCTCGCCCGTGCCGAACTGTTCAGCCCCAAGCCGCAGGAGACGCTGGACTTCTTCACGAAGTTCCTCGGGATGTACGTGACCCACAGGGAAGGGCAGTCGGTGTACCTGCGCGGATACGAGGACCCGTATCAGTGGAGCCTGAAGATCACCGAAGCACCCGAGGCCGGGATGGGCCACGCCGCGATGCGGACGAGTTCTCCCGAAGCGCTCGAACGACGGGCCAAGTCTCTGACAGACGGCAACGTCGACGGCACGTGGAGCGAGGACCAGTTCGGGTACGGCAAGACCTTCGAGTACCAGTCACCCGACGGACACAACCTGCAGCTGCTGTGGGAGGCCGAGAAGTACGTCGCTCCCCCGGAACTGCGGAGCAAGATCCTCACCCGGCCGTCCAAGAAGCCGCTGCAGGGTATCCCCGTCAAGCGCATCGACCACCTCAACCTGATGTCGTCCGACGTGACCGCGGTGAAGGACTCCTTCGAACGGCACCTCGGATTCCGGACCACCGAGCGGGTCGTCGACGGCAACGTCGAGATCGGGGCGTGGATGAGCTCGAACCTGCTCGGTCACGAGGTCGCCTGCATGCGCGACATGACCGGCGGGCACGGCAAGCTGCACCACCTCGCGTTCTTCTACGGCACCGGGCAGCACAACATCGACGCCGTGGAGATGTTCCGCGACTACGACATTCAGATCGAAGCCGGCCCCGACAAGCACGGCATCACGCAGAGCCAGTTCCTGTACGTCTTCGAACCGGGCGGCAACCGCATCGAGCTGTTCGGCGAGGCCGGCTACCTGCACTTGGACCCGGACGCCGAGACCAAGACCTGGCAGATGTCCGACATCGACACCGGACTGGCCGTCGGAGGCGCCAAGCTGCCGTGGGAGTCGTATTTCACCTACGGCACCCCGAGCCCGCTGTCCCTGGACCAGCACATCGAAAAGTACGCCCACTTCGGGCCCGGTGCCCCCGATCCCGACGCCCTCGCGGCGGAACTCGCCGTCCCCGACGAGTTGGAGCACTCCCGCGCTGTCGCCGACGCGTCGCTCTGACACACCCTCGGTGAGCGCCAGGGTGGTCGCGGCCTCGTGCCGTGACCACCCTGGCGGCGCGTCGTCTTCGCGATCGAAGACCCACCGGTGTCAATTCAGGCTGCAACCCTCGGCGATCGGGGTGTCGTTCAACCGGTCGACGATGTAGGACACGGCGCCGTTGGTGTCGTAGCCGTCGATGAGTTCGGGGCCGAAGTGGTTGGGGATGGTGGTGCCCGGTGCGATGGGCGGTAGTTCGTTGGTGCGGAAGGTGACCTGTGCGCCTCGGTCGCACCAGTCGGTGGCGAGTCGGCGGGCCTGCTCGTAGGGCACGGTGTCGTCGTTGCGACCGCTGGTGACGAGCACCGGGCTGCTGGGGGTGAGGGTGCCGAGGCGCTGCGCGTCGAAGACGGGGGCGGCTTCGGGGATGTCGCGCAGGTTGTCGAGGAGCGATTTGTGGTCGTTCGTGTACGTGCTGGTGCGCAGGAACGGCTGGTTGGTGATGACGTCACCGATGCACTCGGTGCTCAGCGTGTTCAGCATTGCCTGGCCCTCGGGGGTGATGCGTTCGTGGAGTGGCTTCTGCAACTCGGGATGGCGTGCGACGAAGCCGTTGATCGCGAACCCGATGGCACCGCCGATGAGGTTGCCGTCGATCTGGCCGAGCACGGTGAGGAGGTCTGCCGGCGGTCCGCCCGCCCAGGTGCCCTTGACGTTCAGTTCCGGGGCGTAGGAGGACTGGAGCTCTGCGGCGGCCGCGGCGGCTCCACCGCCCTGGGAGTATCCCCACAGGGCCAGTGGCGTGGTCGGACCGCTGCCGCCGAGTGCGTTCGCGGCGCGCGCGGCGTCGAGAACGGCGTGGGCTTCTTCGAGCCGGTTGACGTAGGTGTGGACTCCGGGGGTGCCGAGGCCGATGTAGTCGGTGACGAAGACGCGCGCTCCCATCGCGCTCCACACGTTGGCCGACAGCGCTTCCTGGTTGGCGGACAACGAGAACGGGGCCGTGGTCACGTTCAGCCCTGTGGAGAATGCGTGCGACGGAGCGCACTGATCGCCCTGCCCGACCGTGCCGGGCGCGATGATCACGGTCGGCCGCGGGCCGCTGCCACTCCAGGGCCGGGTGGCGTCGATGAAGGTCCCGGTGACCGCTGTCGGGGAACCGTCCTGCAGCAGCGACGTGTACATCACCCGCTGCCCGGCGCCCGGCCAGGCGCCGTCCGTTCCGGGCACCGAGGCGAACAACGGCATCGGTTCGGTGCGGATGATCGATCCGGGAGCCGACGCGAATTCGGCCGGCGGAGTGTAGAAGTCGTCGCCGGGGGCGGCGTGTGCCGGATGAGCGCCGGCAGTGAGCGCGACCGCGGCGGCTATGCAGCTGACGACGGTGAGGACGGCGACCCGGACAGCGTGCGGTGTGTGCGAGCGGCGAAGACGAGAAGGGGTGGTGTGCATGGTCAGATCACCGTGCCGACGTCTCGGGCAACCAACTGGTCCAGGGCGCGTTCGGCCACGGCCGCAATGGTCATCGACGGGTTGCACGCGGCGGTGTTCCCGGGCATCAGCGCGCCGTCGAGCACATACAACCCACGCTGGCCGTGCACGCGGCCTTCGAGGTCGCAGACCGAGCCCATCGACGCCCCGCCCAGCGGATGCCAGGTGGAGGGGAATACCGCGTTGGTGTCCGTGAGCACGCTTGCAGGCCCGGCGATCTTGCGCACCATCGGATCGATGCGACTGTTCTGGACGACGGCGTCGCCTTCCCTCGGCCAGCGGAGTACCGCTTCGTCTCGGGCAGAGTCGTATTCGAATCGTCCGCGTCCTTCGCTGACGCCGTAGCCGACCAGCATGGTGCTGCGCGCATCGAACGACAGCGGCGGTATCGAGGCCTGGATGACCGTGACGGCGGACGCCGGGTCGTCCCAGTTCAGGCTGCCGTAGACGACCGGGCCGCCCTGCGGGGCGCCGAATTCTTCTTCGAGGCTCGTCCAGATGTAGATGCGGTCGGCGTGGGTGCCCCAGCCAGCGCCGAGTTCGTCCGGAAGATCAGGGATTTGGCCCTTCGCGCCCGCGCGCACCAGCAGCTTGGTGGTGTTCAGACTGCCGGCGGCCATCACCAGGGCCTTCGTGGTGAGGATCTTGTTTTCGAGCACCGTGCCGGACGTGTCGATCCTGTCGACGTACACGGTCCAGCGGCCGTCCGGGGCGCGCTCGACGTCGGTGACCTCGTGCTGAGTGTGGACCGTCGCCAGACCGGTCGCCTCGGCGGCGGCGATGTAGGTGACGTCGACGGAGTGCTTGCCGCCGTTGTTGACCCCGAGGGCGCCGTCGCCGTTGGTGTACGACGGCGTCATGTCGCCGCGGAGTTCGCCCAGCGCGTAGTTCCAGTCGATCGGCATCGGGATCTTCGACACGGGCAGTCCGGCGCGTTGCACTCTGTGCGCAAACACTTTCGCGGCCTGGTAGTTCGGGCTGTCGATCAATTCGTCGGGCGCGACCGCGAGCTGCAACATGCGCGCGACCCGCGGGTAGTGGACCCGGTCCATGGTGGCCCAGTCGAGCGCTTCGGGCAGGTGTGCGTTGAAGACGGCCTCGGCCGGCTGCAACGTCATTCCTTGATACACCAGCGACCCACCGCCGACCCCCGCGGCGCACAGTGCGGTCATGTTGTCGCCGGGCACCGCCTCGAGGAGACCGGTGTAAGGCTCCAGGGCCACCGGCGCACCGAAGAGTTGCGGGCTGGATCGGTACCAGAGGATGCGCTTGTCCGGGGCGGTCGCGCGGGGGAAAGCATCGGCGTTCGGCCCTGTGGGCCAGCGCATTCCACGCTCGAGCACCAGTACCGGCACGCCGGCCTCGGCGAGCCTGAGGGCTGCGACTCCGCCGCCGAATCCCGACCCGATGACGATGACCCGGTGATCTTCGCGCGTGAGCGGAACGGTGCTGCCGCGTTCCGCATGTCCGGTCCCGGCCTGGGCGATCCGTGGACTCGCCAGCGCGACCCCCGCGGCGGCGGCCCCGGCCAAGAAGGACCGGCGATTGAATGCAGACACAGTTTTCCCCCAGATCACAGACGGAACTCACTCGGCGAGATGTCGAAAGATCAGCGTGGAGCATTTCTCTTGGGCGAGCTCAAACTAGACACTCCGGGACAGATGTGTCAAGAAGTTACTGTGACTGCCGTTACGAGCTGGGCGGCATCGCCGGCGACAGCCAGCGGGTGAGAAAGCTGCGTAGGTCGTCGTCGGTGTGGACGGCGTCGTCGTCGAAGAGGACGACCGACAACGCCAGCCGCAGTGCGATCTCGACGATGTCGTCCAGACTCGACTCCACGCTCGGATCACGCTCGACGAGCGGCGCGAGCAGTTCGCGCGCTACGGGTTTCGCGCGAGACATCATGCCCGTGTCGAAGACGGGGTTGCCCCGTTCCGCCTGGAGGAGGGTGGCCAGCACCGGATGCGCTCGCACCGCGGTCCGACCTGCGACGATGAGCTCGACGACGTACTCGCACGTCGTTTCCGTGGCGTCCAATCGGGAATGGATCCCGCCCAGTGCCTCGAAGGCGACACCGGCGATCGCCTGCGACACCAGTTCCTCACGCGACCCGAAGTTGGAGTACACGGTCTGTCGCGTGACGCCCGCGTCATTGGCCGCCGCCGCGATGGTGACCCCCTCGAAGCCGCCACGCTCGATCAACCCGAGCGTGGCGTCCAAGATCTTCCTCCGCGACCGCATGCGACCATTATCGATGACGCTCCCGATCGGATGCGCAGTCGCGCGTCACGCCCGGATCGAGGGATTCGGCGTCGACGTCGGTGGTTCCCAGCCGTGCGAATCGAGCCGGGTCGCGTCGCGCGAGTCGCGTGCCGAGCGCGAACCCGATCGCCAGACTTACCGGGGTGACTGCGACGAGGACCGCGTTGACGGCAGGTCCCGCCGCGGTGAGCAGGTCCATCTGGGTGACGATCAACCACGTCGCGTAGATCAGCATGGCGAGGGCAGCTGCGGGGGCGACGACGACCCGCCACACCGAATGCCCGCGTCGATCCCGCCGGAAGAATGCGAGAACGGCTGCGGCTGCCATGGCCTGGAGCACGACGATGCCGACGACGCCGGGCGAATTCACCCAGAGCAGGAGCTGAAGGTAGGGGTCGGCGCCGGCGATCGCGAACACGACGATCACGACCACCGCCAGGAGGCTCTGGACTGCGCTCGCCACGTACGGCGACTTGTAGACCGGGTGCAGCTTGCCGAGAACCTGGGGCAGTACGTGCTCGCGCGACAACGCGAAGGCGTAGCGGGTGATCGCGTTGTGGAAGGCGAGCAGGCTGGCGAGGATGCTCGTCACGATCAACAGTTCCATGAGCGTGCTCGCCCAGCCGCCGACGTAGTTTTCGATGGCGCCGAAGTACATGCCGGCGGGATCCGACGCGGCAAGTGCGAGAGCGTGATCCGGTCCGTATGCCTGGATGATGATCCACACCATGAAGGCGTAGAAGAGACCGAGGAAGGCCACTGCCGTGTAGGTTGCCCGTGGGATCGTCCGCGAGGGATCCTTCGCCTCCTCGCGGTACAGGGCCGTCGCCTCGAACCCGATGAACGCAGCGAACGCAGCGAACGCCAGGGTCAGCACGCCACCCAGCCCGAGGCTGAAGACGTGGGAGGGAGCGAAGGACTCGACACCGAGCCCCTCGGCGCCGCCCCGGAGAAGGACTGCGACCGCGAGCAGAACCAGGATTCCCGTCTCCGCGGTCAGCAGCAGGATCAGGAACCGTGCGCCGACATGTACCGATCGTGATCCCAGGATCCAGATGAGCACGACGCCGATCAGTGACCACACTCCCCACGGCAGATCGAGTCCGATCAGATCCACCGCGGTGGACTGCGCGAAATACCCCAGGGCGCCGAAGATCCCGATCTCGAGAGCGTTGTAGGACACGAGGGCGAGCACCGCGGCCGCGAGGCCCCAACGCGGCCCCAGCCCGATCGAGATGTACGAGTAGAAAGCTCCCGCGTTGTGGATGTACTTGCTCATCGCGGTGAACCCGACCGCGAAGATGCCCAGTGCGAGCCCGGCCAGGATGTACCCGCCGGGCGCCCCGATGCCCGAGACGTCGAGGGCCAGCGGAGCCACTCCCGCCATCACGAGCAACGGCGCGGCAGCCGCCACGACGAAGAACACGATGCCGGAGGTGCCGAGGGCACCACCTTCCAACTGCGTGCCGGAGGCGGTTCCGGGTGCGGATTTCTTCATGAGGAACTTCTCCAGTCAGGGCAAGGGCGCGGCGGCGGGGAAACCGGGGGCGCGGATACGCGACGAGGTTCTAATCGAATGTGTTTCGATTAGACTAATCCGTTGTGACCGGCGCCACAAGGGCATAATCGAATAAATTTCGATTGGAGAGGTGGGTGCAGCGATGGGCAGACCTCGCGTCGCACGCCTGGACCGCGACCGTATCGCGGCGGCGGCGCTCGAACTGGTCGATCGTGACGGCGACTTCAGAATGCCGGATCTGGCACGGCATCTGAACGTGCAGGTGTCCTCGATCTATCACCACGCCAAGGGCCGGGCGGCCGTCGTCGAACTGGTGCGACACCGCGTCGTCAAGGAGATCGACGCATCGGCCTTCGAACGCTTGCCCTGGGACGAAGCCTTCTCGGCGTGGGCCCGATCGTATCGAGAGGCGTTCAGTAGACACCCCACCGCCATCCGCCTCCTGGCCACCGAGACGGTGCGCGATCCCGGTTCGCTGTCGGTGTACCACTCGGCGGCGGCAGGCCTGCGCGACGCCGGGTTCCCGGACGAGAAGATCATGGCCGTCATCACCGCCGCCGAGAACTTCCTCCTCGGCGCCGCCCTGGACGCGGCGGCGCCGGAGGTCATGATCGAGGCGGACGCGCCGACGACCGACGATGCGCTGACCCGGGCTCTTGCCGCCGCACCCCGCGGGCCGGAGAGGGCCGAGCAGGCCTTCGAGCTCGGCCTGGCGGCCCTCCTGGTGGGCTTCCGCAGCCTACTGGCGGAGTGCGGCGTGGCGCAGCGATAGCGTCGACCTCAGTGAACTTGCTTGCCGCCCAACCAGGTTCGGGTCACGGTAAGTTCGCTGAGCGCCTGCGCTGACGTCAGGTCGTAGGGGTCGACCGGCAGCTGGATCATGTCGGCCCGCATTCCCGGTCGGAGGCAGCCCCACAGGTTCTCCTCGAATCCCTGGTAGGCGACTCCGGCCGAATATGCGGCGAGGGCACGGTCGAGGCCGACGCGTTCCTGCGGCAGCCATCCTTCCGTCGGAATGCCGGACGAGGTCTGGCGGTGGATCGCGGTGGCGATTCCCTTGATCGGTTCGTAGGCGGTGATCGGCCAGTCGCTGCCGAAGGCCACCCGGGCGCCACGCTCGGCGAGCGTGCCGATGCGATATTGCTGCGCACCCCGTGCGGCGCCGATCCGCGGAAGCGTCAATTCCGTCATCAGGGCGTCGAGTTGGGCCCACAGCGGCTGGAAGTTGGCGACCGCTCCGAGCGACGTGATCCGGTCGAGGTCGTCGCCGTCGACCAACTGCAGGTGCGCGATCGTGGCACGCCGATCGCGTGGACCGTTGCATCGCTCGACGTGCTCGAGCGCATCGAGCGCCATCCGGACCCCCGCATCGCCGATGGCGTGGATGTGAATCTGGAACCCCAGCCGGTCGACCTCGGCCGCGGCCCGGGACAGCTCCTCCGTCGTCCAGTTACTGATCCCGTGGGAGTGCGGACAGTCCGAGTAGGGCTCCAGAAGCGCTGCCGTCCCGGCCTCGATCACGCCGTCCGCGAAGAACTTGACCGTTCCCGCCCCGACCGCGTCGCCGCCCCGTTCCGCGACCGTCCGCCGCCCCGCGACGAACGCCTCCCGGTCGGTCTCCCAACTCTCCGGCGTGGCGCGAAACGCGAGATTGGCACGGGTGGACAGGCGCCCGCGGTCCGCGGCGGTCAGCCAGACCTCGACATCGTCCAGCTCGGTCCACGCATCCTGGACCCACGTGATGCCCGCGGCGGCAAACATCGTCGACACCGCGGCGAGCGCATCGACCCGATCGTCCAGGGTCACCTCCGGCACCAGAGCGAGAACGGGATTGATCGCACCCCATTCGCGCAGCGTGCCGAGCAATTCACCGTCGGCCGCCCGCACGATCTCTCCGCCGGCGGGGTCCGGGGTATCCCGGGTCAGGCCTGCGGACCGCAGCGCCACACTGTTGACCCACGCGGTGTGATGATCCATCGTGCGCAAGACCACCGGTCGGTCCGGGACGACGCTGTCGAGCCACCGGGCCTCGAACCGTCCGCCCTCTGCGAGGGTCGGGGAAACGCCGTCCCCGAATACGCAACCGGCTCCCGGGTTCTCGTCCGCCCACCGGCGCACCTCGCGCAGGACCTCGTCGATGCTGCCACAGTCGCGAATCGAGGCACCGCGCAATCCGAGCCCGCCCGTCAACGGGTGGACATGCCCGTCGCCGAACGACGGCAATAATGCGCCGCCACCGAGGTCGATCACGTCGGTACGGCTCGACCGCATCGCACGAGCCTGCTCCCCCAGGGCAACCACGCACCCGCCGGCTACGGCGAGCGCGTCGCTGACGGCTCGGTCGGGATCGCCGGTGCGCACCGTGCCTCCCACGACAAGCAGTTCGGCGTCCACGGCCCCTCCTCCAAATAATCGAATATGATTCGATTAAGGTAGGTCGTGCACGGCTCGGCGTCAAGAGATGCCCGGTCAGAGAGGTGGAAAACCAAGAGCCCGAGCCCTCTTGCGGATCGTAGACCCGTCGTATACAACTGGTGTACCGCCTTCCGTGATCGGCTTCACAGCCGGATGAAGGCAGGAAAAAGCGGGCTCGGCGGCTGTTGGAGCAGCCACCGAGCCCAGGCAGCACCACCTGCACGACCGTTCGAGTCGCCTACGTGGAGGTAGGCGCAAGGACGTGCAGCTCGTCACGTAGCGACGATTCGACCTAGGAGTCGACTATGGCAACCGCCAACGACAAATCTATCAATCGCAGACCCCACACCAGCCTGCCCGTCATCGCAGGCTCGAGTCTCGCCGGCACCGCGGTCGAGTGGTACGACTTCTTCCTGTACGGAACCGCCGCGGCACTGGTGTTCAACAAGCTGTTCTTCCCCACGGATGACCCCCTGGTGGGCACCATGCTCGCGTTCGCGACGTACGCGGTCGGCTTCGTGGCGCGCCCGCTCGGTGCCGCGGTACTCGGGCACTACGGGGACGTCAAAGGCCGGCGAGCCACGCTGATCGCCAGCCTCGTGCTGATGGGAGTATCGACCTTCCTCATCGCCTTCCTGCCGACCTACGCGTCCATCGGCGTCGCGGCGCCGTTGATCCTGGTGCTTCTGCGCCTGGTGCAGGGCTTCGCCCTCGGTGGCGAGTGGGGTGGAGCAGTCCTGCTGGTCTCCGAACACGGCGATTCGAAACGACGGGCGTTCTGGTCCGCATGGCCCAATCTCGGTCCGCCGCTGGGTAACCTGCTCGCGGCCGGGGTGCTCGCGATCCTCGGATCCGTGCTGTCGGAAGATGCATTCCTGTCCTGGGGCTGGCGGATCGCCTTCGGGTTGTCGGCACTGCTGGTGATCATCGGTCTGGTGCTGCGCCTGTACGTCGCCGAGACCCCGCTGTTCGAGCAGTCCCGCGAGACCGCGTCCGCCGAGAAGAAGGGCATGCCGCTCGCAGCGGCCGTCCGGGGGCACTGGCGCCAGATCCTGCTCGCGGCCTTCACCCGCTTCGGTGAGAACGCCGGTTTCTACATCTTCTCGCTGTTCGTCATCACCTACATCACGCAGATCCTCGAACTCGAGCGCAGCACCGGATTGAACGCCGTCATGATCGGCATGGTCGTTGCGCTGGTGACGATCCCGATGTTCGCCGTGCTCGCCGACCGGATCGGCCGCCGGCCGATCTACATCTGCGCGTCCGCCGCCACCATTGTGTGGGCATTCGTGTTCTTCGCTCTGCTGGACACTAAGAATCCGGCGGCGATCACCCTCGCGGTGGCGGTGGGATTGCTGATCTTCGCGGCCTACAGCGCCGTGATCGGGGCGTTCTTCTCCGAACTGTTCCCCACCGAGGTCCGCTACTCCGGAGTGTCGCTGGCCTACAACCTCGCCTCCGTCCTCGCCGGTTCGCTGGCCCCGATCATCGCGATCGCGCTCTACACCCGGTTCGGCACCGGATACGCCATCGGCGCCTATCTCGCCGCCATGGGAGTCATCTCGCTCATCGCCTCACTTCTCGCGCGGGAAACGCAGTCCGTGGATCTCGCGGCGGTGGGCGACGAGGCGACTTCCCGGACGCCGGAAACGCCGGCGCCCGTCACCTACTGACTCTCCTCGAAGGGGCAAGCCGTGACGACATCGAAGACCACCGGAGCAACCGCACCGGAGCTGGCCTACGAGTGGCTGAAGAACACCATCATCACCTTGCCCCGCGACGAAGAGATGTTCCTGTCCGAAGCACAGGTCGCCGCCTCCTCCGGCATCTCCCGAACCCCTGTGCGCGAGGCACTGTCTCGTCGAGCACCGCGCCATCGCCGACGCGATAGCGGCCGAGGATCCCCACGCCGCGGTCCGGGCGGTGCGGGAACACCTCGACACCACTCTGCGGTCGATGAAACGCCCGAACCTCTCACGGCACGAAGGAAACCCATGAAGATAGCCCTGGCTCAACTGGCCAGCCCCGATTCCGAGACTCCCGCGCATCGACTGGAGCGCGTACGCGACCTGCTGACTCGACTCGACGCGAGAGTCGACCTGATCGTCCTCCCCGAGCTGTGGCGCGTGGGATACAACCACTTCGACGACTACGCCACGGCCGCGGAAACTCTCGGCGGCGGCACAGTCCAGGTCCTGGCGGCCGTCGCCGTCGAACGGCGGTGCTACATCCATGCCGGCACCATCGTCGAGCAGGGCGAAGAGGGCAGACTGCGCAACACTGCGGTCCTGATCGGCCCGGACGGACAGATCCACCACCACTACAGCAAAGTTCACGTGTTCGGGTACAACTCCCTCGAAGCGCAGCTTCTGCAACCGGGGACCCAGATCCACACCACCGACACCCCGTTCGGCCCCGTCGCCGCCACCACCTGCTACGACCTGCGATTCCCCGGACTGTGGACCGAATTGGTCGCCGCCGGAGCACAACTCGTCATCGTGCCCGCGGCCTGGCCGAAAGCCCGCACGGAGCACTGGCGGCTGCTGACCTCCGCCCGCGCCGTCGACAACCAGGTCTTCGTGATCGCGTGCAACGCCACCGGCACCCACAATTCCGTCGAACTCGGCGGCCACAGCCGAATCGTCGACCCGTGGGGAACGGTGATCGCCGAGGCGGATTCGTCCGAGGGCATCACCATCGCCGAGATCGACCCCACCGTGGTCGACCGCACCCGCGCCGAGTTCCCCGTCCTGAAGGA
>SEEV01000483.1 GCA_004211695.1 Rhodococcus sp. (in: high G+C Gram-positive bacteria)
TCCGCGAAGATCGTCGACGACGACGCCAACGAACTCGGCGCCGGCGGCTCCGGCTACCTCGTGCTCGACAAGCCGTGGCCGGCGATGCTCCGCGGCATCTGGGGCGACATGGACCGCTATCGCGAAACCTACTGGTCCCGGTACCCCGAGCAGGGCTGGTACTTCGCCGGCGACGGCGCCAAGTACGACGACGACGGCGCCCTGTGGGTCCTCGGCCGCGTCGACGACGTCATGAACGTCTCCGGGCACCGCATCTCCACCTCCGAGGTCGAATCCGCCCTCGTCGGGCACCACGGCGTCGCCGAGGCCGCCGTCGTCGGCGCCGCCGACGAGACCACCGGCCAGGGCATCGTTGCGTTCGTCATCCTGAGGGAAGGTGTCGAGAACACCGGCGACACCCTCATCGCCGAACTCAAGGCCGAAGTGTCGCGGGAGATCAGCCCGATCGCCAAGCCCCGCCAGATCACGATCGTCCCCGAACTCCCCAAGACGAGGTCGGGCAAGATCATGCGACGCCTGCTCAAGGACATCGCTGAGGGCCGCGACCTCGGCGACACCTCCACACTCGTCGACCCCAAGGTCTTCGACGCGATCCGCGGCAAGTAGGGCGCTGCGCGCCTCGTGAGTGGTTGACGAGTCCCTGCACTCGTCAACCACTCACGGGCGGCGAAGCCGCCACAGCGCTAGCGCTGTGGCGAAATAGTCGACGCTGCCGTCGTTGTCGATCATCAACCGCGGGCCCCTGGTGCAGCCCGACCTTCAGCGACACCGAGTCGTCCGCACCCAGGTGCTCGCGTCGGAAGTCGTCCCACCCTGACTGCATCGACTCGGCCGCCGCCCAAGCCTCCCTCGCGTCGGCGAACGTCGCCATGACCGCATCACCCATCTGCTTCACGACGCCGCCGTTCTCCCGCACCACCGCGTCACGTAGGTAGCGGAAATGGCTCTGCACGAACGCGAACGCCCGGACGTCGCCGATACGCTCGTACAGGGCGGTCGAACCGCTCAGATCCGCGAACAGCACCGCCAGGTTCGCGATCCCGATCTCGTCGCCGGGCGCCACCCCCTGATCCGGGAACAGATCCGTGAAACCCTCGAGCGACATCACGAGAGCACCGGTCGCGGCGGCGTCCTTCCACCGCTCCCGCTCGACCACTATCAGGGCTTCGCCGGGAAGCCGGTTCGCGTCCTCGAGGTGGATCGACCCGTCGGTGACGGGGGCACTGTGCACCCGGAGTTCGCCGGGCCCGCACTCAACCCTCAGCGCCGCACCGGCGGAGCCGACGTCGCAGGACACCGAGCTGCCCACCTGGTAGCAGCGCAGCCGCAGCCACCCGGCGTCGAGGTCGAGCCGCTCGGACCGCCGCCCCCGGCTCGAGCCGCAACTGTGCGACCACCGACGGTGAATTCGCGGGACCACCGATGCAGTAGCGGGCCCGCTCCGCGCGGCGGACAGCGGGGTTGACGGCGAAGCGGATCTCCACCGACCGCCCCAGGTCCGTGTCGAAAGCGATGTCGCACGTGTCGCAGTGCACCCGGCTCGGCAACTGTCGCAGGCGGCCGGAGTCTTCACGGACGGTCCGGCACACCGGGCACAGCACGCTCCAGGTCAGGTCCAGCAGACCGCAGTCGGCGGCAGATAGGCCGCTACGCGGCTCGTGAGTGGTTGACGAGTGCAGAGACTCGTCAACCACTCACAGGGGCTACGCCCCTACGTCGTCGAGCGATTGGTCGCGCGTCTCGCGCATGACGAGCAACACGACGAACGTGAGCGCGGCGGCGATCAGCAGGTAGATACCCACCCAGCCGACGCCGTAGGTGGTGGCGAGCCAGGTGGCGATGAACGGGGCCACGGCGGCACCCAGGATGCTCGCGGTGTTGTACGCGATTCCCGAACCGGTGTACCGCACGTTGGTCGGGAACAGCTCGGGCAGAACGGCGCTCATCGGACCGAAGGTCATGCCCATCAACAACATTCCGATGGCGAGGAACGCCAGCATCCGGGCGTTGCCCATGCCTTCCTGGTTCAGCATCACGCCGAACGTGAGCCCGAACACCATGATCAGAGCGGTGATGGTCAGCAGCGTGATGCGGCGACCGTAGCGGTCGGCCAGCCACCCCGACACGGGGACGGCGGCCGCGAAGAACAGGACCGCGATCAGCTGGAGGACCAGGAAGTCGGCGTACTGGAAGCCGGCGCCGGTGCCGCCCTGGGCCGGGGTCTTGCCGGTGCCGTAGCTGAGCACCCAGGTGGTCATGATGTAGAACAGCGTGTACGTGGCGAGCATGACGAACGTGCCGATGATCAGGTGACGCCAACTGGTCTTGAACACCTCGGCCAGCGGGGTCTTCACCTTCTCGCCCCGCTCGACGGCGCGGGCGAAGACGGGCGTCTCCTCGAGCTTCAGCCGCACGTACAGACCGATCATCACCATGATGGCGCTGAGCAGGAACGGGATACGCCAGCCAAAGGTGAGGAACGCGCCGTCGAGGTCGGGGCTGCCGTTGTCGTGGTCCAGGAACAGCGTGATGATCAGGAACAGCCCGTTGGCGAGAAAGAATCCGATGGGCGCGCCGAGTTGCGGCCACATCGCCGCCCAGGCCCGCTTGCCCTTCTGCGCGGTCTCGGTCGCGAGCAACGCCGCGCCGCTCCACTCCCCACCCAGACCGAGGCCCTGGCAGAACCGCATCAACGCCAGCAGCGCGGGCGCGACGATGCCGATCTGGTGGTACGTCGGCAGCAGGCCGATCACGAACGTGGCGATGCCCATCGTGAGGAGCGAGCCGACGAGAGTCGTCTTTCGTCCGATGCGGTCGCCGAAGTGACCGAACAGGATCGAGCCCAGGGGCCGGGCGACGAAGGCGAGACCGAACGTGGCGAGGGACGCCAGCAGAGCGGTGGTGCCGTTTCCCTTGGGGAAGAACAGGTGTGGGAACACGGACACGGCCGCGGTGGCATAGATGTAGAAGTCGTAGAACTCGATGGACGTTCCCACCATGCTCGCGACGACGATCCGGCTTCTGGGTACGCCGGCGACGGTGACCCCGCCGTCCGGTTCTGGCTTCGACGTATCGACGGCACTGCTCACTCGACCTACTCCTGCACGATGCTATTTCAACTATTGGGACGAGAGTCCATTCCTTAGGAATTGAACACCTCGTGTCTTTCGCTTGGCAAATTGGATAAGCTCTTCTCGGTGCGCCGGGAAGTCTGGTCGGCAGAGCAATTGCCGTACCCGGACGACAAATCGAAAGCGAGCGACCCTCGTGACCCAGCCCCTCCGCTCCGAACTCTCCCGCTACCTCCGCACCGAGACAGTCGGCGGTTCGATCCTGCTCGTCGCGGCGGCCGTCGCCCTCATCTGGGCGAACTCGCCCGTCTCGGATTCCTACTTCGCACTCCGCGACTGGGAGATCGGGCCGACGGCACTCCACCTGAACCTGACGGTCGGCACGTGGGCACAGGACGGGCTGCTGGCGGTCTTCTTCTTCGTCGCCGGCCTCGAACTGAAGCGGGAACTGGTGGTGGGCGAACTCGCCGACCGCAAGCGCGCCCTGCTGCCGATCATCGCGGCCTGCGGCGGCGTGGTGGTGCCGGCGATCATCGCCGCGACGATCGGCGCCGGCACGCCCGGCATGGACCGGGGATGGGCCATCCCCGTCGCCACCGACATCGCGTTCGCTCTGGGAGTGCTCGCACTGACCGGGTCACGTATCCCGGCGAGCGCCCGCGTGTTCCTCCTCAGCCTGGCCGTCGTCGACGACCTCCTCGCGATCGTGCTCATCGCGGTGCTGTTCACCACTTCGATCGCCCTGCTGTGGCTGCTCGGCGCCGCCGTGTGCCTCGCCGTCTACGCGTTCGCCCAGCACCGGCGCATCACCACGCCCCTGCTCTACGTCCCCCTCGCGCTGCTCACCTGGTACTGCATGCACGACGCCGGAATCCACGCGACGCTGGCCGGTGTCGCCCTCGGCCTCCTCACCCGCGTGCGACGCGACCCCGGGGAGCGCGAGGCCCCCGGCGCACGCCTCGAGCACCGCATCCAACCGCTGTCGGCCGGCGTCTGTGTCCCCCTGTTCGCCCTCTTCGCGTCCGGGGTGGCCCTGAGCAGCGAACTCCTCGGCGAGCTCTTCACCAACCCCATCTCGCTGGCCGTGATCGCGGGACTCCTCGTCGGCAAGCCCGTCGGAATCTTCGGGATCTCCTGGCTCGCGATCCGCCTGGGCATCGCGAAGAAACCGCGTGCACTCGGTTTCCGAGACATGTTTGCCCTCTCAGTGCTCGGCGCGATCGGGTTCACCGTTAGCCTTCTCGTAGCGGATCTCGCGCTTGCGGGGATCGGTGACGGCAGCGAGGCCGAAATAGCTAAGGTCGCGGTGCTCGTGACATCGTTGGCAGCGTCGCTGATCGGATCAGCGTTACTGTGGCGACGCGGTCGGGCCCATGCGGCCCGGAAGGATGACTCGGAAGTGCAAGAGCTACCTGGAGGGGTCGACAAGTGAGCATCACTCACG
>SEEV01000099.1 GCA_004211695.1 Rhodococcus sp. (in: high G+C Gram-positive bacteria)
GAGGCGGTGCTGCGTGAGGCGTTGAGCAACGCGGTCCGGCACGCCGGAGCCGAGACGGTCACCGTCAGCATCTCCGTCTACGACGACCTCGCCATCGAGATCGTCGACGACGGCAAAGGGTGTCCGCAGGACGTCACACCGAGTGGACTGCAGAATCTGGCGGATCGGGCACAGGAAGTCAATGGGCACTTCGCTATTGACTCGACCCCCGGTGGCGGAACCACCCTCCGGTGGTCCGCTCCCCTCCCCTGAATCCGGTTGCCGACCAGTGCCTCGCCTCTCGAGGTGAGGACCTTCTCCCCTACGCCGGCGACGGAGGCACCATAACGATGAGAGGTAGCTGCAACTTCTGCCGCGCGCTTCCTCGAGGAGAACACCATGACCGCCCACCGCCCGATCGTTGTCGGTACAGACGGTTCACCGTCGTCGCTCCAGGCAGTCGCGTGGGCCGCTCAGGAGGCGGCGTTGCGAAATTCCCCGCTGTCGGTGATCACGACGACGTTCGTGCCCGGCGCCTACGGTGTCCCGATCGGCATGCCGGAGAGTTTCTTCGACGACGAGGAACGCAACGGCAAGCACCGGCTGGCGGCCGCGGCGGAGATTGCCGCCCGAGCGGTACCTGGACATTCCCTCGACGTCCACACCACCCTCTGCACCGGAACGCCGGCCGGTGAACTCCTCGAAAGATCAAAATCCGCAGCGATGGTGGTGGTCGGCTCGAACCGGCGCGGAATCGTCGAACGAGGGTTCGTGGGATCGGTCAGCTCAGCCGTTGCCACCCACGCACCGTGCCCGGTCGCGATCGTCCGCGGGCTTCCCGATTCCGACGTCACCCGACTCGAGGGGTCTGTCGTTGTCGGCGTGGACGGATCGGCGCACAGTGAGCCCGCGATTTCGGCGGCTTTCGAGGAAGCGTCCCAGCGGCAGTGCGAACTGGTGGCCGTTCACGCCTGGTCCGACATCGACCTCCCCGTGCACTTCGAAGGCGGTAGCGTTTCCGGGTGGAAGCAGGTCGTCACCCAGGAAACGGCACTCCTGTCGGAGAGTCTCGCCGGCCGGGCCGAAGACTTCCCGGACGTCAAGGTTCGGACGATGGTCGTGATGGACCGACCAATACGCAACCTGCGCGAACAAGCCGACAACGCAAGGCTTCTCGTCGTGGGTAGCCGCGGACGCGGCGGATTCACCAGCATGCTGCTCGGATCCACGAGTCGGGCCTTGATGCACTCCGTCCGCTGCCCGCTCCTCATCGTCCGGTAGTGCCGACGGCTGTCAGTGCTCGTCCTCGGCTCTCGGGGCGAGGGCGAAGTAGTCCTCTTCCTCCTGGGCGAAATGCAAACGCAGCACCGCATACAGCCCGTACAGGCAGGCGAGAAGGTCGTCACGCTGATCCGAGCGGACTTCGCCGTGCGCCTCGGCCGTGCCGAGGTGAGTTTCCAGGCGCCGGCTGAGTCGATCGATCTCGGCATGAGCCCGACTCATCGGGGCGGTGGCTTCCGCCGTCCCGAAGGCGTCCGCCAGCGCGGGATACAGCTGGGTCTCTTCGGCACGTTCATGGGGCAGGACCCGCTCCACCAGGACGGTGTGTGCTCTACGCACCGCCGCCAGTGTCTCGGGTCCGGGTTCCGCGGTCACCTGCTCTGCAGCCTCCCGTATCAGAGCCAGCGCTCCTCGCAGATCGTCGTGCTCACGATCGAAACGCTGCAACAGCAGTCCGGTTTCTCGCGTGACCGTGAGCTCGGAGGAGCGGCCGCCTCGAAGGGCGCGCAGGGCGTTGAGGATGACCGCCACATCAATTCCTTCCTGCAGTAGGGCGCCGGGCGCGGGAGCGATCCAGCCGAACGCCGCGGCAACCATCGCCAGCAGCGACAGCGTCATGCCGACACCGGCACTCTGGATCGCGATCCGCCTCGACCGTCGTGCGATCTCCATCGCGTCCGCCAACCGGGCGAGGTGATCGGTCGTCAGCACGACATCGGCAGCCTCGGAACTGGCCGTGGCTCCCCGCGCGCCCATCGCCACTCCGACCGATGCCGCGGCCAGGGCGGGGGCGTCGTTGATCCCGTCCCCCACCATGATCGTGACAGCCTTGCGCTTCTCCGCCTGAACTGCCGCCACCTTGTCCACGGGAGTTTGCTCCGCGAGCACGGCGTCGAGTCCGACGATGGATCCGATTTCGAGGGCCGGCGCTCGGCGGTCTCCGGTCAGCATGATCAGTCGGTCCAGTCCGGCTGCCCGCAATCGCCGCAATGTGCGAGGCGCGTCTCGACGAAGAGGATCCCGCAGCAGGATCGCCCCTACAAGTGCGTCGTCGACCTGTACCCAGGCCACCGCCGCGCCGTCCAGGGCCGATCGCGTGGAGACGGCCTGCGCCCAGTCTGGCAACACATCATGATCCGAACCGACCTTTACCGCACGACCGTTCACGATGCCGGTGACCCCGGTTCCCGCCTGCTCGCTGACATCGGTGGGCAGTGCCAGTGCGCAGCCTCTCTCCCTCGCGAAGTGGACGATCGACTCGGCGAGAACATGGGGTGACAGCTGGTCGACGGCTGCGGCGAGTTGGAGTACCTCGTCGGGATTGTGGCCAGGGGCGGGTACGACGTCGAGTCCGGATGGCCTGCCGGTCGTCAGGGTTCCCGTCTTGTCCATCACCAGGGTCCGTGCTCGACCGAGGGTTTCCAGTGCTCCACCACCGCGGATGACGACACCGATCCGTGAGGCGCGGGACAGCCCCGACACGATGGCGACAGGGGCGGCGAGCAACAAGGGACACGGGGTTGCGACGACCAGAACAGCGACCGCGCGCACGGCGGAACCGCTCAGCCACCAGGCGACGGACGACACCAGGAGGGTCAGGGGGAGGAACCAGACGGCGATGCGGTCCGCGATCCGTACGATCGGTGCCTTGTCGGCTGCGGCCTCCTGCGCCAGTCGGACGATGCCCGAATAGGTGCTGTCCGCGGCGCTCGCGGTGGCGCGCAGCTCGATCGTCGATCCGACGTTCGCCACTCCGCTGCGCACCGACTCCCCCGCCCGTCGTTCGACGTGGAGAGACTCCCCGGTGAGTGCGGACTCGTCGAGGACGGCCGGACGGTCGGCGACGACGACGCCGTCGACGGGGACAACCTCTCCGGAGGCGACGACCAGCAGATCGGTGGGCTCGACTTCGTCGAGGGGGACGAGGACGACGTCCTCGCCGACCCGTTTGTGTGCTCTTCGTGGTGCGTGTTCGAGGAGGGCGCGCAGATCGCGTGACGCGCGCCGCTCCGCCGCGGATTCGAGCGTGCGCCCCGTCGCGAGCATGAACCCGATGAGGGCACCTGCCAGATATTCGCCGACCGCGAGTGTTCCCGCGAGGGCGAGCACGGCGATGAGGTCGACACCAGCCGTGCGCTGAAGGAGTGACACGACGACCCAGCCCACAGCGGGCGCCAGGGACACAACCGTGCCGATCGCCCAACACGCGTCCGCGACGCTCGGACGACCGAGCGAAGTGGCCACCACTCCGGACACGAGCGCCACCGAGGTGACTGCCAGCAGGGTGGGTGCCAACAGCCTCGTGAGGCGCGCATTCCACGTTTCGCGGGTTCGAGTGTCGTGCATAGGCCTTCCCTCGTCGAGGGCCGACGCGTGAGGACGCGTGTCTCCATCGTTGCAGCCCGGGCCCTGTTCGGGTTGCGTGCGACCGTAAGAGAGGACCAAGGTCCCTTTCCTCGCGACCGTCGGTGGCGCACCGTCGGAGAAGAACCCGCCGGGCCTGTCCCACGTGATCCGTGCTGGAACGGCCCGACGACCAGGAGCGCGCGATGGTGACGGCGACGAAGACGGCTCGCGTGGACCCTCAGGAGTCGACCGACCGGCTACTGCGTGACCTCCGCACCAGACGGGATGGACTGTCACGGAGGGAAGCGGAGCGGCGAACACTCGTCTACGGGGCCAATGCACTGATTCGGCATCGCGGTCGCACCTGGCCCCGGCAGTTACTGCGTCAATTCACACATCCACTGGCGCTGCTCTTGTGGATGGCTGCCGTTCTCGCCGTCTTCAGCGGCTCGGCGCCGCTGGGTGTCGCGATTGTCATCGTGATCCTGCTCAACGCTGCCTTCGCGTTCGTGCAGGAACGACACGCCGAGCAGGCGGTCGAAGCATTGGCGGCGTTTCTGCCGGCCAGGGCGCGCGTCGCCCGTCAGGGAACGACGGAGACGGTCGACCTCCGGTCGCTGGTGCCGGGCGACGTGATCTTCCTGACCGAAGGCGACCGCGTGTCCGCAGATGCGCGACTTCTGTCGGGATCGGTCGAGGTCGATCTGTCGACTCTCACCGGTGAGTCCGTACCGGTTCTGATCCGATTCGACGCCGGGTCGACGACGGGACCGTTGATCGAGGCCGCGGACATCGTCTTCAGCGGCACCAATGTGGTGGGCGGCGATGCCACCGCGGTCGTGTTCGCAACAGGAATGCACACCGAACTCGGACGCATCGCTGCTCTGTCACAACGCGTGGGCCATGAGGAAAGCCCCCTCGAAAAGCAGGTGAAACGCGTGGCCTGGCTGATCGCGGCCGTTGCGGTGGCGATGGGGCTGGCGTTCATCCCGCTGGGGACGCTCATGGCGGGGCTGTCGCTCGACGATTCGGTCAATTTCGCAATCGGGCTCCTGGTCGCCAACGTGCCGGAGGGATTACTGCCGACGATCACGTTGGCTCTCGCGGTGGGCGTGCGTACTCTCGCCCGACAGGGTGCCCTGGTCAAACGTCTCTCGGCTGTGGAAACTCTCGGTTCCACCAGTGTCATCTGTACCGACAAGACCGGCACCCTGACCATGAATCGGATGCGTACCACCAGGTTGTGGACCCCGGACGGGGTCGTTACTTTCGACGGCGCCGCCCCCGTTCCGGCACCGGACGCTCCAGCGAGTCGGGCCGCCCGGGCTGTCGTCGCGTGCTGCAGCGCGGAGATCCGCATCTCGAGTACCGGTGCCGAATCCGGTGATCCGACAGAGGTGGCATTGCTGCACGCCGCGCTGTCCCTGGGAGCCGCGACAGAAGCCGCTGACGGAAACCGGGTGTTGCAGTTCCACTTCGACCCGGAGCTGCGCAGGATGTCCACCGTCGATCGTATCGGCGACCGACTGCACGTCCACGCCAAGGGAGCACCCGAAGAGATCTTCGACCGGTGCACCCGCATCGCCGGTCCGGCTGGTGTGGACACGGCCTTCACCAGTTCCGATCGGGAGTTCACCGCGAACCTCGTACACGACTGGGCTCGCGAAGGTTTGCGTCTGCTGGCCGTCGCCGAGCGCGACATCGACGCGGGCACCCACCCCGGACTGACGCGGGCAGAGGCGGAGAGCGACCTCACCCTCCTCGGAATCGCGGCGATGCTCGATCCGCCCCGCCCGGAAGTAGCGGCGGCCGTCGCCAGGTGCCACTCGGCGGGAATTCGCATCATCGTCGTAACCGGTGATCACGGCCTCACCGCGCGAGGGATCGCACAGAGCGTGGGGATCGGGCACGCAGGTCTGCGGGTCGTCACCGGCTCGGAACTCGAGCAGATGCCCGAACCCGAACTCGACAGGTTGCTCGCCACCGACGCCGAACTCATCTTCGCCCGCAGTTCACCCGAGGCGAAGTTGCGGATCACCGATGCCCTGCGCGACAGCGGGCAGGTCGTCGCGATGACAGGTGACGGGGTCAACGACGCTCCAGCGTTGCGCCGTTCCGATATCGGTGTGGCGATGGGAAAGTCGGGCACCGATGTCGCGCGGGAGGCCGCCACGATGGTCCTCACCGATGACAATTTCGCCACCATCGTCAGCGCCGTCGAGGCGGGACGGAGGGTCTACGACAACGTCCGCAAGTTCATCGTCTACATTTTCGCGCACGCCACCCCGGAGGTGGTGCCGTTCCTCGTCTACGCACTGTCCGGTGGACAGGTGCCCCTCCCCCTCACGGTGATGCAGATTCTCGCCATCGATTTGGGCACCGAGACCTTACCGGCGCTGGCGTTGGGCCGTGAAAAGGCCGAACCGGGCCTGATGGATCGGCGTCCACGCAAGCGCACCCAGAACGTGGTCGACAGGGGGGTCCTTATCCGATCGTGGGGCCTGCTGGGAGGTGTGTCGGCAGTATTGGTGATGGCACTCTTCTTCGCGACACTTCTCGAAGGTGGCTGGTATCTGGGTGCCGATGTGGGTGCCGGAAGCCTGCACCACACCTGGCAATCAGCGACGACGATGAGCTTCCTCGGCATCGTCTCCTGTCAGATCGGCACTGCGTTCGCCTCGCGAACCGAGTACGCATCGCTCGCAAAGGTAGGTGTGGTGTCCAACCCTCTGTTGCTGTGGGGAATCGCCTTCGAGGTGTGTTTCGCCGCGCTGGTCGTCACCGTGCCGGTGCTTCGACATATCTTCGGAACGGTGATTCCGCAGTGGCATCAGGTGCTGTGGCTCGTTCCGTTACCTTTCATCGTCTGGGGATGTGACGAAGTGTGGCGGTGGCACCGGCGACGGACATCGTCGGTCGACGTCACACCGTAGTCGTGTCATCGATCAGGTGTGTGTATGCGAAGCAATGTATTTGACGACGTCCTCCATTGTCACCAGTGTCGCGTAGTCGGCTTCCGGAATGTCGACGCCGAACACGGCGTGCAGGCGCACGAGGAAGTTCAACCAATCCATCGAATCCAGATCGACCTGATCGCGTAACGGCACATCCGAGGACAGTTCCTCGTCCTCGATCTCGGGTGCGATGTCCTGCAGCGCACCGATGACTTTCGCTTCGATCGTTTCGCGTTTCATCTCGTCCTCACCACTTGTCCGGCTGTTGCAGCAGTTCACGGATTCTTGTCAGGAACTGCGCACCCCGCGTTCCGTCGCTGGCTCGGTGGTCGGCGGCGAGGGTCGCGGTCACGACGGTCGCGACCTGCAGATTCCCGCCGGACACCCATGGGCGTTCGCTGGGTCTGCCGAAACCGACCAACGCCACCTGCGGCGGATAGATGACTCCGAAGACCGAGTCGGCTCCCCGTTCCCCGAGATTCGTCACCGTCAGTGTCGGGTCCGACATCTCGGAGCTGCGCAGCGACCCGGCGCGGGCGCGGGTCACCAGATCGCCGAGTTCTGCCATCACCTGGTTGAGTGGCTTGTCGGCGGCATCGTGGATTGCGGGGGCGACCAAACCGCCGTGTCTCAGCGAGATCGCCACACCGACGTGGACACCGGGCGCGGGAGTGAACTCATTGTCACGCCAGAACCCGTTGAGGTCCGGGAATTCCCGCGCGGCCAGGGCCACCGCCTTGATCTGTAGAGCTGCCAGGAGCACTCGTTCGGTGATCGGCCGGCCGGCATTTTGCTGCTGGAGCCATGTCGTCGCCGCGTGGAGTGGAATGTCTTCCATCAGGTAGAAGTGCGGGATCTCCCGTTTGGACCGGCTCATTGAAGCGGCGATCGCGCGACGCATCTCGCGGTTCCTGGTCTCGGCCGTCGTCCCGGATGCGGCACCAACTGCGGCGGCGCGCCGAACGTCGTCGAGGGTGACCGCTGCGTCAGGGCCTGTCCCGGTGACACCGGTGAGGTCGACGCCGCTCCGCTCTGCTTCTCTGCGGGCTCTGGGCGAGACCTTGGGCCGGGATCCGGGTGTGGCGGGTTCTGTCGCGGACTCGGCGGAATCGGGTCCGCGCTCGGTTGGTGGTGATTCTCCGGGGCTCAGCAGGGTCGCCAGCGGTGTTCCCACCGCGACCGTCGCCCCAGGTTCGACGAGTAGCCGATGTATTGTTCCGGACTGCCAGATCTCTACGTCCACAGCCGCTTTCACGGTGTCGACAGTTGCTACCGCTTGACCTCGCTCGATCTGGTCCCCGGGTTTGACCAACCAGTCCGTCAACGTTCCTTCGTCCATGTCGGCACCGAGAGAGGGCAGGGTGAAATCGAACATGGGTATGCCTCATTCCTACCGGTCGCCGATGACGTTCCATGCCGTCGACACGATCGCTTCGACCTGCGGGAGGGTCGCGTGTTCGAGGTGCTTGGCGTAGGGCACCGGGACCTCGACGCTGCACACCCGGCGAGGTGGCGCGTCGAGCTCGAAGAACTCGCGTTCAACTATCTGTGCCATCACTTCGGACGCCAGACTTCCGGTGCGCCAGCCCTCATCGACTACCACTGCGCGGTGTGTCTTGCGGACCGATGCGGCAATGGTGGCGGTATCGAGTGGACGCAGCACGCGGAGGTCGATGACCTCGGCAGTGATGCCTTTCTCTGCCAGGACGTCAGCGGCGGCGAGCACCTTGGGCACCGAACCGCCGTAGGTGATCAGGCTGATATGGGTGCCTTTGCGGCGCACGGCTGCCGAGTCGATGTCCACGGGGACGGGCCAGTCGAGATCTTCCGACGAGTTGTACAGCTGGGTGTGTTCGAAGATGATCACCGGATCGGGGTCGGCGAGCGCTGGTCCGAGCATTCCACGCGCATCCGCCACCGTCGCGGGCGCCAGAACTCGGATCCCGGGAATGTGCGCGTACCAGTTCTCGAGGCTGTGTGAATGCTGGGCAGCGAGTTGCCGGCCGGCTCCGGTAGCCATCCGCACCACCACGGGAACGGAGAACTGACCTCCGGACATGTGCCTGAGTGAGGCGGCGGTGTTCACGATCTGGTCGAGGGCGAGCAGGCTGAAGTTGACGGTCATGATCTCGATGATCGGGCGCATCCCGCCCACGGCCGCACCGATCCCCACCCCCACGAAACCCAGTTCTGACAGCGGGGTATCGCGAATCCTTTCTTCCCCGAATTCGTCGAGGAGTCCTTTGGACACCGCGTAGGTGCCGCCGTAGCGGCCCACGTCCTCCCCCATGAGGAACACTCGCGGGTCCGACTGCATTGCTTCTCGGATAGCTTCGCGCATCGCATCGCGGTAGGTGATCTTCATGACGGCTCCCCGATTCGCTGGGGCGTGAGCACGTCGCGCAAGAGATCGTCGGAGGACTCCCAGGTACCTGCTTCCGCGAAGTCCACCGCGGCATCGACCTCGGCCGTCACGCGGTCGTCGATGCGGAGGAATTCCTCCTCCGAGAACATTTGGAGCGCTTTGAGCCGCGCCGAGAAGGTGTGGATCGGGCCCCTCTCCTTCCACGACTCCACTTCTGCCTTGTCCCGGTACAGCTCCGGATCGAACATCGAATGGGCACGAAAACGGTACGTCTGGAACTCGATGAAGAAGGGGCCGCCGCTCGTACGGACGTGGGCGGCGCCGGCGCGTGCTGCATGCAGGGTGGCGATCACGTCCATGCCGTCGGCTTTGAGCGTCGGGACGTCGAACGATGCGGCCTTGACGCACAGATCCGTTTGCGATTCCGAACGCGCCAGGGCAGTTCCCATCGCGTACAGGTTGTTCTCACAGCAGAACAGCACCGGTAGCTGCCACAGCGATGCGAGATTCATCGTCTCGTGAAACGCCCCCTCGGCCATGGCGCCTTCGCCGAAGAAGCACGCAGTTACTCGGCGCTTGCCCTGCATCTTGTCGGCCAATGCCAGGCCTGCTGCGAGAGGTAACCCACCGGCGACGATCGCGTTGCCGCCGTAGAACCGGGTGGCGGCGTCGAACAGATGCATCGACCCGCCTCGGCCCCTCGAACAGCCTTCGCGTTTGCCGAACATCTCGGCCATGATCGAGTTCATGGAGACTCCGTGCACCAGCGCGTGGCCGTGTTCCCGGTAGGTGGCAACGACCGCGTCGCCGGGCAACAGTGCATGCAGAGCACCGACCGCGACCGCTTCCTCCCCCACGTACAGATGCAGGAATCCGCGGATCTTCTGGGCGCCGTAGAGTTCGGCTGCCTTTTCTTCGAACCGCCGGACACGCAGCATGTCTGTCAATAGTTCGACGGCGAAAGCCTTGTCGTAGGGAAAGTCCGGGGTAGTCATCCGCCCACCTCCAAAGTTGATGTGTCGCCTTCCGGCAGGCCGAGTTCGCGGGCTTTGAGAAGTCTGCGCATGATCTTTCCGCTCCGGGTGTGCGGGAGGACGTCCACGAACTCGATCACCTTGGGAGCGACCGCGGCACCGAGTTTCTTGCGGGCGTAGCCGAGAAGTTCCCGGCGCAAGGCATCGTCGGGCTGCCAACCCCTGTTCACGGACACGAATGCCTTGACCACAGCCCCCACCGTCGGATCCGGTTTGCCGATCACTCCGGCTTCGGCGACCGCCGGGTGTTCGGTGAGCGCGTTCTCCACTTCGAAGGGGCCGATCAGATGACCGGCTGACTTGATGACGTCGTCGGCCCGCCCGACGAACCAGTAGTAACCGTCGGCGTCGCGCTTGGCCAAGTCGCCGGTGAGGTACCAGTCGCCGGCGAAACAACGCCGGTATCGTTCGTCGTTGTCGAGGTAGCCCCGAAACATCGACGGCCAGCCTCGCCGTAACGCGAGTTCCCCCTCCACGTCCGGTGCATCGATGAGTTCGGTGCGGCCGTCCTCCGTGCGCCGCACGATGGAGGCGTCGATACCGGGCAGCGGTCGGCCCATCGAACCGGGCTTGATATCGAAACCGGGTGTGTTGGCGATCATGATTCCGCCCGTCTCGGTCTGCCACCAGTTGTCGTGGATGGGCCGTCCGAGCACGTCTCGTCCCCACAGCACCGCGTCGGGATTGAGTGGCTCGCCGACGCTGGCGATGAACCGTAGGTCGGGGTAGGCATATTTGTGCGCCAATTCCGGACCGGACTTCATCAACATACGGATCGCGGTGGGAGCGGTGTACCAGACTGTGACGGCTTGTTCTCCGAGGATGCGGTACCACCGTTCGGCATCGAAGTCGTTGCCGTCGACGATCGACGTCACCGCGTGCAGTAGCGGTGTAATCACCCCGTACGAGGTGCCGGTGACCCAGCCGGGATCCGCCGTGCACCAGAAGATGTCCTGCGGATGTAGGTCCAGCGCGTACAGCCCCGTCGCATAGTGGGTTGCGACGGCGCCGTGGACGTGGATGGCGCCCTTGGGTGTTCCGGTCGTGCCGCTCGTGAAGTGCAGCAGCGCGCTGTCCTCTGCTGAGGTCGGGGTGATGTCAGTATCGTCGTCGGCTGCGTCCATCAGACGGTGGAAGTCGAGCGTGTCCGGGATGTCGGCGATGGAATCGGAATCCCCCACCAGTAGGACGTGGCGCAGGGTGGGCAGCGTGCCACGGATCTTCGCCACCCGCCGTCGGTACAGTTGCTCCGTGGTGATCAGGACCTGGGCGCCACCGAGCCGGATTCTCGTGGCCAACGGTTCAGGGCCGAAGGCGGAGAACAGCGGCGACACGACATTCCCGTTTCGCAGGGCGCCGAGGATGCTGACATACAGCTCGGGGATTCGGCCGGTGAATACGAACACGGGGTCACCCTTACCGACGCCCAGTCGGCGAAGCACATCGGTGAACTTGCGAGTGTGGTCGGCAAATTCCCCGTAGGTCACCTCGGTCGTGGGTAGGACGTCGACGCTGTTCGGCCCGACGAACCGGAATGCGACCTTGTCGCGGTGCGGGCCGGCGGCGTGGCGATCGACCGCGTAGTACGCGATATTGCAGCCACCGGGGGCGCCTCCCAGCTGATGCTCGATGCCGGACCACGAGAATCGTGCGCGTTCGGCGTCGTAGTCGGCGAAGTTCGGTGATGCCCCGGTGGTGGATCGAAGCTTGGGGACGATGGTCATGTCCGCAGATCACATTCTTCGCCCGGCCCCGGGACCGTCGAGTACGTGTCCGTGTGTGCACGTCATCGCTTCGTGTGTGGCTGCCACTTCGAACAGCTGATGTGCGAGGTCGCTCAGGGCACGAGCGGCGGCCATACTCCGGCTGATCTCGACGACGTCGGCGTTTCGGGAGCGGCACTCGGCCAGTCCCTTTCCCTCGAGAACGGTCTTGTCGCGAGTGAGTAGGCGTGCGGTGGCCGTGGAGCATGCGTGCTCCGCGTCCGGTTCGCGGATCGCGATCTCTACGGGCCATGTAGTGGCGGCCACCGGTCTGTTCACCGCCGACCGAGACCCCTGCGTACGAGACGGGTGCCTCTGCGTTGTCATGGCCTCTCCTGTTCGTTCGGTTTAGTGCTCGGTGCCCGCGCTCATTCCCCGAGCCGCGACCTTCCCGAATGCCGTGAAGAGCCGTTGCCGGGCAACGCGCTCGGCCAGTACCGGCATGTCTGCGATCGGGACCCCGGCGAGGTCCGCAATGCTGCCCGCGACTGAGAGAGCGATCGCGTTCTGGGTGAAGCTTCCCCCGAACTCGAGGATCAGCCGCTCGACCACCGGGACCTGCGCGTGCGGTATCGCCGTGTTTTCCGTGTCACTGTTCGTGCTGGTCATTGCGCTCTGGCGTTCCCTTCGCTACGGGTTGGGAGTCCTTGCTTCCTTCAGCATCGCGAATCCACCGATACCGGTAATAGAGGCAAAGGACCGTAGTCGAGGACCTAAGGCTCTGACGCCGCGGCCCCACCCGCGTTTGAATGAATGTCAACGGCCGACGACGGGCAGGTGATGGTGCATGGACGGTATGAGGGCACACTCGCTCACGCCTGATGTCGTGGTGCGCTACCTTGCACCCACCGACCGAGACGACGTGCAGGATCTGCATGAACGGATGGACGGCCATGACGCCTACATGAGGTTCTTCGGAGCCCGTCCGAAGCATCTCGAGGATCTGGCCGAGTCACTGTGCCGGCAAGACCACGGGCATTGTGCACTCGGCGCCTTCGTCGGCGGCGCCATGGTAGGAGTTGCGAATTACGTGAGCCCGGCCGACCAGCCAGACAGCAACTCTCCACTGGTCGAATTCGCACTGGTGGTCGATCACGAGTACCAATCGCACGGCATCGGAACGACGCTGCTGACGCACCTCGTCGACGCCGCGCGTGCGCATCGCGTCGAGCGGATGACGGCCGTGGTGCTGGCGGAGAACTCGCTGATGCTCGAGCTGATCCGAGACCTGGGGTGGGCCCACGCGCTGCGTCGCGATGGGACCACACTCCACCTCGACCTCGACCTCGATGACGACGGCGCGCAGGCTGACGATCCTACGGCGCGGCGCCGGCCCGTCGTCTTGTGACGCAATCTCATGTCGGCATCCGAAAGCGCCCCGAGCTGCTGGCGATCCCCGTCCGGTGAGGAACTCGACGTCGACGGCGCCGAGACGCACACGGCATACGTCGTCATGGTCGGCGATATCGTCTTCAAGGCGAAGAAACCGATCCGGACGGCCTTCGCCGACTTCGGTACCGCCGAACGGCGGCGGGCGGCCTGTGAGCGTGAGGTGGCATTGAACCAAAGGCTGTGTCCCGATGTGTACCTCGGAGTCGCAGAATTGACGGACCCAGCGGGAGGCCAGACCGAAGCGCTGGTGAAGATGCGCCGGATGCCGTCGGACCGACGGCTGGCCCGGCTGGCCGGCGGAGGCGGCGATGCCACCTCGCAGGTGGATGCGATCGCCACCGTCATCGCCCGATTCCATGCCGGAGCGGAGCAGTCTGCCGAGATCGATCGTGACGCAACGGCCGACTCGGTGGGCGCGCGGTGGCGAGCCAACGTGTGCGAGGTGACGAGCTACCGGTGCGACGTCCTCCCGGCGACGGACGTCGACGAAGTGAAGCGACGCGCCCTCAGGTATCTGAAGGGGCGGAAACAACTGTTCGAAAAGCGCATTCGAGAAGGCCGGATAGTCGATGGTCATGGCGATCTTCTAGCGGAAGACATCTTCTGCCTCGCCGACGGGCCGCGCATTCTCGATTGTCTCGACTTCGACGACCACTTACGGCACGTCGACTGCGTCGACGACGCAGCATGTTTGACCATGGACCTCGAGTACCTGGGACGCGAGGACCTGGCGTCCCGGTTCCTCGATCGCTACTGCGACGAGGCACGCGACGAGCCACCGGAGTCCCTGCTACATCACTACATCGCGTACCGGGCATTCGTGCGCGCGAAGGTGGCCTGTTTGCGGTACACGCAGGGTTCCCGCGCTGCCGGTGAGGACGCGCGGTCGCATTGCCGGCTTGCGCTGCGACATCTGCACGCCGGCACCGTGCGGATGGGGATGGTCGGCGGCTTGCCCGGTACCGGGAAGTCGACGCTCTCGCGCAGGTTGGCCGAACACACCGGGGCGATCGTCATCTCCAGCGACCGCATCCGCAAGGAACTCGCCGGCCTGGACCCACACTCCCGGCACGTGACCGACATCGGTCGGGGCCTCTACAGCGGCACCATGACCGATCGCACCTACACCGAGATGCTGCGACGCGCTCGTGACCATCTCTCGGCGGGAAGGTCGGTCGTCCTGGACGCCTCATGGACAGAACCGACACTCCGGGAGCGCGCCGTCCTCGCCGCTTCCCACACCCGCAGCGATCTCGTCGAACTCGAATGCAGGGCACCACGCGCCGTGGCGATTGAGCGGATCGGGAGCCGCCCCCGCGGAGACTCGGACGCCACCCCCGCCGTGTACGACGCGATGGCCGCGAGTATCACGGCCTGGACTTCGGCCACCGCGGTCGACACGGACGCCACCGCCGAGGAAAGCCTGAAGACAGCGGAGCGGATATGGCATTCCACCTCAGGGTGGCGACACGACTAGTCACAGCAACCGTTCGCCGGAAACGGCCCGGCTTGCCCGACAAACAGGAGAGCCCATGCCCGACGTCGTGACGTTGACGATGAATCCCGCGCTCGACATCACCACGAGCACGAACCGGGTGGTGCCGACCGACAAAGTGCGCTGCGGCGCGCCACGCCGCGATCCCGGCGGCGGCGGCCTGAACGTGGCCCGGGTGCTGCACGTCCTCGGAACCCCCGCGACGGCGGTGTTTCCTTCGGGCGGCCATACCGGCCGGGCCCTCGAGGATCTCGTGGCCACCGAGGGCGTCACGATCCGCAGTCTCACGATCCGCGGTTCCACACGGGAGAGCCTGACGATCAACGAGAACGAGACGGGTCTGCAGTACCGATTCGTCCTGCCGGGACCGACAGTGACCATGAGGGAACAGGCGGCGTGTCTCGACCTGGTCACCGAAATCGCTTCGGGGGCTGACTATGTGGTGGTGAGCGGGAGTCTGCCGCCGGAGGTGCCCACCGACTTCTACCAGCGGGTGGCGGACGTCGTCGGCGACCTCGGTGCGCGGGTGATCGTGGACACGTCCGGACCGGCGCTGAGACAACTTCGCGGTGGCGTCTTTCTCGTCAAACCCAGCATTCGCGAACTCCGGGACTGGACGGGGCGGGAGTTGTCGGCGATCGACGACCAGGTGGCTGCCGCTCGGGAAGTCATCGACCGGGGGGTCTGTGAGGTCGTCGTCCTCTCGCTCGGCGCCGATGGCGCCCTGCTGGTCACGCGGGACCGCGACGAGTACTTCCCGTCGGTCGAAGTGCCAGTCGTCAGTGGTGTCGGTGCGGGCGACAGCATGGTCGCCGGCGTGGTGTGTGGCCTGGCGCGCGGTCGGTCGTTGAGCGAGTCGGTGCGGTACGGGATCGCCGCGGGGGCGGCCATGCTGCAGACACCGGGCACCGCCCTGTGCCGACGAGCCGACGTCGAGCGGTTCTATGCACTGCTCACCGACGGATCCGCTGCCGGCACCATCGTCGGATAGTCACGCGTGTGCGAGATGAAGTCCGGCCGCGCTCAATTTCGCGTAGTCCGGATCGGATCGTGAACCGTCCGGCGCGAGCTGACGGTAAACGACGTCTTACGCCCGGGGGTCCCCGCTCGATCCGCTGGTGCACCGGCACCGGCACCGGCGTCGGCAGGGGTCGCGCCGCAGGTGCTGCCCTGCGACCCGGGCTACGAGCACACCCCGCCACCGGACGGGCCGTGCTGGGCTCCCGCAATCGCGCGAGATCCGACCGGCGACGGTCGGTACCGGTGACGTGCCCGATGGCCTCGGAGAGCTCGACGGATCCAGGCGCACGGGCGCGTCCGTCCGGTCATCCGAGGGATACGAATGGACGTCGAGTGTGCCGGGCCTCGAACCGGGCGGCTAATCGAGCCCGCACCCGCCCTCTCACCGGCTTCCGGGTACAGCCATGCGCAGATCCGCAGGCACACAGGAACATGCACACAAGTAGCGGTGCGCTGTGGCCGACTGGTGCCGCCGGCGTGACCACGTGATCTCACTCGTTCGAACGACGAGATACCCGGACGGCAGGAGTGGCCGGGGTACGATAAATCCGGTTTCACCGTGGGCGTTGACACGCAGCGGCCGCCGGCGGTTTCACCAGCCCGTTTCGCGCGCCGACGATCGACTTTCGGGTGATGATCCGGCCCGGCTGGGTCGCGGGGTGGTGCCCACGTTCGCTATCCCAGCGGTGTCGACTCTGCGATGCCTTTCACCCACCAGCCGGACGGCGCCTCGGCGACGGGCTCCCATCGGGGTGCGTAGTGTTCGAGGAACACCTGGCCGACGAGTTCGCCCCGGCTGCGCACACCGGTCTTGTCGAAGATCGCCTTCAGATGATCCTGGATGGTATAGGCCGAGACTCTCAGGGCTTGCGCCATGTCCTTGGTCGAGCGACCCTGGATGCACAGCAGGGTGATCTGGGTTTCGCGTTCGGACAGGCCGTAGGCGAGGGCCACCAGTGGTGCCACCTCGTGTGGTGTGGCGGGTTGGATGATGACGGCGGTGCGTGCCTCGGTGCCGCCGGACAGGCGGGTGCCGTACAGCAGCAGCCAGGTTCCGGATCGGGTGCACACCCGGGAGCGGGCCGCCAACTCGAGGGGATCGGTGCCGGGTGCGATCGCCCGCGCCCGAGCGGCGACAGCCTGAACGATCTTCGATTCGATCGGTATTGTGGGGGTGGGGATTTCGACCATTTCCGCGATCCACCGCTCGGCGGCCGGAGAGACCGACTCCGCCTCGCCGTTCTCGGCGAAGACGACGACCCCGGGCCCGTAGTCCAGGCCGGTGGAGGCGGTGGTGGTCCGGCTCAGTATCGCGCGGCGGAGCCCGTCGGCGATCGGGGCGGCCAGCGACGCAATGTTGCGCACATGCTCCTCGGTGTACCAGGGTTGGTCTGCATCGCGGAGAAAAGTGGCGGCACCCCAGTAGATTCCGTCCGACACGAGGGAGACGCGCAGTTCGTCGCCGATGCCGTACGAGGCGTGCGATCGGTGCCGTGCGCTGCGCGAGAGGTCGCCGTGGGTGTCGATGCTGGTCGCACCGGCCAGTCGGCCGCTGTGTGCCAGGAACGCCCACTTGTTGATGTCCTCGACGACATATTCGTGATGGGCCAGCCAGGACCCCGAGCATTCGATGTTGCGATTCACGCTTCCGGTGAACAACACCGTCCCGGGGTCGACGGTGTGCCAGGAACAGCGCTCGAACGGGATCACCCGCTTCAGCTCGTCGCCCACCGCAGCGCAGAACCCGACCCAATCGGTTCCGCGGCCCGACACCCGCGCAATGTGGTCTCGGGTGCGGACCAGCCGGTCGGTACCCACCCTCAAAGACTACCGCCACCCCTCCCTGTGCGACACTCCCAGAATTCTGGGAGTGTCGTGGCAGATCTCCCCAGAATCCTGGGATGGCAGCGGACCGTACTGACGCCCAGGCTTAATGCATGGACCCCGAGGTCAGGTGCGAGTCAGATCGACGACCCGTCCCCCGTGTAGACGACACCTCACGTGACCGGTGACGGCCTCACCGCGGACAAGGTCCTGGCGACGGAAGCACCGTCGTCGTCAATCAGTAGAGCTGAGCAGACGAGATCGTCAGGCACGCTCGTCATCCGCAGCGCCCAGCAGCAGCTCGAGCGCCCTGGGCGTCAGCCGGCACAGCTAAGGGACATGGAGGTGAGTTTGATGGGATGGACGGAGTGTCACGCACGTAAGGCCATTCTCGATACGGTGCTCGCACGAGCTCGGATCGATCCGGCGGGGCCGCTCCTGCTCGACGGCCTTCCCGATGTGGATCGGTTGTTCGGTGGAGCGGACGGCGTGTTGCTGGCGCTGCACCATCGTTGGACCATCCACCTCGCCGCGAAGCTCGATCAGGCGATCGAGCAGGGTGACCCGCCCCAAACCTCATGGGAGGAGCTCCGTTCTGAACAGCCGACACTCCGGGCGGTTCTCGACGCCGCCGCCGGAAATTCCCTGACGCTGCGCGCTGCGCAACTCTGTGAGCAGCGGATGATCGATGACCATTTGAACGCAGGCGCGATCGGTGGCTGTGGTGTTCCGTCAGCCGGATTCCTGAGCGGAACGAGAGGTCAACGGTCAGAACGTAGCCTCAGCGGAATTGCGGGGTGGGGACAGACGGGCGGTGTCCGCGACGGATAGCGAGCGATCGGCTCCGGAGCAGCACGCTCGGGAGCAAGGAAAGCCGTTCGAGTACGACGCGGCGCCCCCTCTCGTATGCCCACGACGATCTACCCGTCGCGGCGGGGATCCGGAAGGGCCTGCAGCATCGGCCGGCGGGTGTGCCGATTGCATGCCAACCTCGTGCGGGCCCTGATGACCACATCTGTTTCAGCTCGACCACACGTCATGCAGGCAGGGATACGAGATGAGTAACAAGCAGCAGCAACGCGATTTCAAGGTCGCACCGTTCACCGGGAGATCCGTTCGGGCCCAGGAGGAAGGATCGGTGTCGAAGACGCCGCAAGGTAAGTGCCTCCACGCAGGCACGGCACGGCACGACGAGACGAACGGCGTGCCGGGCTCAGGCTGTTGGTATCCCATGGTTAGCGAGTGGAATCACCAATGGCATCGTCGGCTTGGTCGAGGAGTAACCCGTCAGTAAGAAGTTTCGCGGCATTCGGGCCTGAACAACCATCTCGGAGAGGGAAAAAGCATGCCTGTCAGTCCATC
>SEEV01000484.1 GCA_004211695.1 Rhodococcus sp. (in: high G+C Gram-positive bacteria)
ACCATGCCGGACAGCACGCCAGAAGGATCCGAGGGCGAGTACAGCCTGGACGAAGAGGACCAGTTGCAGCCGGAGGACACGTTGGTCGACAGAGGTGTGGACGACGTTCTCGACGAGGGGTATTCGCCGCCGGAGAAGCCGCTCGGGCTCGACGCGTTCGGAACGACGGCGGCCGAGCAGCGCGAAGGGGAGACCCTCGATCAGCGGCTCGCGGAGGAAGAACCCGATCCGGCGTTCGAGGAGGACGACAACGCGGAGATCCTCGACGACAACGAGGTCGGACGGCAGCGGTCGGGCCGGCTTCTCGCCGAGGACGAGGGTGTGGGGGAGGACGAGGAGAAGGACCTCGTGGCTTCCGACATCGGGATCGACGGGGGAGCGGCGTCGGCCGAGGAGGCCGCGGTCCACATCGTCGACGAAGAATCCGATCTCGACGAACTCAGCTGACGCCGCGACCGGCGTCGTATTTCTCCTGCGCCGCCAGGACGTCGGGTACGCGCGATTCGACCAGTTCGATCAGGCCGATGAGGCGTGAACCGACCTCGGCGCCGAGCGGCGTGAGACTGTATTCGACCTTCGGCGGAATGGCCTCGAGCACTTCGCGAACAACGAGTCCGTCTCGTTCGAGTGCTTGCAATGTCTGCGACAGCATGCGCTCGCTGACGCCGTCGACGCGTCGGCGGAGTGCGCTGAATCGGTAGTTTCCCTCGGTCAGCGCCGCGAGCGCGAGCACACCCCAGCGGCCGGTGACGGTCTGCAGCGTCTCCCGCGACGCGCAGTCGCGTGCGAAGACGTCCGCTTCGAGGGCGCGGTCTTCGCTTTCCTGTGCTGAGGGCGCGGGCTCGGACATGCGTCCAGTCTACCGCACGCAGAAGAAGCGCTTACTCGAACAGTTGCACTTACGAAAAATTAGTGCATGATGGAAAGTGAGCTTGAATAGTCAACTCGCACCACTACCCGCTAGGAGTTCGTCATGACCATCGCCGTCACAGGAGCAACCGGACACCTCGGTCGCCTCGTCGTCGAGGCACTGCTCGACAAGGGGGCACCCGCCGCCGACATCGTTGCCGTGGTCCGCACCCCGGCCAAGGCCGCGGACCTCGCCGACAAGGGTGTCGACGTCCGGCAGGCGGAGTACGGTGATCGCGCCGCACTGGAGAAGGCCCTCGCCGGCGTCGATAAACTGCTGCTCGTCTCCGGGAGCGACCTCGGGCAGCGGATTGCCCAGCACAGCAACGTGATCGACGCCGCGAAGGCTGCCGGGGTCGGATTCATCGCCTACACCAGTGTCCTCGACGCACAGAACACCCCGCTCGGACTGGCCGTGGAACACCGTGGCACCGAGGACCGGCTGGCGGAGTCCGGAATCGACTTCGCCCTGCTCCGCAACGGCTGGTACTGGGAGAACTACCTCGGCAGCATTCCCGCCGCACGTGAGACCGGGGCGCTGTTCGGCAGCGCAGGGACGGGTGTCGTCGCGGCAGCCGCGCGGAAGGACTACGCGGAGGCGGCCGCCGCGGTCCTGCTCGCCGACGGGCAGGCCGGCAAGGTGTACGAACTGGGCGGCGACGAGCGCCTGACGTACGGCGAACTGGCCGAGGTCATGTCCGCGGTCCTCGGAAAGCCGGTGTCGTACAAGGACCTTCCGCAGGCGGAGTATGCCGCAGTGCTCGAGGGCGCCGGGCTGCCCGCGCCGGTCGCGAACATGCTCGCCGATTCCGATGCGGGAGTGGCCGTCGGCGCCCTCGACACCGAGAGCGGTGACCTGCAGAGGCTGATCGGCCGCAGCTCGACCCCGGCTGCCACCGCCCTCGCCCTGTGAGTACTTGTTAACCGCCCGCGGTTAACAAGTACTCACAGACCGCGAAGCGGCAAGGTAGGCAACCCAACTCCCGAACTCGGTGATGTCAGTGGCTCCGTCGACCGCGTCGTGGGTGCAGCTGAAGCCGACCACGGCGCGGCCGTCGGACAGTTCGACGCTCGTCAGGGCCATCGGGGCGGGCAGCGCGGCCAGGAAGCTGCCCAGGCCGGCGGGTGACACCCGGAACAGTTCGCCGACGATCTCGGATCCCAACCCGGGGCCGCGGCGGATGAGGCCGGGTTTGGGCGGTGTCGTGGCGAGCGCGGTGAGCCGGTACGCGTCCGTGGTGGTGACGGTGTCGACGAACCGTGCGCCGATGTCTTCGAGCTGAAAATGCAGGGGCTGCCCGCGCAGGTGGGCTCCGAACACGGCCAGTTCGACACCGTCGCCGATGAGGGTGGGCGCGGGAACGTCGACGAGTCGCGCCGCGAGGTCCACGGCCACCTGATCGGCGAACGCCGGCACCACGAACATGACACCGAACGGGTCGCCGGCGGCGGTCGGGATGCCCGGGACCGCGACGGCCGCCATGTCGAGCAGGTTGCAGAAGTTCGTGTAGGTGCCCATCCGCCGGTTGATGTCGATCGGATCCGCCTGCACGGCAGCGATGGTCGGGTGTTCGGTGGTGGTGGGCAGCAGGAGGCCGTCGAAGCCGGCCAGGAGTTCCTGTGTCGCCGCCTTGACGCGGGTGAGGGTGTCGAGGTCGGCGGCGAACTCGTGGCCCGCCGGTTTCCTCGCCGACTCGACGATGGCCGTGACCACGGGATCGGCGCCCGCCGGTGCCGTGTCGAGGAACTGCCCGACCGCGGTGTACCGCTCGGCGACGACGGCGCCGTCGTACAGCAGCCGGGCCGCGTCGAGCAGCGGGGAGATGTCGACCGGTTCGACGGAGAACCCCCGGTCCGTCGCCGACGCCACCGTGGCGTCGAACGCCGCCCGGTACTCCGGGGTCAGTACGGACAGGTTCTGTTCGGAGGGAATCGCGACGCGCGCTCGTGCGGGCGCGGCGAGGCTGACGTCGGAGGGCCAGGCGCGGCTTCGGGGGTCCGCGGTCGCCGGGCCGGCCATGATGCGGGCCGCGGTCACGGCGGTGTCGAGTTCGGTGGCGAAGACGGTGACACAGTCGTAGTCGACGCAGGCGGGGACCACGCCGTCGGCGGGAATGACGCCGAGGGTCGCCTTGATGCCGACGAGGCCGTTGAACGCTGCCGGAACGCGTCCGGAACCCGCTGTGTCGGTGCCGATTCCGATGTCGGCGATGCCGAGTGCGACGGCGACCGCCGAACCCGAGCTGGATCCGCCCGACACCCGTTCGGGATCCCACGAGCACCGGACGGCTCCGTACGGGCTGCGCGTCCCGACCAGTCCGGTCGCGAACTGGTCGAGGTTCGTCTTCCCCAGCACGACGGCGCCCTGCTCGACCAGGCGGTGCACGGCGGTCGCGGTGACGTCGGGGAGGTAGGCGAACTCGGGGCACGCCGCAGAGGTCGGCAGTCCGGCGACGTCGATGTTGTCCTTGACCGCCACGACCTTTCCGGCCAGGGGGAGGTGCTCGCCGGCGTCGAGACGGGCCTGCACGGCAACGGCATCCGCGTGCACGTCCTCGGCGGGCCGGAGGGTGATCCACACCTCGGGACGGTCGACCTCGGCGATGCGCCGGTAGGCGTCCTCGACGCGGGCGGTGGGCGACAGGATGGTGTGTCCGTGGTTCACGGCATCGACAGTCATCAGTTTTCTGCTCCAATCACGACGAGAGGGGTGCCCGGTTCGACGATCGCGCCCGGTGACACGAGGACTTCGAGGACCGTTCCGGAGGACCGGAACAGGACCGGCATCTCGAGTTTCATTGCCTCGAGCACCACCGCGTTCTGTCCCGGTTCGATGCGCTGCCCGGCTTCGACTTCGACGCGCCACACGCTCCCGACCATGGGAGCCTCGACCACGACCGCTCCGGGCGGAAATTCGCCCCGCGCGGACGGTTCGGGGGTGGGCGCCTGTTCGACACGGTCGAATTCGCCCGTCGCATGCCACGCCGACTTCTCGGCCTCGAAGGCCGCGGACTGGCGGGCGTCGAACTCGGCGATGGAGTGAGCGTTGTCCTGCAGGAACTTCAGGTGGTCGGCGAATGCGAACGTGCCCTCGGAGATCTCCGCGTCGAATCGCCCGGCCGTGGCGTGCTCGCGGTACTCGCGCAATTGCTCCGGGGTGACGGGTTCCCACACGATGCGGTCGAAGAACCGGAACATCCAGGGTTTGCCCTCGTCGAACGGGCGGTGCTGCCGGTACCCGGACCAGATCGGGACGGTGCGGCCGATCAGCTGGTACCCGCCCGGCGACTCCATGCCGTAGACACACAGGTACTTGCCGCCGATCCCGACGGCGTCGGACGGCGTCCAGGTGCGCGCCGGGTTGTATTTGGTGGTGACCAGGCGGTGCCGCGGGTCGAGCGGCATGGCCAGTGGCGCGCCGAGATAGACGTCGCCGAGCCCGAGCACCAGGTATTCGGCGTCGAACACGGCGTCACGGACGTCGTCGACGCTGTCCAATCCGTTGATGCGCCGGATGAACTCGGTGTTCGACGGCAGCCACGGCGCGTCGGCGCGGACACCGCTGCGGTAGCGGTCGATGGCCTCCGCGATGGA
>SEEV01001038.1 GCA_004211695.1 Rhodococcus sp. (in: high G+C Gram-positive bacteria)
GTGACCCCTTTCGGGGTGCCGGTCGATCCGGAGGTATACATCACGTACGCGGTATTGTCCGGTCGCAGTGGTGTGGTGCGGTCGACGGGGATGATGTCCTCCCGTTGTCCGACCTCTTCCGAGATGACGTCGAGGAGTATCCGGGGGATGTCATTGTCCGGCAGCGTGCGTGCGGTGGGGGTGTCGGTCAGGATCAGCAGTGGCGCGGCGTCGGCGAGGATGAACCCGGTCCGCGCACTCGGGTACCGGGGGTCGATCGGCAGGTATCCGCCCCCGGCCCCGAGGACCCCGAGTAACGCGACGACCAACTCGGGTGACCGCTCCAATGCAACCGCCACCAGCACTTCCGGGCCGACACCCGCACCGATCAGATGACGTGCCAGCCGCTTCGCTCGACTGCTCAGCTCCCGGTAGGTCCAGTTCTCGTCACCGAACGTCACGGCCACGGCATCGGGAGACGCGGCGACCTGGGCTTCGAACAAGCCGGGAATCGTCGAGTCCGGTATCAGTGTGCGCGTGTCGTTCCAGGTCCGCAGAACCCGCTCGCGCTCGTCGGGCTCGAGGATCTCGTACCCCTCGATCCGCCCGCGCGGATCCGCCACGATCAACTCCAGCAACCGCACATACCGGGCCGCGATGGACTCCACCGTGCCCCGGTCGAACAGGTCACTCGCGTACTCGACGACCCCGGCCAGACCCTGGTGACCATCCGCGGCGAGGGTGAAGGACAGATCGAAACGAGACCTCCCGGTCGACGCCGGAAGTGTGGTCCATTCCAGCCCAGGGAACTCGACCTCGGGGAAAGCGTTGTTCTGCAGGGCGAACGACACCTGGAACAACGGATGATACGCCGTCGAGCGGGTCGGGTTCAGCAACTCCACCAACCGCTCGAACGGCGCATCCTGATTCTCATAAACGTCCTCCCCCGCGCCGAGCCTGCGGAGCAGCACCGCAAGCACCGACTGCAGCACCATCGACGGTGTCGCGCCGCTACCGCGGGCCAATTCGTCAACTCCCGAGACCAATTCGGGATCGATTACGAACTCCACGGTCCCGCCCCGGTAACTCGGTTCGGCCGGACGTCGACGATCGGTCGGCAACTCGATGCACTCCGGCAACCCCGCCAACTCGGCCCGCCAATACTCGACCTGGGCTGCCAGCACGCTCGCCGGATCATCCGCACTGCCCAGAAGCTTCCGCTGCCACAGGGTGTAGTCGGCGTACTGCACCGGCAACGGCGCCCACCCCGGCATCTCGCCCTCGGTCCGCGCCGCATACGCGACCGCGATGTCACGTGCCAGCGGCGCCAACGAGCCCCCGTCCGCCGCGATATGGTGCAGGACCAA
>SEEV01000485.1 GCA_004211695.1 Rhodococcus sp. (in: high G+C Gram-positive bacteria)
GGAACTCGGGTTCTCCGGCGTTCCGCAGGCGGACCTGCTCGTAGATCTCTGCTACCTGGTCGCGCGTTGACACAGACCCACCTGCCTGACGTGTGAGGAATTCGTTACCTGACGTTTACCTTGAAAACTATAGACCTGGCGTCAGACGTCCTGTACTGCGCCGTGCGGGGCGGTCAGGACTCTCGTGAGGGTGTGCGGGAATGCATTGCGACAGTGGTGTTCTCGACGGCCTCGCCGCAGTGCGCGCACCGGTGTTCCAGTTCCAGCGAGTGCCCGCATTCGTGTACGAGGACCGACGGGGCCTCGTCGACCGCCCACTTGGCACCCCACTGGAACAGTGAGAGGAGCAGTGGCCGAAGGTCCTCGCCCGCCGGCGTCAGGTGGTACTCGAACCGGGGAGGGTGCTCGGAGTACTGCCTGCGCTCGATGACGCCGACCTCCTCCAGTTTGCGCAGTCGTGCGGTGAGGATGTCGCGCGAGACGCCGATGTAACCGGCGATCCGGTCGAAGCGGTGCACTCCGTAGCTCAGTTCGCGGATCACCAGCATGGACCAGCGGTCGCCGATCAGTTCCATGGTTGCGGCGATGGCGCAGGGTCGCGGCGCCAGTGGCATGCGGTCCATGACGATCTCGGGTGTCGATGGCTCGGTGTGGCCGTTGTTCATGCACTCCATCATAGAGGGTTGTGTTTTCCAACTGATAGGGGTTACTGTCGTCAACGTAGTTAGTTGGAAAAGCAGACTCACTATTTCGAAGGGGTCGTCATGACCACGATTCAAGATCGAACGGTGCTGGTCACCGGAGCCAATCGCGGGCTCGGACGTGCCTTCGTCGCGGAGGCGCTCGCGCGAGGAGCGCGCACGGTCTACGCGTCGGCGCGTGACGCGTCGACGATCGAAGGGCACCCACGGGTCATTCCCGTGCAACTGGATGTCACGAGCCCCGAATCGGTCTACGCCGCCGCGGAGCTCGTCGGGGATCTGGGCGTGCTGATCAACAACGCCGGCATCCTCGTCGGCGAATCGCCGCTCACGGGTGACCTCGACGGGATGCGCCGCGAGCTCGAAACCAACCTCTACGGGCCGCTCAACGTCACCCGCGCGCTCGCGCCGATCATCGCGTCCAACGGGGGCGGCGCGATTCTCAACGTGCACTCGGTGCTGTCGTGGCTGGCCATCGGCGGGTCGTACAGCGTGTCCAAGGCCGCCCTGTGGAGCGCCACCAACGCCATGCGCGCCGAACTCGCGGCACAGAACATCCAGGTGGTCGGGCTGCACCTCGGGTACATGGACACCGACATGACGAGCGGACTGGACGTCGAGAAGATCCCGGCGGCCGAGGTCGCGCGATTGGCATTCGACGGCATCGAGTCCGGCGCCCACGAAGTTCTCGCCGACGACACCACCCGCAACGTCAAAGCGGCGCTCTCGGGCGACCTCGACGTCCTCTATCCGCAGTCGGCCGAGCAGGGGGCCGCGTAGTGATTGTGTTCGGAAACGGGGACGTGTCGACGGTCGAGGACTTGTCGGACGCAGAGTGGGGAGACGTGCGGTCGAAGATCGTCGAGTGGCGCGACCCCGCCGGTCCCGCGCGCAAAGCCCGGGAACTCGACGGCCTCACCTACCTGCGGGCGATTCTCGACGGCGGCATTCCGGCGCCGCCGATCGCGAGCCTGATGAACCTGCGATTCCTCGAGGCCGAACCAGGAAGAGTCGTCTTCGCTCTCGATCCCGACGAGTCGCAGTACAACCCCATCGGCGCCATCCACGGCGGTGCCGTGTGCACCCTGCTCGATTCGGTGGCCGGATGTGCGGTGCACTCGACGCTGCCTGCGGGATTTGCCTATACCTCGGTCGAGATCAAGGTCAACTACATCCGTGGGGCCACCCGCGATTCGGGTGCGCTGACCGCCACCGGCACGGTGAAGAAGTCCGGTCGCCGCATCGCCTTCGCGGAAGGGGAGGTCGTCGACGCGCAGGGCCGCCTCGTCGCCACCGCCACCAGCACACTGCTGGTGTTCGAGGTTCCGCCGGGCGCCTGACTTCTGGACGGCGCCCACCGGGTGCCGGGGCTACCCGGGAAACCCGCCACTCGCGGAGGTAGGTGGCGGGTCCCGGTGCACCGTTGCCCCGTCGGGTTGAGGCGATGCGTGAACAAGACTAATCAGTCGGTTTGCTACGCGCGAGTACGCGACCATGGGTACGGACGGAACTAGGCGGAGTTGCATCCGATGGCGCATTGAACGCAATCGAAGTGTGACGCAGTCACCGCGTAGCCCGTCCGCCCAATCCGAGGAACGCCGTCGCGCTGCGCCCGTGCCACCTCGCATTTTGGGTGTTGCCTTACATGCCGCAATGATGCATTCTATGCAACGTGGCTGACACGGCGGATCGCCGCGGTGTCGCCCACTTGGACCCGGAGACGGCGGTATTCGGTGCGATGTTGGACGGGTGGGCGATGCAGCAGGGCGCCCGTTTCCTCCAGGCCGCGACGATCGAGCAGCGGCGCGCATTGTTGCGACGGCTTGCCGAGTTCACCAACGACTATCCGTGGAACTGGCAGTGCGCAGATCTCGAGGAGTTCATCGCCAGCTGTCGGCGCGGCACGAAACCGATCGTGGTGTCCACGGCGCGGATTTACGAGATCAGGCTGCGCCAGTTCCTCACATATGTCACCGATCCCCGCTACGGGTGGCCGCAGGAATGCCGGGAGCGTTTCGGTGTCGTCCCGAGACAGTTGTTGCACGAGGAAAATTCGATCGTGCATGTCACCGAACATGAGGGTGACCCGCGTCGGCGGCCGTTGACCTACGACGAGATCCAGGCTCTGTTCGACGCCGCCGATGCACGGGTCGAGCGGATCCGTGCGCACCACCGCAAGGGTGCGATGGCCGCGATGCGGGACGTCGCCCTGATCAAGACGGTCTATGCGTTCGGGATTCGTCGTCGCGAAGCATGGGGACTGGACCTGGCGGATCTGCGGCACAACCCGAAGGCACCGAAGTTCGGCCGGTTCGGCGCCGTGTTCGTGCGCTGGGGCAAGTCCTCCCGCGGCAGCCCACCGAAACGCCGCACGGCCCTGATTGTCCCGGAGATGGACTGGATCGTGCCCGTGCTCGAGCAGTGGTGCACCGAGGTACGGCCGCGTTTCGGTGCCAACTCGCATCCCGCGGTATGGGTGACCGAACGCGCCGACCGGATGTCGCTGCGCCGGATCAACGAGGCGTTCACCGCCGCCCGCGACGCCGCCGGCCTCGACCCCTCCCTGGATCTGCATTGCCTGCGGCATTCCCACATCACTCATCTGGTCGAGTTCGACTATCCGGAGAGGTTCGTCTCCGCGCAGGTGGGACATTCCTTCGCAGCGTCGACCGCGATCTACACCGGTGTCTCCGACGAGTACCGCAACCGGCTGCTGCAACGATCACTGGCGAAACTTCCCGACCTCTGGGGGCCGACGTGACCAAGAAACTGGGCTGCCGATGGCACCTGCGCAACGTCATGGCCGAACACGACATGTTCGCCACCACCGATCTCGTTCCCCTCCTCGCCGAGCGCGGCGTGCACCTGTCCCGCGAACAGGTCTACCGCCTCGTCACCAAAACCCCGCAACGGCTGAGCCTGGAGACCCTCGCCGCACTCTGCGACATCTTCGACGTCGGCGTGGAGGACCTCATCGAAGTTGCTGTTACCGACGAGCCGGTCCGCAAGAAGGCCTCCGGCTCCCATGCCGCGACACCGCCGCCGCCCGTGCGGCGCACCACCATCCGACGCCCCCGGGGACTGTGACCACCCGCGCCGACACCGAGAAGCGGCGGGCGGCGGTGGCCGACCTCGCCGCAGTCCTCGCGGCGCGGCTGCCCGATGCCGACCTCGCGGGGCTCACCGCACAGGTCGCGGACGTGCACCTGACCACACCGCAGGCAGTCCTCGACCATCTGCCGCACATCCGGACGCGCTGACCTCCGGCAACTCGGAGGGCCCGGCCGGACTGTTCCGGCTCCTGGACACACTCGCCGGCCGATATCCGTCCGTTCACCGCATGCGGTGAACGCGGTGCGCCGACGTGCGGGCACTGCCGCACCGACACGGTATGACGAGGATCTGTAACCGCTGCTATGCCCGCACTCATGTGATCGTGTGCGTGCGGTGCGGTGCGGTGCGGTGCGGTGCGGTCGGGCAGGGGCGGGCCGCGGTGCGTGAGCCCGCCGGCGGCACTGTTTCGCCTTGTTGAAGGCCCGTTCGACCACGTTGCGCCCCTTGTAGGACTCCGGGTCGAAGTTCGGGGGCCGCCCGCCCGCGCGGCCCTTGTTCACGCGGTTCGCTGCCTGATCGGTCTTCTCGGGGATCACCGCCTTGATGCCTCTGCTGCGCAGCAGCTCCCGGTTGGCCCGTGATGAGTACGCCTTGTCGGCCCGGACCTCGTCGGGGCGCGTGCGGTGCGCTCCGCCCGCGAGCCGCGGCACGCAGATGCCCTCCAGCACG
>SEEV01000486.1 GCA_004211695.1 Rhodococcus sp. (in: high G+C Gram-positive bacteria)
GCGTTGTGCCTGGCGCTCGCAATCCTCGACGGCATGGACGCCCAGCTGATCGGATTCGCGATTCCCGCGCTGTCCGAGGACTGGGGCCTGTCCAAGGCCTCGTTCGGACTGCTCCTGGCCCTCAGCAGCGGTGCGATGGTCGTGGGCAGCCTGCTGTTCGGTCCCGTCGCCGACCGGTGGGGCCGGCGCCGGGTGATCCTGCTGTGCACCGTGCTGTTCGCGGTGTTCACCCTCGCGTCCGCGTTCGCGCCGTCGATGGGTGTGCTGATCGTGCTGCGCATCCTCGCTGGAATCGGCCTCGGTGGCGTCACCCCGAACCTGATCGCGCTGACCAGCGAGTACAGCCCCGCGCGCAGCCGCTCCACCCTGGTCACCATCGTCGTCGCAGGCATGTCTCTCGGCGGATTCCTCGGCGGACTCGCTGCCGCGCAACTGATTCCGGCGTACGGCTGGCAGTCGATCTTCGTGGCCGGTGGTGTACTCCCACTGATCGTGGCGGCGCTGGCATGGGCCGGACTGCCGGAGTCGGGCAAGTTCCTCGCGGCCCGGGGCGATCACGCCGCCGCCGCGAAGATCCTCTCGGCGATCGCCCCGCACGCGGGCATCACCGATTCGGTGACGTTCACCGTGGACGCCGCCGTGGCCACCAAATCGCCCATCCGGGAACTCTTCGCCGGAGGCCGGGCGCTGGACACGGTCCTGCTGTGGGTCGTGTTCGTCATCAACTTCCTGGTGATCTACTTCCTGTTCGGGTGGATGCCGTCGCTGTTCAGCCAGGGCGGGCAGAGCGCGTCCAATGCGATCCTCGCCGCGGCGCTGTTCAACCTCGGCGGCATGGCAGGCGCGCTGTCCATCGGATGGATCACCGACCGGGTCGGCACCGCGTGGACCCGGTCCCGGGGATCGGACGCCGCCTACGCGGTGGTGATGGCCGGCTACACACTCGGTGCCCTGTTCATCGGTGCCGTCGCGATGGTCCTGGCGAACTCCACGCTGCTGCTGATCACGATCTGCATCGTGGGATTCGGGATGTCCGGCAGCTCGGCCGGCATCATCGCGATTGCCGCGTCGATCTACCCGGTGGCGGCACGCTCGACCGGCATCGGCTGGGCCATGGGAATCGGACGCATCGGGTCCATCGCAGGGCCCACCCTCGGCGCCGCGCTGATCGCGGCCGGGATGGACGCCCGCACGATCTTCCTGCTGATGATCGTGCCGACTGCCGGCGCCGTCCTCACTCTCGGTGCGCTGTTCGTGCGGGAACGACTTCGCGGACGCACCGTCGTCGGGGCTGCGGAATCGGGGGCCGCGGAGTCGGCCGTCACGGCCGAGGCGCACTGAACCGATGCGATCCGTCACGTCGAGGGTCACCTCGTTCTGCAGGCTGTGCGCCTCCTCGTGCGGGGTCCTGCTCGACGTCGAGGACGGGCGGATCGCACGGGTGCTCGGCGATGCCCACCATCCGATCTCCGGTGGATACACCTGCCCGAAGGGGCGTCGCGGCGGCGACCTCGTCCACGGGCCGGACCGGCTGACCACCTCGATGCGGCGCACCGCCGCCGGCACCCACGAGCCGGTGCCGGTGGCGCGGGCGACCGCCGACATCGCGGACCGGCTCCGCGTCATCGTGGACCGGCACGGACCGGATGCGGTCGCGCTGTTCATGGGGACGCAGCAGAACTTCGCCGCACTCACCCCGCCGATGGCCCGGGCCTGGTTCCGGGGCACCGGCTCGCACAAATTGTTCTCCACGATGACCATCGACCAGTCCGCGAAATGGGTTGTCGCCGAACGGATGGGATCGTACCTCGGCGGACGGCAACGCTTCGAGGACGCAGACGTGTGGTTGCTGGCGGGCACCAACCCCGTCGTCTCCGGCAACGGCGGCGACGGGGACGGCGCGGTGGTGCAGAACCCGTCCGTCACCCTGCGGGCGGCGCGGGAACGGGGCCTGCGGCTGATCGTCGTCGACCCGCGACGCACCGAGACCGCGGCCCTGGCCGACATCCACCTGGCGCCCCGGCCGGGGACGGACGCGGTGCTGTTCGCCGGCCTCCTCCACGTCGTCCTCACCGAACACCTCCACGACGCCGACTTCAACCGCCGGTACACCGCCGACCTGGCCTCGCTCGTCGACGCCCTCGCCGACGTGACTCCCGCGGTCGTGCAGCGGATCTGCGGTGTTCCCGCCGACCGGATCCGCGACGCGGCACGGGTGTTCGCGGGCGGGAGCCGGGGGATGGCGACCAGCGGCACCGGGCTGTGCATGGGCCCGCACTCGAACCTCGCGGAGCACCTCGTCGCGGCCTTGAACGTGGTGTGCGGCCGGTACCTGCGCGAAGGGGAGCGGGCCGACGACCGCGCCGTCCTGACCCGGCACCAGCCGGCGCGCGCGGAGGTCGCACCGCCCACCCGGGCCTACGAGCGTGGATACCTCAGCCGCATCGGTGGGGTGCGGGCGATCCGCGGCGAACTGCCGTCCGGCATCCTCGCCGACGAGATCCTCGAGCCCGGCCCCGACCGGGTGCGGGCGCTGATCGTCTCCGGCGGAAATCCGGCGGCGGCGCTACCGGACCGGGGGAAAGCGTTGCGCGCGCTGCGATCACTGGACCTGCTGGTGTGCGTCGACCCGCGCATGTCGGACACCGCACGGCTCGCCGACTACGTGATCGCGCCGACCACGATGTACGAGCGCGCCGACCACACCGCGATCATGGAGCCGTTCTTCCCACGCCCGTTCGCGCAGTACACCCCCGCGATCGTGACCGCGCCGCCCGGCGTCGTCGACGACTGGCGGTTCTTCCTCGACCTCGCCGCCGCCTCCGGACAGCCGGTCAAGTTCGCCGGCCGCATCCTCGACCCCGCCGCGCCACCGACCCCCGAACAGTTGCTGGCGATGATGGCCGAGCGGGGACGCGTCCCGTTCGCCGACCTGGTCGACGCCCCGCACGGACATCTCGCCGGGCGCAGCGGCGCCGTCGTGGGTCCGGCAACCGAGGAGGCTGCCGGGTACCGCCTGGCGCTGATGCCCGACGACGTGCGCGGCGAACTGCGCGCAGCACTGACGGACACGGCTGTCACACCACGGTTCCCGCTCCTGTTGACGGTGCGACGGATCCGCGAGGCCGTCAACTCCACCGGCACCCGCGTGCCGGGGCTCGTTCCGGGTGGCGCGAACCCCGCGAGCTTGCACCCGGAAGACCTCGCCGCCCTGGGTATCGCCGACGGACAGGCGGTGACCGTACGGTCGGCGGCCGGACGCCTGCGCGCGACCGCGCGGGCGGACGGCACCCTGGCCCGGGGCACCGTGTCGATGACGCACTGTTTCGGGAGCGTCGACCCGCGCGACGACGTCGGAGTGAACGTGAACGCGCTCACCGGAACCGGTGACGGTGTCCAGACGATCAACGCGATGCCCACTATGACCGCGGTTCCCGTCGCGGTCGAGCCCACCGCAATCGAACAGGACGTGTGATGACCACCGCAGAACCGATTGCCGGGCACCGGATCTGCCCGCTGTGCGAGTCGACCTGCGGGCTGCTGGTCGAACTCGAGGACCGCGCCATCGTGCGGGTCGCGCCGAACCCCGACGACGTGATGAGCGCCGGGCACAGCTGCGCGAAGGGGCTCGGCCTCGGCCGCATCGAGAACGACCCCGACCGGATCCGGACACCGCTGCTGCGCACCGCGGGCGGCGGGTTCCGGGAGGCCACCTGGGACGAGGCGTTCGCCGAGATCGAGCGCCGGCTACCGGAGTTCGTCACCGGCGACCCGGGCAGCTGCGCGATCTACCACGGCAATCCAGCTGCTCACCACCTGGATTCGACGTTCTACCTCGGCGAGCTGATCGGCGCGGTCGGCACCCGGAACATCTACTCGCCGGCCAGCGTCGACACCTGGCCGAAGAACCTCGCGCACATGCTGCTGTACGGCACCGGGCTGGGCATGAGCGTGCCCGACCTCGACCGCACCGACTACCTGCTGATCCTCGGCTCGAACCCGATGGTCTCCAACGGCAGCACCGTCACCGCGCCCGGTATGCACCACCGCCTGCAGGCGCTGCGTGAGCGGGGCGGCACCCTCGTCGTGGTGGATCCGGTGCGGACCCGCACAGCCGAGGTCGCGGATCTGCACGTGCCGATCCGGCCCGGGACCGACGCGCTGTTCCTGGTCGGGGTGCTGTCCGTCATCGCGACCGAGGGTCTGTCCAGGCCCGACCGGGTGCCGGACGTGGTCGACGGCCTGGACGCCGCCCTTGCGATGGCGGCGGAATTCGACCCCGACGCCGTCGCCGCGGCGTGCGGGATCGACGCCGACGTGATCCGCTCGGTGGCCCGCGGGTTCGCGGGCGCTCCTGCGGCGGTCGCGCATTCGCGGATCGGGACGTGCATGCAGGAGTTCGGCACCCTCGCGAACTGGCTCGTCGAGGTACTCACCATCGTCACCGGCAACCTGGA
>SEEV01000100.1 GCA_004211695.1 Rhodococcus sp. (in: high G+C Gram-positive bacteria)
CCACTCACCTGACCAACAACACAACACCGTGGGCAGTTTCGTGTCCGCCAGTGGGCAGAAACGGATGTCCGCCAGTGGGCAGAAACGTGTCCGCCTATGGGCAGGTTTCGTGTCCGCCATTGGGCGGGAACGAATGTCCGTTGACATCCGGACTGCACTGCCTCCGAAAGGTGCTACTTCGTCACTGGTTCCGGCGGCCTCGACCCGTGCCCGCGGAACCGGGGACCAGAGAGAGGCAACGCGCTCCGTGGCGCGTGAAGTAAGCGGGTGCAGGACGTACTCGACTCGACTCGAGGTGTGGAGGCGGAATGGAGGTCGTCGTGATTCACAACCTCGGCCTGGACGAACACTCCTGCAGCTCCTTTCGGAAGCTCAACTACTGGCCTCGTAATGGCCTAGGGAAAGTGACAGCACACCGCTGTTGCACTTGCACCCCGGCGGGAGCGGCAGATCGCGGCGGGATGCGCGCCCCCCATCGAGCGTCTCCGTTCTCGGCGTCGACGAGCGAGTCCGATACCGGACCGCGATCGGGGTCCAGATGTCGCCGCTCGTCCACTGCTTTGCTGCTCCGGCGCCGTAGCTGTAACAAACGATGGGCGGCTGGCAGCAACTGTCCGGTGACGTCGCTAGTCGATCATGAACCAGCCGCGGACCTGTGCCTCGTGGTCGACGTAGCGTTCGCCGGAGACGTCGACGACGACCTTGTCGATGGTGCCGCCGGTGAACGGGAACGGTGCGGTGTAGTCGGCGGTGACCGGGGAGGCGCTGTCGCGTCCGACGCAGATCCCGTCCCCGACGAGGCAGAACACGCCGGGCTGGGTGACGATCTCGCTGCTGGCGACCTGTTGGTCGTCGAGGTAGAGGTCGAGGGTGCCGGCGAATCCGGGCATGGCCGGGTCCTCATGTTTTCCCTTGACGGTGAATTCGGCGGTGCACACGTGGCCGCCAGGGGTGATGTCCCGGTCCGCGGCGACGTCCTCGATGCGGGTGCCGAGCCAGTTGAACGTGTAGCGGAGTCGGTGATCCTTGACGTACAGGCTGTGCCCGCCTGCCACGCCGCCGTGCGCGTAGAGCACACCCTCGGCGTCGGGGGTGTCCACGTGGACTCCCGCCGCGATGGTGAAGGAGCGGCCGATGATGGCGGCACCCGCGCTTTCGGGGACGTCGGCGCAGTGGGGGTAGTAGACGTAGCGGTCGCGGGGCTTGCCGGGGTGCGGGCGGTCCGAGAGAACCTGTTCGAGGGCGTTGCGGTCGTCGAGTGGGAGGCCGTTGAAGATGCCGGCGTAGTAGAACCAGAGTTCCTTCATCTCGGCGAGGCGGTCCGGTTCGCTGTCGGCGAGGTTGTGCGATTGGGCTCGGTCCTCGTCGAGGTTGTAGAGCTCCCAGACGTCGTGGTGAAAGTTGCCCCAGCCGGAGATCGGCGGGTGCAGCGAGCAGGCGAGCCATCCCTCGTGGTAGAGGGATCGCTGGCCGAGCATTGCGTAGAACTGGGTCGCCTTGCCCGGGGCGGTGGGGTCGGTCAACGATGCGGCGAAGCTCTCGCCCTCGACCGGACTCTGCGTGTAGCCCTTGAGCACCGCGGGCGGGTCGATTCCGAGGAGTTCGTAGATGGTGGGCACGACGTCGACCGCGTGAATGTACTGGTGCAGCGGTTCGGGGCGGGGCGCCAGCTTCGCCGGCCAGGACACCATGCACATGTCGGCGATGCCGCCCTCGTACCCGGCCCACCGCTTCCAGTACGGGAACGGGGTGTCGAACGCCCAGGCCCATCCGGTGTTGTAGTGGTTGTAGGAGGCGGGGCCGCCGAGTTCGTGCAGGTGCGGCAGTGTCCCCTCGGTGGTGTCGGCGACACCGTTGAAGAAACGCCATTCGTTGAACGACCCGTTCGGGCCGCCCTCGCCGCTGGCGCCGTTGTCGGAGATCACGACGAGCAGGGTGTTGTCGAGTTCGCCGGAGTCGGCGAGGAAGTCGATCACCCTACCGAGCTGATCGTCGGCGTAGGAGATGAATCCGGCGAACACCTCGGCCATCCGGATGAACAGGCGCTGCTCGTCGGCGGTGAGCGAGTCCCAGGGGCGGACGGTGTCGAGGATCGGCCACAGCTGACCGTCCGGTCCGGTGGTGTGCGGCTCCCCGTGCGGGTTGATCGGCGACAGCTCGGTGCCGGGCGGCAGCAGGCCCAGTTCCTTCTGACGGGCCAGGATCTCGGCGCGGATGGCCTCGTAGCCCTGGTCGAACTTGCCCTTGTATCTGTCGGCCCACTCCGCGGGCACGTGGTGCGGGGCGTGTCCGGCCTGTGGGGCCAGGTACATGAAGAACGGTTTGTCCGGGTCGACGGCCTTGGCGTCGCGGATGAACTCGATCGACTTGTCGGACAGGTCCTTCGAGAGGTGATAGCCGTCCTCGGGGGTTCCGGGTGCCTCGATGGGGTGGTTGTCGTAGACGAGATCCGGGTACCAGCTGTTCGATTCGCCGCCGAGGAAGCCGTAGAAGCGTTCGAAGCCGCGGCCGAGCGGCCACCGGCTCTTGACCGCCGAGAGGTTGCATTCCTCGCTCGGGGTCAGGTGCCATTTGCCGACGCAGTAGGTGTTCCAACCGCGTTCGCCCAGAACCTCGGAGATGAATCCGTTCTCGAACGGGATGTGGGTCGAGATGCCGGGGAACCCGGAGCTGAGTTCGGCGACCGTGGCCATCCCGTTGGAGGTGGCGTTGCGTCCGGTCAGCAGCGATGCCCGGGTGGGGGAACACAGCGCCGTGGTGTGGAAGTTCGAGTAGCGCACCCCCGCGTCGGCGATGCGCCGCATGGTGGGGGTTTCGATGGGGCCGCCGAAGACGTCCATGCTGCCGTAGCCGACGTCGTCCCACGCGATGATCAACACGTTCGGGGCGCCCTCGGGGGCCGAAGTCGGCAGGTACGGCGACCAGTCCGCGACCGAGTCTCGAATGTCGACCGCGATCTTGCCCTTACGGTTCGTGGCCATGGCGGCGCTCCTCCGGTCGACGGCCCGCTGCGCACTTCTCGGCATGCGGGAACCCCACCTTTCATCGTTCCCGGTGCGGTGACGGGGCGTCTACCCCCGCCACGCGCAAGCCGCGCGGGTTGTGTTCACGCCGGATGCACCAGCGCGCAGTCTGACCGGACCCCCTGCTCGGGCGGCGACCGTTCCGGGGTTCCCGCGCGGCACCCGCATACCCGGGATCGGTGGCCTGTTGGTTCCCGCACCCGTCGGTCATGATTGATCCCATGGCCGATCCGCACAGCGGGGTCCAGTTCCACCAGCTGCGGACGCCGCGTTCCGCGGCGATCGCGGGCATCATCTTCGGTGTGCTCTTCGCCACCAGCATCATCCTGCTGGTCACGGCGATGCCGGCCACCGCGGCGGCGCCCTGGGTCCACGGTGGCTCGAAGATCACCACCGCCCTGTTCCTCGCCCCGATCGCGGGCATCGCGTTCCTGTGGTTCATCGGGGTCCAGCGTGACCGGTTCGGCGACCTCGAGGACCGCTTCTTCTCGACCGTCTTCCTGGGCAGTGGGCTGCTGTTCCTGGCCACGACGTTCGTGTCGATGGCGCTCGCGGGCGCACTGCTGGCCGTCTCCCGGAACGCGAACGTCCCGGAGAACGACATCGTGTACTTCGGGCGGGAGGTGATGCTGCACATCAACAACGTCTACGCCGTGCGCATGGCCGCGGTGTTCATGATCTCCCTGGCCACGATGTGGTTGCGGACCAGGCTGATGCCCCGGCCGTTGGTGATCGCCACGTACCTGCTCGCCGTGGTGCTGCTGGTGGTCGTCAGCTTCAGTTTCTGGGTGGCGCTGGTCTTCCCGGCGTGGGTGCTGGTGGTCAGCACGTATATCCTCGCCACCGATCACCGGCAAACCACTCGTCCGGGCTGAGACCGTTGGGGACGGCGCGGCGTCTGGCCGAACTCGATCACCGCCGCCGACGGCGGGCCGTGCTGCGCGCCACGCTCGCTGTCACGCGACCTGGGTGCTGCTCGGCGGTATCTACTTCCTGGTGCCGACCCGGAACTACCTCGAAGAGGGCGCCGTCGCCCGGGTAACGATCGGCACTGTGCTCTTCGTCGGTGGGCTGGGGTGGCATGTCCGCCGGATCCTGCGCGCCCCACTGCCCGAACTCCGCGCGATCGAAGCCCTCGGCGCGGTCATCGCGCTGTTCCTGATCCTGTTCGCCACCACCTATCGGGCGTTGTCCCACACCAGTCCGGTCTCGTTCAACCAGCACCTCGACCACACCCGGGCCCTGTACTTCACCATCTCCATCTTCTCGACGGTCGGCTTCGGCGACATCGTCCCCGGCACCGTCACCGCCCGCATCCTCGTCAGTGCGCAGATGCTCCTCGATCTGGTCCTCCTCGGGGCCGTGGTGAAACTCCTCGTCACTGCCGCCAGGACCGGTCTCGGACAAGCACATCCAGGACTGCCCCCGGAGGTGGGTTTCGCACCACATCGGGTCGTGCCCTGAATCGGCAGCCACCGAGAACGAACTCACAGGAAATGGACCGAAATGGACACTGTCAGATTCTTCGAGCTGGCGACGGAATCGTTCGAGGTGTTGGGGGTCCTGTCGATGGTTGTCGGGTTCCTCCTCGCGTTCGTCCTCGCGGCGTGGACATGGAGGCGAACCGCTGATGGTGGTCGGGGCTTCACCACCCTGCGTCAGTCACTCGGAGGGGCGATCCTGCTGGGTCTGGAGTTACTGGTCGCGGCGGACATCGTCAAGACCGTCACGTCCGCGCCCTCCCTCACGGACGCGGCCGTCCTGGGGGTGATCGTGCCGATCCGGACGGTGCTGAGTGTGTCCATCGAAATCGAGATCGACGGTGTCGCTCCCTGGAGGAAGGCGTTCGTCACCGGAACACAGGTCCTCGCGCAGGCCACACGCCAATCGACACGGCACGACCCCGACCGGCACGGGTGAGGCCCGAGGGGAAACGGTTCACCACTGCGCTGTTGCTGCCCCTGGCCGCCGGCGGGCTCGGAGTGCTTTGGTGGAACAGGAGGGGCACATCGACGCAGAGGCGGCCGGTCAGGCCGGGTCCCCGCCCTAGGAGCGCAGGTCATGAGGAATTCCGCCGCCGGGGATGCCTACCGTCATCGACGAATCCTGTACGCCGAACTCGCCCAGCTGCTGTACATCCTCGTCGGGCTGGGTTTGGGGTTGATCGTGCCGAGAATCCGACGCGGACCCGACCTGCCCGCCCAACAGGTGATCGGCGTCCTGACCACGATCGGACTCGGAGTGCTCGGCCTGGTCGCCGTCATCTACTCGCTGGGGATCCTGGTCGTGCGGTGGGTGGCCTCGAACTACAGCCCGCGCCTGACCCAATTTCGCGACACCCCGATCCTGCGGCAGACCTTCGCCTTCGCCCTCGGCGTGACCGTCTTCTGCATCTCCGCGGCCTTCACCATCGGCCCCCGCGTCCGGGTGTCGATTGCCGTCCTGATCACCGCCATCGTTTTGCTGGTCGTGATGGCGGCCCTGCTCCGCACGCTCCAGGTGACTGTGGCAACCGCCATTCAACTCTCGCCCGTCCTGAACTCCATCGCCGCCCACGGCCACGACGTCCTCGACTCCGTGTATCACCGAGACGCCGGCACGACGGCGTCGCCCGAGGCGCCCCTGCCGGAGCCTTGCACGACGGTCACCTGGCCGAATCCGACGACCGTGCTGCAAAGAATTCAGGTCGACCGTCTCGTCGGCGCCGCGCGGACCGCGGACGCGGTCATCGTCCTGCGTGCAGCCCCCGGCGCCACCCTGCAGTGCGGCATGCCCGTCGCCGACATCCACGGACACCTACCCGCGGCGGTTTTCCTCGGCGGACTGGTCGTCGGCAGCGAGCGGACCTTCGAACAAGACCCGCTGTTCGCGTTCCGGCTGCTGACCGACATCGCGCTGCGCGCGCTGCGGCCCAACGACCCCGCGACCACCGTCCAGGCCCTGGACTACCTCGAGGACCTGCTCGGCCGGGCCGCCGCAGCACCGACCGAACCGCGCCGCGTCACCGACCAGCACCAGGCACTCCGCCTGGTGATCGCACGACCCGGCTGGGACGACTTCGTCCGGACCAGCCTCGACGACCTCATCATCGCGGCGGCGACCACACCCAGTGTCCTGATCCGCATCCAGCTACTGATCGAACGCGTCCGGAGCCGGGCCCACCCCGACCATCACGAGGTGCTCACCCAGCGGCTGACCCGGGTGAACGACCACCTCACCACAGTGTTTCCCCCGCCCACGTGAACGGCCTGTGGGGCGAACCCGGAGGCAGCACATCCAGTTGACGACACGCAGCGAGGACATCATGACTGCACCCCGGGCCCGGCTGATTCGGTTCCTCGGCGTCACCCGGGCAGCAGCGGGCGTGGCAGCCCTTGTGCGGCCCCGGCTGGTGTACCGCTGTCTCGGGGCGCCGGCGCCGACGGCGACACCGTGGCGCGGCTGTTCGCCATCCGCGAGGTAGCGGTGGCCGCGGCGGCTCTGCAACCGGACCCCACCGGACGCCGGTTCGGGTTGGCCGCGGGGGTGCTCGTCGACTCGGTGGACGTGATATCCGTGGCGATCGGGAGTCGGCACGGCGTCCTCGGCCCGAGTGCGGTGCTCATCGGAGGTGCGGCAGCACTCTACGCGGCCGCCGGTGCATTCGCACTCATCAGCTGATGACAGCGGCTCATCGGTTTCCGTGCACCTGTTGACGGGGCGGCAACGACGAGATTCCTCGACAACGGGCTGATCGAGGGGCTCGCGAGAAGCGTGCAAGGCACCGTAGTCGCCGGCTTCCTCACGGATATGTATTTCGCATCGCCCGACGGTCCGTCAATGAATGTTCAGTCCGTCCTGCACGTCAGGCTGAGCCGAGACTCCGCGAGAAACCGGCTCACGGAGTCCCAGTCCGGACCCGCGCCGCGCACAGTCATACTTCGTGGTCGGGGTTTACCCGCAATCCAGTCGCTGCTCCTGGACATTGTTTCCGAGTTCGCGTCGGCGCTCGCGAGCCTGGCAACGGCCTCGACGGGGCGGCCCATTGTCGATTACGAGCTGTTGACGTGCTGGAGGTCGAGGATCAGTCGTGACAAGGGAAAACTACTGGAGAGCTAGGCACCTACCGGTTGTCGGCCGTGACGGCGAGACCGATGGTGCCCGTCTTCCCGCGCCGCAGGAGGCTGCCCTTCATCGTGAGCCAGCCGAGGATGCCGTACTTGCGGGCGATCACGTCCCGCGTGTGATCGGTGCCGGCGGCGTCGAGGATGACGGCGCGGGCGGGAACCCCCGGACCCTTCGGCTTGCCGCGCGCGTCGCACGCGGCCACCGTCACTTCCGGGTTACGACGGATGCGTTTGACCTTGTAGGAGTCGGTGACGGTCCACATCAACAGGCGGTCGCCGTCGGCCGCGGCCCACAGCGGCGTTGCCACCGGGGTGCCGTCTTTCCGAAACGTGGTGAGCAGGACATACTTCGCGGACGACACCCGGTCGAATTCTGTGGTCACCGGGCCCATGCTAGACCGAACCGCGGACGCCGGACGGTTGGTCAGTCGCCTTCGAGTTCGCCCTCGGTCTCGAGGTACACCTGCCGCAGTCCGTCGAGGGTCTGCTGTTCGGGGTGCTCCCACATGTCCCGCTCGGCCGCCTCGAGGAGCCGTTCGGCGATGCCGTGCAGGGCCCAGGGGTTGGACTGTTCCATGAACTTGCGGTTCTGCTCGTCGAGCACGTAGGACTCGGCGAGTTTCTCGTACATCCAGTCGGCGACGACGTTGGTGGTGGCGTCATACCCGAACAGGTAGTCGACGGTGGCCGCCATCTCGAACGCGCCCTTGTATCCGTGGCGGCGCATCGCCTCGAGCCACCGCGGGTTCACGACGCGGGCGCGGAACACCCGGGACGTCTCCTCCGACAGGGTTCGGGTGCGCACCGACTCGGGCCGGGTGCTGTCGCCGATGTACGCCTCGGGCGACTTCCCGGTGAGCGCCCGCACGGTCGCGACCATGCCGCCGTGGTACTGGAAGTAGTCGTCGGCGTCGGCGATGTCGTGTTCGCGGGTGTCGGTGTTCTTGGCCGCCACGGTGATTCGCCGGTACGCCGTCCGCATGTCGTCGGCGGCGGGGGCGCCGTCGAGTCCGCGGCCGTACGCGAAACCGCCCCACGTGGTGTACACGTCGGCGAGGTCGGCGTCGCCGCGCCAGCTCTTGGAGTCGATCAGCTGCAGCAGTCCGGCCCCGTACGTGCCCGGCTTGGACCCGAAGATGCGGGTGGTCGCACGACGCTCGTCGCCGTGTTCGGCGAGATCCGCCTGCGCGTGGGCGCGGACGAAGTTGCTCTCCGCGGGTTCGTCCAGCGCGGCGACGAGCCGCACGGCGTCGTCGAGGAGCGCCAGGACGTGCGGGAACGCGTCCCGGAAGAACCCACTGATCCGGACGGTGACGTCGATGCGCGGCCGGCCCAGCTCCTCGAGGTCGATCACCTCGAGGTTCACGACACGGCGGCTCGCCTCGTCCCACACCGGGCGGACCCCGAGGAGTGCGAACACCTCGGCGATGTCGTCGCCGGAGGTACGCATCGCGGACGTGCCCCACACCGACAGTCCCACCGACCGCGGCCATTCGCCGTGATCCGACTTGTAGCGGTCCAGCAGCGATTCGGCCATCGCCTGGCCGGTTTCCCATGCGAGCCGGGACGGCACGGCCTTCGGGTCGACGGAGTAGAAGTTCCGGCCCGTCGGTAACACGTTGATCAGTCCGCGCAGCGGCGAACCGCTCGGTCCGGCGGCGATGAATCCGCCGTCGAGCGCGTGCAGCACCTGGGCGATCTCGTTGTCGGTCTCCCGCAGCCGCGGAACCACCTCGGTGGCCGCGAACCGCAGGATCTTCGCGACGGTGGCGTCGTCGGTGAGGGTGTCGGCGGCGTCGGGCTGCCAGTCGGCGTCGTGCATGCCCTGCACCAGCGCGTGCGCCTGCCGCTCGATGTCGTCGACGCGGGTGCGGGATTCGTCGCCGTCCTCGCTGAGGCCGAGTGCCTCCCGGAGTCCGGGGACGTTCTGCTCACCGCCCCACATCTGCCGAGCCCGCAGCATCGCGAGCACCAGTTCGACCTCGGCGTCGTCGCGCGGCGCCTCGCCGAGAATGTGGAGACCGTCCCGGATCTGGACGTCCTTGATCTCGCACAGCCAGCCGTCGACGTGCAACAGCATGTCGTCGAACACGTCCTCGTCGGGCCGCTCCTCGAGTCCGAGGTCGTGATCCATTTTCGCGGCGCGCATCAGCGTCCAGATCTGCTGACGGATGGCCGGCAACTTGGACGGGTCGAGCGCGGAGATGTTCGAGTGCTCGTCGAGGAGCTGCTCGAGTCGCGAGATGTCGCCGTAGCTCTCGGCGCGGGCCATCGGCGGGATCAGGTGGTCGACCAGGGTGGCGTGGGCGCGGCGCTTCGCCTGCGTGCCCTCCCCCGGATCGTTGACGAGGAACGGGTAGATGAGCGGCAGGTCGCCGAGCGCGGCGTCGGTGCCGCACGACGCGGACATGCCGAGCGTCTTGCCGGGCAGCCACTCGAGGTTGCCGTGCTTGCCGAGATGCACCACCGCGTCGGCCCCGAAACCGCCCGCGGCAGCGTCCGCCGCGATCCACCGGTAGGCGGCCAGGTAGTGGTGGCTCGGCGGCAGGTCGGGATCGTGGTAGATCGCGACCGGCTTCTCCCCGAACCCGCGCGGCGGCTGCACCATTAGCACGAGATTGCCGAACTGCATTGCCGCGATGACGATTTCACCGGCCGGGTCCTGGGAGCGGTCGACGTACAGTTCGCCTGGGGCGGGACCCCAGTGTTCTTCGACGCCTTCCCGCAGTTCGGCGGGCAGCGCCGAGAACCACTCGTGGTATCGGGCCGCGGAGATCCGGATCGGGTTCCCCTCGAGCTGCTCCGCGGTCAGCCAGTCCGGGTCCTGGCCGCCGGCGGCGATGAGGGCGTGAATCAGCGTGTCACCGTCCCGGGCGGCCAGCCCCGGCACGGCGTCGGGTCCGTCCTCCGGGCCGAGGTCGTAGCCGGCGGCCCGCATCGCGGTGAGCAACCGGATCGCGCTGGCCGGGGTGTCGAGACCGACGGCGTTGCCGATGCGGGCGTGCTTCGTCGGGTACGCCGACAGCATCAGCGCGATCCGGCGGTCGGATGCGGGAATGTGGCGGAGGCGGGCGTGCCGGACCGCGATGCCCGCGACCCGGGAGGCACGCTCGGCGTCGGGAACGTAGGTGGACAATCCGTCGGCGTCGATCTCCTTGAACGAGAACGGGACCGTGATCAGCCGCCCGTCGAACTCGGGGACCGCGACCTGGGTGGCGACGTCGAGCGGCGACAATCCGTCGTCGTTGGACTCCCACGACTCCCTGCTGCTGGTCAGGCACAGTCCCTGCAGGATCGGCACGTCCAGCGCGGCCAGCGCGGCGACGTCCCACGCCTCGTCGTCGCCACCGGCCGAGACGCCGGCCGGTTTGGTGCCGCCGGCGGCGAGCACGGTGACCACCATCGCGTCCGCGCGGCGCAGCGTCTGCAGCAACTCCGGTTCGGCGGTGCGCAGCGACGCACAGTAGATGGGCAGCGGGGTGCCGCCGGCCGCCTCGATCGCCTCGCACAGCGCCTCGATGTAGCGAGTGTTCCCGGCCAGGTGCTGGGCGCGGTAGTAGAGAACGGCGATCGTGGGGCGGCCCGGGTCGGCGTCGGGAGCGAAGGGCGCGACCCCCCAGCTCGGCAGGTGGACGGGCGCCTCGAACCCGTGACCGGTCAGCAGCACGGTGTCCGACAGGAAGTGGTGCAGCTGCGCGAGGTTGTCGGCGCCGCCCTCGGCGAGGTAGTTGTGTGCCTCCGCCGACACACCGGCGGTGACGGTCGAGCACTCCATCAGTTCGGCGTCCGGGGCGTGCTCGCCACCGAGGACCACCACCGGCAGTCCGCTGGCCAGGACGGCGTCGAGGCCCTCTTCCCACGCCCGGCGGCCGCCGAGGATGCGCACGACCACCAGGTCGGCGCCGTCGAGCAGTCCCGGCAGGTCCTCCTCGACCAGCAGCCGGGCCGGGTTGGCCCAGCGGTAGTCCACCCCGCTGGCGCGTGCGCTGAGCAGGTCGGTGTCGGAGGTGGAGAGCAGCAGGATCACGGGTGGAACCTTCCTGGGGTGTCGCGCCCCGTGGCAGCGGTTCCGTGCGGAACCGTAGGTCGGAGGACGGCAGGTGAGGGTCTGGCTCGCCCACCGGGTTCGGCGGGCTCACAGTGGCGCGACCGCACCGGATTTTCACCGGCTTCCTCTCCTGCTGTCGCAAGTGCTGGTGATGCTACCTGGGGCCGGACGTAACCTGGGACCATGGTCGACTCCCGTTCCCGCCCCGATGCGTGCCCCGGCGCGCTGCAGGTCCACCAGGCCGCCGACGGTGCGCTCGCCCGGGTCCGCCTTCCGGGAGGGGTGCTGACCTCCACCCAGCTGCAGGCCCTCACGGAATCGGCCCGCGACCTCGGGAACGGTGAGATCGAACTGACGTCCCGCGGCAACGCGCAGCTGCGAGCGGTCCGCGACCCGCAGGAGTTCGCCCGGCGGCTCGCCGACGTCGGCCTTCTGCCGTCGGAGACGCACGAGCGGGTGCGCAACATCCTGGTCTCGCCGCTGACCGGCAGGATCGGCGGTCTCGCGGACCTGCGTGATCTGGTCGCCGAGCTCGACCGGGAGTTGTGCGCGGATTCCGCGTTGGCGGAACTGCCCGGCCGCACCCTGTTCACCCTCGACGACGGGCGCGGCGACGTCTCGGCGCTCGGCGGCGACTTCGGCGTCCACGCGGTCGGCGAGACGGAAGTGGCCCTGGTCCTCGCGGGCCGGGACAGCGGCGCCCGGATCACGACGACGGAGGCGGTGTCCGTGCTACTCGACGCCGCCCGCGTCTTCCTGGAGCTGCGCGATCGGCACTGGCGGCTGTCCGAGATCGCCGACGGGGTCGAACAGACCCTGTCGGCATTGACGCTCGCTCCGACCGCCGACCCGGTGAGTGGGTTCGACGAGCACCGGCCACCCATCGGGTGGCTCGACCAACCGGACGGCAACGTGACGCTCGGCGGCGGTCTGGCGTTCGGGATCCTCGACGCCCGGTTGGCGGAGTTCCTCGCCGCGGTCGAGAAGCCGGTGATCGTCACACCGTGGAAGTCGGTGCTGCTGTGCGACCTCGACGAGTGGTCAGCCGAGCAGGTGGTGCGCGTCCTCGCCCCGATGGGCCTGATCTTCGACGAGAATTCACCCTGGCTGAGCGTCAGTGCCTGCACCGGGCGGCCCGGCTGCGAGAAGGCACTGGCCGATGTCCGCTCCGATGCGCGGGACGCCGTCGCGAGCGGTGAACTCCCGGTGGAGGGCCGGCAGCACTGGTCGGGCTGCGAACGGTGCTGCGGGCGACCGAAGGGGGGTGTCGCCGACGTCGTCGCCACCGAGTCGGGTTACCGGGTGGAGGAGCCGTGAACGCGGTCCCTCTATCGTGAGCGGATGATCGAGTACATCCGAGACGGCGCGGAGATCTACCGCCAGTCCTTCGCCACGATCCGCGCCGAGGCGGATCTCAGTGCCTTTCCCGAGGACGTCTCGCAGGGATCCGCGGGTGCCGGTGCTGGCGGAACAGATCGGGAACACCCGCTCCGCCGCCGCGCTCGAACTGTGGGGCAGCAAACTCGACGGCGCCGTCGTGGCGATCGGCAACGCCCCGACCGCTCTGTTCTACCTGTTGGACATGATCGAGTCCGGTGCACCCCGGCCCGCAGCGATCGTGGGCGGCCCGGTCGGATTCATCGGTGCTGCGGAATCGAAGGAAGCGTTGATCGAACACCCCAGCGGACTCGATTATCTTGTGGTCCGCGGCCGCCGCGGCGGCAGTGCCATCACGGCGGCGGCCCTGAATGCGATTGCGAGCGAGGTCGAATGAGCTCCGAACAGCGTGCGACCGGGAAACTGTGGGGCGTCGGTATCGGACCGGGCGACCCGGAACTGGTGACGGTCAAGGCGGCCCGGGTCATCGCCGAGGCCGACGTGGTGGCGTTCCACAGCGCCCGGCACGGCAAGAGCATCTCCCGCGGGGTCGCGGCACCGTATCTGCGCGAGGGCCAGATCGAGGAGCATCTCGTCTACCCGGTCACCACCGAGACCGTCGACCATCCGGGCGGCTATCACGGCGCGATGGACGAGTTCTACGAGGAGGCGTCGCAGCGGCTCGCCGCCCACCTCGAGGCCGGGCGTTCCGTGGCGCTGCTGGCCGCCGGTGACCCGCTGTTCTACAGCTCGTACATGCACATGCACAAGAGGCTGGCGCAGCGCTTCGACGCCGAGGTGATTCCCGGGGTCACGTCGATCAGCGCCGCCTCGGCCGCACTCGCGATGCCGCTCGTCGAGGGCGAGGAAATTCTCACTGTCCTCCCCGGGACCCTCCCGCAGGGCGAGCTGACGCGACGTCTCCGTGAGACCGACGCCGCGGCGATCCTGAAACTCGGACGCACCTACCCTGCTGTTCGGCAGGCGCTGAAGGACTCCGGGCGCATCGACGAGACCTGGTACGTCGAGCGGGCCAGCACCACCCGGCAGAGGATCGACGCCGCCGACGACGTCTCGGACGGCGACGTCCCGTACTTCTCGATCGCCATCGTGCCGAGCCCGTCGAACACCCGCCGCGGCGAAGCGCCGCCCGCCGGCGAACTCGTCGTCGTGGGGCTCGGACCCGGCGATCAGGCGTGGACGACACCGGAAGTGCAGCACGAACTGTCATTGGCCACCGATCTCGTCGGCTACGGCCCCTACATCGACCGGGTTCCCGAACGTCCGGGCCAGCGCCGCCACTCCAGCGACAACCGGGTCGAGGCCGAACGCGCCGCGATGGCACTCGACCTGGCGAAGAACGGCGCCCGCGTAGCCGTCGTGTCGTCCGGCGACCCGGGTGTGTTCGCGATGGCCGCCGCCGTGCTCGAAGTCGCGGCCGAGGAACAGTGGCGCGGTGTTCCGGTCCGGGTCCTGCCCGGCATGACCGCCGCGAACGCCGTGGCGAGCCGGGTCGGCGCTCCCCTCGGACACGACTACGCTGTCCTCTCACTGTCGGACCGGCTCAAGCCTTGGGACGTCGTGGCGCAGAGGATCTCCGCGGTCGCGAGCGCCGACATGGCCTTCGCCGTCTACAACCCCGCATCGAAGTCGCGCACCTGGCAGGTCGCCGCGATGCGCGACCTCGTTCTCGAGCACCGCTCCCCCGACACCCCGGTAATCATCGGCCGCGACGTGGCCGGCGCGCAGGAGTCGGTACGGGTCGTGCGGCTCGCGGACCTCGACCCCGCCGAGATCGACATGCGGTGCCTGCTCATCGTCGGCTCCTCCATGACGACCGTCGTCGAGAACGAACACGGGACGAGGGTCTTCACTCCCCGGCGTTATCCGGGCTGAGTTCCCGGTCAGTCGATTCGGCCCGAGCGGAGTTCGGTCACCGCGATCCGGGCGGCGTGCCCGATCGCCGCATCGACCACTGGCAGCACCGGGTCCGCTCGGGCCGCTCGGGTGAACACCGAGACAGCGACGGGAATCTCACCGGGAAAAGTCACGACGGCGACCTCGTTGCGGATGGCGCCGATGGTCCCGGTCTTCCCGGCCACGTCCACGTCGGAGTACGGGAATCCGGAGCGGATGCGGTGCTGCCAGACCTGCGCGGCCATCACCTGCCTGATGAACTCCCCCTGCGGCTCGGGTACTGCACTGCCGGTCCAGATTGCGTCGAGCAGTGTGGTCATGTCCCGCGGGGTGGTCGCGCTCGCGTAGGACGGGTCGTAGGCCGACACGGTCCACGCCTCGTCGTTGTCGGCCAGCGCCGCGAATGCCTCGGCGGTGGTGTACGCGTGGGCGTCGATCACCAGACTGCGATGCGCATCCGCCGTGCCGCCGATGACGCGGGTGCCCGTCAAGCCCAGTTCGGACAGCATCCGCTCGATGCTCTCGAGTCCCACCTGCCCCAGAACGAGATCCGCGGCCGCGTTGTCGGACACGGTCATCATCGACAACGCCAGGTCCCGCCAGCTCAGCACGACGGGGTCGCGGAATTTCGAGACCCCGGTGGGTCCCGGGGTGCAGTCGGCCGGGTTGACCCGGACCGTCGCGGTCGGCGACACCGACCCGGAATCGAAAGCGCGGCAAAGGGATACGAGCAGCGGCAGCTTGTAGACGGACGCCAGCACGACCAGGTCGTCCGCACCGACGGCGATGTCACCGCCGTCGTCGACGGGCGCTCCGACCCGGCGAGCGTGAAGCCATCCGGTGCACCCGGCGTCGGCGAAGACGTCGCGGATTCGTTTCACTGCCGGCGAGGTCATCGGTCGGCCTTGAACAGCACCCGGTCGAGTGCGGCCGCGGACGATGCGACGTCGGCCCCGGATCGCCAGACGATGCGCAGCCGCAGCGCGAGGTCTTCGCGCAGCAGATCGACCCACGCCACACCCGGTGTCGTGGTCGGTGCGTTCGCCGTCACCCCGAAGTGGCCCCCGGCCGCCACGTGGGTGAGGAGCTCCCGCGGTCCCGTCGCGACCACGAGGTCCGGGTCCAGGCCCCGGGCCCGCCACCTGTCGACGAACAGGTCGTGGGCAGGCGGGTTGTCCGAGCGTGGGCCGGTGGCCAGCGCCAGCCCGCGCAGCATCCGCACCTGCGCCTTCTTCGCGGTCGCCGCCGGATGGTCGTCCGGGACCACCACCCACCGCCGGAGCTTCAGCACCGGTCCGCTGTCAAGACCGGTCAGCAGGGCAGGATGTTCGACCACGGCGACGTCGAGACTGCCCGCGCGGACGGCGTCCACGAGTTCGGTGGTGGACGCCGTCGTCGTCACGACCCGGGTGAGCCGGGATTCGTCCGCGTCGCGGAGCGCACGCACACAACGCACCACCACACCGTCGGCCACCGAGTGCGGGACACCCCACCGCACCGCCGCGTCACGACCGCCGGCGATGCGGTGCGCTTCGTCCTCGAATCTCGCCGCGTCGGCGACGAGAAGTCGCGCACGCGGGAGCAATTGGCGTCCGGCGTCGGTCAGCCCGACACCCCGGGCACTCCGATGCACCAACTCCGTTCCGAGTCTCTGTTCGAGCCGCCGCACTCCCTGCGACAGCGGCGGTTGCGTCACCCCGAGTCGCGAGGCGGCGTTGCCGAAGTGTCCCTCTTCCGCAACGGCGACAAAGAAACTCAGGTGGCGGAGCAGATCCATGGCGATCATTCAACCAGTTCCGACCGCCCGCACCGCCCGGCGTGACCAATTCCCGTGCACAAAACGGGGCACTGAACTGGGGTGATAGCGCATCCGACTCGCGGCGACGCCACAGTCGTCTTTGCGCTATGCGCGGGGGCACCCGACATTGGATCCATGCTCACACACCGAGATCATCCGAAACCCCGGCTCACCGGCACCGGCCGTCGTGGCGTCTGCGCTCTCGCTCTGGCGCTGCTCCTACTGACGGGAGCGTGTACGGCCACAGCGGAACAGGCCCAGACCCCGACGTCGGTGGCGGCGGCACCGGATCTTCGGTCACTCGACGCGAAGATCGACGAGTTGGAGGCGCGATACTCCACCCGGATCGGGGTGACTGCCGTCGATCCCACGACCGGCGTCACCTACAGCCACCGGGGTGACGAACGGTTCGCGATGTGCTCGACGTTCAAGGCGTACGCGTCCGCCGCGGTCCTGCGCGCGACGGAGGACGGGTCGGTGTCACTCGACAAGGCGGTCGTGATCGAGCCCGGCGACCTCGTCGAGAACTCGCCGGTCACCGCCGCTGCCGCGGGCACCCGGATGTCGTTGGGGCAGATCGCCGAAGCGGCACTGACGCAGAGCGACAACACTGCCGGGAACTACCTGCTCCGGGAGATCGGCGGTCCGGCCGCGATCACGGCACTCGCCCGCGACCTCGGCGACGAGAGCACCCGACTGGATCGGTGGGAAACCGAACTCAACACCGCGTTCCGCGGCGACCCCCGGGACACGACGACACCGAACGGTCTCGCGCAGGGTGTCCGGGCGCTGCTGCTCGGCGACGCGCTGGACACCGCGAGCCGCGAGCAACTTCTCGACTGGATGCGGGCGAGCAAGACCTCGGACAAGCGGATGCGCGCCGGTCTGCCTCCCGGATGGACTGCCGCCGACAAGACCGGTGGCGGCGGCTTCGGCACCGCCAACGACGCCGGCGTGGCCTGGACTCCGGACGGCAACCCGATCGTCCTGACCCTCCTGACCGACAGCCTCACGAATCAGGAAGACGCGCAGGGCAACAACCAGGCGATCGCCGACACGACCGCCGCCGTCATCGAGGGTCTGACCGCGTCGTGAGCCATCTGTGCAGGGTCGTCGCGAGTTCGACGGGTGCGTCGAACTGGATCAGGTGCCCGGCGTCGTCGATGACCTCGAGCGCCGCCCCGGGAATCAGGCGGGCCAGTTCCACGGCCCGGTCGACGGGGATCCACGCGTCGTCTCTGCCCCAGACGACCGCGACCGGAATGTCGATCGACGCATACCGATCCTGGATCTCGTCGGTGTACCGTTCGTCGGCCTGGGCGATCTGCCGGTAGAACGCGGCCTGGCCCTCGTCCGTCGACCACGGCGAAGTCAGCAGATCCATCTGGTCGGGGGTCAGGCCGCGATGGGACGCGCCCGCGATATAGGCCTCGAGGGCACCGCGGTGCACGGCCGCCGGTTGCGCCGCGAACACGTCGGCGTTGTGCGCGACCAGCCTGAAGTAGTCGGACCCCCACGGGCGCAGCGCAACCACGTCGACGAGGGCCAGTGACGCGTAGCGCGCGCCGTGCACGAGGTGGGCGCGAAGCGACACGGCACCGCCGTAATCGTGGGCGACGACCTGGGGTGCGTCGAGGTTCCAGTGCCGGAGGAGATCGGCGAACAGTGCGCCTTGCACACCGAGGTCGACCGCGTGGTCGCCGTCCTTGGACGACTGCCCGTATCCGGGCATGTCCCACAGGTACACCGAGAACTCGGCAGCGAGTGCGCGGGCGAACGGCCGCCACAGCTGGGACGACCACGGCGTGCCGTGGCACATCACCACCGCGGGACCGTCCCCGAACCTGTCCCATGCCACCGATCGGCCACGCCATTCGAAGGTCTGCGAAAGCTCCACACCGGCAGTGTCCCAGCGGGGACCGACATCACGCATAACCCGTTCGGGGCCTCGACAGGCGTCTTTGCGTGGGCAGGGGTGCGCCCGGCCGCGAAGGCGCGCAGACTGGAGGTCGGGAGGTCAGGAGGTCATCATGGGTATTCTGCGGGGCCTGCTCGGCGTCGTCCTCGGGATCCTCTCCGCCGTGCTCGGCACGGTTCTGGGAATCGTCGCGGGCGTGCTCTGGCTCGTCGGGGCGGTGCTGTGCGCGACGGTCATCCTGCTTCCGCTCGGGATCCCCGTCGTCAAGCTCGCGAATCGCCTCTTCACCCTTGCCGGGCAGCTGATGCACGTACCCTGACGGACTGCCCGGGCACGTTGCCCGCCGGCCGGCACTACATCAACTCGCGTCCCGTTGCCTGCAATTCCAGATAGTCGCGGACCAACAGGCGCGAACCTGGCGTGGATACTGCAGTCCAGGGACTGTGTTTGGAAAACTGGGGTGCCATCGATTCGGGTAACTCCTCGCGACACCGGATGACCGCCCGGAGTTGCGGCGTCAACGAGTTCCACCACGCGTCCAGAGCGCTCCGGCACTGGGACAGATACTCCGAGACCGGCCCTTGGAGAACCGCCATCAGCGGCAACGCATCGGCTCCCGCGGTGATACTTGCGACGCATGACTGCCCACACACTGTCATGACCTGACCGATGAACTGCGGCGGCATGATGCCCTCAGGATTTCCGAGCAGTGCGAGGCGAGCGCCATCGGAGAGGGCTTCATACGCCTTCTCCGGGTCGACTGCCTTGTCACCCACGACCCGAACTTACCCGCCTCCCACCGTCTGCTCCGAGAAACAGCGGTATGTCGTCCGTTCGACCTGCGCGTATCGGCGAATCGGCTCCGGGTCGCCGGCGCGCTCACGCATCATGGGATCGTGTCCGGCGATCACCGAACGAGGTCAAGCACCGGCCGCACGCTGGCGGTCGTTCCGCCGGGAGCGGGCGCCGCGGCGATGTCGTGCGGGATCGTGTCGGTGGCGCTGCACCTGGCGGAGTTCGAGGGCTTCTCCCGGATATGGCTCGCCGTCGGCGGTGCCGTCTGGCTGCTCCTGGTCGTGGTGTTTCTCACCCGGCTGACCGGCGATCGCGCGCGGTGGATCGACGAGGCGGACACCCCGCCGGCCCTGACCGGGGTCGCGGCGACGAGTGTGCTCGGCACCCGGTGCGCGCTGCTCGGGTGGGAACCGGTCGCGGTCGTGGCGCTGGTGATCACGGTTGTGGCGTGGATCGTGTTGATGCCCGCCGTGATTCGGCACTGGGTGTCGCCGACGGTCGGAGTGCACTTCCTGATGTGCGTCGCCACGCAGGCGATCGCGGTGCTGGGTGCGACGGTGGCGATCGCGGCAACCGCGTGGTGGCTCGCGGCCGCGGCGCTTCTCGCATTCGCGCTCGGCCTCGGATTCTACGTGGCCGTGCTGGTCCGATTCTCGTTCGAGCAGCTCCGGGTGGGCGCGGGTGATCACTGGGTATTCGCGGGCGGGCTGGCGATCAGCGCCCTGGCCGCCGGCAAGCTGGCCGCTGCCGCAGTGGTCGTCGAGTGGCCCGGCATGCTGCATCGCACCCTGCAGGTCGTCGCCGTGGTGATCGTCGGTATCGCGCTCGCCTGCTACGCCGTACTGGTGGTGTGCGAGATTCGCTGGCCGCGGGTGCGGTACGACGTCCGGCGGTGGTCGACGGCGTTCCCGATGGGGATGACGTCGGCGGCAGCGCTCACTGCCGCGGCCGCGGCGGAAGCGGCGTGGCTCCGTCCGGTCGGCGCCGTCCTGGTGTGGCCCGCGGTGGTCCTGTGCGTGATCCTGCTCGTCGCGTCCGTTCGGCACCTGCAGTCGGCGGCCGCCGCGTGATCCGCACGCCCCGCGGATCACCAGCCGCGGCGATGCGGTTCCGAGCCGATCAATTCACCGTTGCGGGCGACATCGCGACTGCGATAGACGATGTAGGGGCGGAACAGGTAGGCCACCGGCGCGCTGAACGCATGCACGAGCCGGGTGAACGGCCAGAGCGCGAACAGGGTGAGCGCGATCGCGACATGGATGTGGAAGGCAAGCGATGCCTGTGCCATGAGGTCACCGCGGGGCTGCAGGATCCAGATCGAGCGGAACCACGGCGACACCGTCTCGCGGTAGTTGCTCTCCTCACCGACGACGCCCGTTCCGAGCAGCGTCGTGGCGAGCCCCGCGATGATCGCTGCGAGCAGGACGGCGTACATCAGCTTGTCGTTCCAGGTTGTGGCCATGAACACCGGTCCCCGGGTGCGCCGGCGGTACACCAGGATCAGGGCACCGGTCAGCGTGGCCACCCCCGCGATGCCACCGAGCACGAGAGCCTGGACGTGATAGGCGTGCTCGCTCATTCTGATCGCATCGGTCCACGACTGCGGAATCACGAGTCCGATGACGTGCCCCACGATCACGACGAGGATGCCGAAGTGGAACAGCGGGCTGCCGATCCGCAGTAGCCGGTGTTCGTAGAGCTGCGAGGACCGGGTGGTCCACCCGAATTTGTCGTAGCGGTACCGCCACCACGTGCCGACCACGAAGATCGCCAGGGTCACGTACGGCACGATGTCCCAGAAGAGTTCGCCGGCGGCCATGTCAGTTCGCTCCTTCGCGGCGGGGTGGAACCGTCAGGGTGAACGGCTCGAGCCCGACCGCCTCGGCGGGCGGTCCGGCCGCCGCGAGGTGCCGTGCCCGGACCGCGTCCTGATCGGAGGCGGGCGGCAGGGTCGCGCACACCGCACCCAGCACGGGTGTGTACGGCGAGCCCGACTCGGCGAGCGCGGCATGCAGCATGTCGAGGGCAACCCGGTGCGCCGAAAGGAGTCCGGCGCCCGCGGCGGCGTCGACGAGCGCGGCGAATTCCAGCACCACGGTCAGGTGATCGGCGGATTCGTCCGTCGGCGGCCGGACACCGGACGTCCGGTAGGTGTCGGCGAAGGCCAGGATCTCGCGCCCGCGGTTACGGGTGTCGCCCGCCGTCCAGTAGGTGAGGTACAGCGTGGTGCGGCGGCCCAGATCGAACGTGTCGACGTACGCGGCGGCGGCTGTGTACAGGTCTGTCTCGCAGAGGAATCGGTGGGTCTCCGCGAGTTGCCGGCGGGTGTCGGGCGGCAGGTGTCCGAGGATGTCGGCGACCACGCGGAGCCGCTCTTCCCGGCCGTCGTCCGGATACGCGAGCAGCAGTGCCGCCGCATGCCACGCGAGCCTGTCCTGGCTCAGGTCCCGTCGTCGCCGGAACAGACTGGTCACCGCCGCTCACTCCGTTCGGGGAACATCCCGGTCGGCGCGCCCTTGCCGTCCCAGTTCAGCAGGTTCACCCGGGAAGGATGGCTCGCACCCGCGGAGATCTCGTCGGTGGTCTGCCGCTCGCGCAGCGCGTGGAACGTCTCGACCGCCACCGGAACGGGTCCGCCGCTGGCCTCGCCGAACGGGCCGGACTCGTGCATGCCGGGCCCGCCGTCGAAGTCCAGTGCGCATTCCGTGGCGGTCTCCTCGAGTCGATGCCCGTCGGCGGCGTACGCGGTGGGAATGACGTATCGCTCTTCGTATTTCGCGAGGGCCAGCAGACGGTACATCTGGTAGATCTGTTCCTCCGTCATCCCCACGGACTCCGGGATGTGGGCCTGCGGTTCGCGGCCGAGGTTGATGTCACGCATGTAGGACCGCATGGCGGCGAGGCGCCGCAGGACTCCGTCCACGACGGCAGTGTCGCCGGCGGTGAACAGGCCCGCAAGGTATTCGACCGGGATCCGCAGCGATTCGAGCGCGCCGAAGAGGTTTCCGACGTCCTCTCCGTCGTGACCGTCGCGGCTGACGGCGTCGACGACGGGAGACAGCGGCGGCACGTACCAGACCATCGGCATCGTCCGGAATTCCGGATGCAGCGGCAGCGCGACCCGGCAGTCCTTGATCAGCGCGTGGACCGGCGAGTTCTGTGCCGCTTCGATCCACTCGTCCGAGATCCCTTCCGCCCGTGCACCCTCCACGACCGCGGGATCGCGAGGGTCGAGGAGGAGATCGAGTTGCGCCTCGTACAACTCTGTGTCGTTCTCGACGGACGCGGCGGCGAGGACCTTGTCGACGTCGTAGAAGAGCAGCCCGATGTAGCGCAGCCGGCCGACGCACGTCTCCGCGCACACGGTCGGCAGTCCGACCTCGACGCGCGGATAGCAGAAGGTGCACTTCTCGGCCTTGCCGGTCTTGTGGTTGAAATACACCTTCTTGTAAGGGCATCCGGACACACACATCCGCCAGCCACGGCATTTGTCCTGGTCGACGAGCACGATGCCGTCCTCGGCCCTCTTGTACATCGCACCCGACGGGCAGGAGGCGACGCACGACGGATTGAGACAGTGCTCGCAGATGCGCGGCAGGTAGAACATGAAGGTCTCTTCGAGCTCGAGCTTGATCTTCTCGCTCACCTCCTTCAGGACCGGGTCGTCGGGCAGGATCTCGGGCGAACCCGCAAGGTCGTCGTCCCAATTGGCGGACCATTCGACTTTCATCGGCCGGCCGCTGATCAGGCTGCGCGGCGTCGCGACGGGCATGTGCTCGCCGAGCGGAGCCCGGGTGAGGTTCTCGTAGTCGTAGGTCCAGGGCTCGTAGTAGTCGCCGATGGACGGCATCTTCGGGTTGGAGAAGATCCGCGACAGTTTCTTCAGCCGGCCGCCGTCGCGCAGACGCAGGCGCCCCTTCCGGTCCCGCACCCACCCACCGCGCCATTTCTCCTGGTCCTCGTAGGTGCGTGGATAGCCCTGGCCGGGTCTGGTTTCGACGTTGTTGAACCACACGTACTCGGTGCCGGAGCGGTTGGTCCATGCCTGCTTGCACGTCACCGAGCAGGTGTGGCAGCCGATGCATTTGTCGAGATTCATCACCATCGCGAGCTGAGCCATGACCCGCATCAGTACGTCACCTCCTGTGAGCGACGACGAACCACCGTCACTTCGTCGCGCTGGTTTCCGGTCGGTCCGAGGTAGTTGAACGCGAACGACGTCTGCGCGTAGCCGCCGGCCAGGTGGGACGGTTTGATCAGCAGCCGGGTCAGCGAATTGTGGATGCCGCCACGCTTTCCGGTGGTCTCGGTGAGTGGCACGTCGATGGTGCGTTCCTGTGCGTGGTAGACGTAGACGACGCCGTCGGGCATGCGGTGCGAGACGATCGCCCGGCACACCACCACGCCGTTGCGGTTGACGGCCTCCACCCAGTCGTTGTCCTTCACCTCGATCTTCGCGGCGTCGTTCGGGCTCATCCACATGGTCGGTCCGCCTCGCGACAACGACAGCATGAGCAGGTTGTCCTGGTACTCGGAGTGGATCGACCATTTCGAGTGCGGTGTCAGGTAGCGCACGCTCAGGCCGATCCCGCCCTGCCGATCGCCCACGGCGGGTTCACCGAACAACCGGGCCATGTCGAGCGGCGGGCGGTAGATGGGAAGCTGCTCCCCCAGTTCCTCGATCCAGTCGTGGTCGAGGAAGAAGTGCATGCGCCCCGTGAGCGTGTGGAACGGTTTCAGTTCCTCGATGTTCACCGTGAACGGCGCGTACCGGCGACCTCCGGTCTCGCTGCCCGACCATTCCGGGCTGGTGATCACCGGCACCGGACCGGCTTGCGTGTCCGCGAACGAGATCCGGCGTTCCTCACTCCCCTCGGCCAGGTGCGCGAGGGGTCTGCCCGTTCGTTTCTCCAGCTCGCGGAACCCCTGCACGGCGAGCCTGCCGTTGGATGTGCCCGACAACGCGAGGATGGTCTCGGCCATCTTCTCGGCGGTGTCGAGCGCCGGACGGCCTGCGGCGACGCCCGAGTCGAGGACGCCGTGCCGGGCCGCGAGCTCGCCGACCTCGCGGTCCGGATGCGTCGTGACGCCCTTGGTCGTGAGTCCCGCCTTCTCGACGAGTGGGCCCAGGGCCGCCCACTTCTCTGCGACGGCGGGATAGTCGCGTTCGACCACCACCAGGGGTCCCATCGTGCGGCCGGGGACGGGTGCCTCGCCCCGCGCGCGCCAATCCTGTTCGGTACCTCCCCGGTACGCCATCGCGCCCGGGGTGTCGTGCTGCAGGGTGCCCATCACGACGTCGCGGCGCACACCGAGATGACGTCGCGCCAGCACGCTGAACGCCCTCGCCACCGCACCGAAGGCGTCGAAGTCCGAACGCGTTTCCCACGGCGGGTCGATCGCCGGCGAGAAGGCGTGCAGGAACGGATGCATGTCGGTGCTCGACAGATCGGACTTCTCGTACCACGTCGCGGCAGGGAGTACGACGTCCGACAGCAACGTCGTGGACGTCATCCGGAAGTCGATCGACATCAGCAGGTCGAGTTTGCCCTCCGGAATGTCGCCACGCCACGTCACCTCGTTCGGTCGGAGATCCTCGGGTGTCGGTTCGGCCTGCAGATTCGACGAGGTGCCGAGAAGGTGCCGGAGAAAGTATTCGTTGCCCTTGCTCGACGAGCCGAGCAGGTTCGCGCGCCACACGCTCAGCACACGCGGCCAGTTCCGGGGATCGTCCGGGTCGGTGAGCGCGAATTTCAGGTCACCCGAGGCCAGTTGGCTCGTGACGTGCTCGACTACGTCGCGGCCCTGCGCCTCCGCCTCGTCGGCGAGGTCGAGGCTGGAGCGGTCGAACTGGGGGTAGAACGGCGTCCATCCCATCGAGACCGCCGAGGTCATCACGTCCATCGTGTGCCGGTCGCGGAAGTTTCCCCGCCCGGTCGGGCCGGCGAGGGCATCCGCGCGATATCCGTCGTACCGCCACTGGTCGGTGTGGACGTACCAGTACGACGTGCCCGCCATCTGGCGTGGCGGGCGGTGCCAGTCGGTGCCCATCGCGACCGTCGCCCACCCCGTGACGGGCCGGCACTTCTCCTGCCCGACATAGTGGGCCCACCCGCCGCCGTTACGGCCCATCGAACCGGTCAGCAACAGCAGGCTGAGAACCGCCCGATACGTGGCGTCGCCGTGGAACCACTGGCAGATCCCGGCGCCCATGATGATCATCGAACGCCCGCCCGAGTCGACGGCATTGGTCGCGAACTCGCGGGCGATCCGGATCACCTGCGCCGCACTGACACCGGTGATCGGCTCCTGCCACGCCGGCGTGTACGGGGCGCTCGCATCGTCGACACCGCGGGGCCACTCCCCGGGAAGTCCGGGGCGGACCACACCGTAGTGGGCCAACATGAGGTCGAAGACGGTGCACACCCGCACGTCGCCGACCCGGCGGACCGGCACCCCACGCACCAGTGTCTCGCCGTGACCGTCCGGGGTGTCGAACCGTGGCAGGTGTACTGCGGCAGTCTCACCCGCGTCGTCGGGTGGGGCGACGGTCAGCGCGGGGACGAGGTCACCGAGATCCAGGTTCCACTTCCCCACCCCCTCGTCGCCGTAGCGGAATCCGAGGGAACCGTGTGGCACCACCACATCGCCCGTCGCACTGTCCACCAGTACCGGTTTGAACGCCGCGTTCTCGCTCGACTCACCGAGATCTGCGGCGGTCACGTTCTTTCCCGGCACGAGGCGGCCGTCGCGTTCCTCGAGGGCGACCAGGAACGGCAGATCGGTGAACTGCCGCACGTAGTCGATGAAGAACGGTTCCCGCCTCTTCACGAAGAACTCCGACAGGATGACGTGGCCCATCGCCATCGCCATCGCCCCGTCCGTGCCCGCGGCGCACGGCATCCACTCGTCGGCGAACTTCGTGTTGTCGGCGTAGTCGGGGCTGATCGACACGACCTTGGTGCCGCGGTACCGCACCTCGGCCATCCAGTGCGCGTCGGGCGTGCGGGTGACCGGGACGTTGGACCCCCACATCATCAGGTACGACGCGTCCCACCAGTCCCCGGACTCCGGAACGTCGGTCTGATCACCGAACACCAGGGGCGAGGCGACCGGCAGATCGGCGTACCAGTCGTAGAACGAGGTCATGACGCCGCCGAGAAGTTCGATGAACCGTGACCCCGCGGCGAACGACACCATCGACATCGCGGGGATCGGCGAAAATCCGGCGACGCGGTCGGGCCCGTATTCCTTGATCGTGTGCACGTGGGCGGCGGCGATCATCTCGGTGGCCTCGGCCCACGAAACCCGCACCAGCCCGCCCTTGCCGCGGGCCTGCTGATACTTGCGGCGCCGCACCGGGTCGGACTGGATGTCGGCCCACGCGACCACCGGATCGCCGACCCGGTTCTTCGCCTCCCGATACATCTCGACGAGAATCCCGCGTGCGTACGGATACCGCACCCGTGTCGGCGAATACGTGTACCAGGAGAACGCCGCGCCGCGGGGACAGCCGCGGGGCTCGTATTCGGGGCGGTCGGGCCCCACCGACGGATAGTCGGTCTCCTGGGTCTCCCAGGTGATGATCCCGTCCTTCACGTAGATCTTCCACGAACACGATCCGGTGCAATTCACCCCGTGGGTGGACCGCACGACCTTGTCGTGGCTCCAGCGGTCCCGGTAGAAGACGTCGCCCTCGCGCCCACCTTCCCGGGTGACCGTGCGCCTGTCGTCCGAGAACACGCCCGGAGTGAAGAACCGCCCTCCCCTGAGCAGGGCGTCCTCCAGCGGACCACCGGTGTGCGCATCCACCACGTTCTCCTCCAGATCGAGCGAACCGACGTCAGCCGGGCGAAACCGAGGGATCGAATCCATGGAACCGCACGAGCCGGGGCGCCCGTGGCGATTCGCACCAAACCAATTAGGCAGCCGAACCAACGCTGACATTCGTATCCATGAGGTGGAGTATGAAACAGACCGGTCTCGCTCCGATCGCGGGAACGGGTTCGTCGCGGCGGGTCGTTTCGAGCGATTCACCTAATCCGCAGTTCCCGAACCGAACGTGAGGCGGCCCAGATGACGGCAGAAAACGTGATGGGCGCGGAGAGCGCCGATCAGGAATGTCAAGACTGCGGTTACGAACCGGAATTGAAGCGAACTCTGGGTTCTTTCCAGGTGTTCGCAGTGTCGTTCGCGTTCATCTCGGTGGCGGTCGGGATCTTCGGGACGTACGACGACGTGCTCCGGAACGCGGGGCCGGTGGGGATCTGGCTCTGGGTCGTCGTGGCGTTGGGGCAGACCCTGGTGGCGCTGGTGATCGCCCAGTTCGCGGCCCGCATCCCACTCAGCGGCTCCTCCTACCAATGGGCGTCGCGGCTGGCCAACCCGAAAATCGGCTGGTTGTTCGGTTGGCTGACTTTCTGCTACTTGGCGCTCGGCGTGGTGACGGTCGACAATGCGATGGCGAGCTCCGCACTCATGCCGCTGTTCGGCATGCAGCCCGACGAAGACACCGCGCGCCTGATCACGCTCGTCGTGGTGCTCGTTCAGGCGGTTCTCGTCGTGTTCTCCACGCGCCTCGTCGGCTTGATCACCTCGGGCGCGGTCGGGCTCGAACTGGTGATCGTCGTGGTGCTGGCGGTCGGGCTCTTCGTCGCTGTGGCGATCACGGGCGAGGGTTCGGTGGGCAACCTCACCTCGCGCGGTATCACCGAGGGCGCCCCCAACTATTTCGCGATCGGCGGCGGGTTGATGGCCGCGATGATCTTGGGGCTCGCCACGCTCGTCGGCTTCGACTCCGCGGCGAACATGGCCGAGGAGGCCAAGGATCCCTTTCGCAGCGTCCCCCGCGCGATCGTGGGATCCGTCGTGGCGGCGGCGTTGCTGGGACTGGTGTTCCTGATCGCGCTCACGGTCGCGATCAAGGATGTCCCCCGGATCAGCGCCAGCGACACGCCGGTGGCGGCGATCCTGCGTGATCAGCTGGGCCCGGTGATGGAGCGGACACTGCTGGTCGCGATCGCGTTCGCGTTCTTCGGCGCCGGGATGGTGACCCTGGCCACCTGCTCGCGGATGGTGTTCGCGATGTCGCGCGACGCACGTTTCCCTGCCCACCGGCTGATGCGTCGGGTCAACCCCCGCACGCAGACACCTATTCCGGCGACCATCTTGATCGTCGTCGTGGGGGTCGTCCTGATGGCCACGCTGCCCGGTGGCGCACTGCTGGAGTTGCTCACGGTGGGCACGGTCATCTCGGCGGTCCTCTACGGCGGGATCGTCATCCTTTATCTCGCGGTGCGGAGTCGACTGGATCGTAAGGAGGGCGCGTTCGATCTCGGGCGCTTCGAGTGGCCGGTCGCGATCGCCGCGCTGGTGTGGTCTGCGGTCGTGCTGTTCGTGATCGTCTCGCCCTCGGAGGCTGTGACCTCAATCCTGATCGCGGTCGGCTTGCTCCTCGCCGGCGGGTTGTACTTCGCCTACCTGTTGGTATTCAAACGCGAGGTACTCGACACCGAGCCGGGAGACGCCGATGTGTTCGCGCACTGATCTCGAGGTGACCCCATGACCGCCACCACCACCCACCTGACGGGTGAGGTCGTCCGTGCGGGCGATTCCGCGTACGAGGCGGCGCGGGTCGGCTGGAACCGGCTGTACTCCCGATATCCCGAGGCGATCGTGTTCTGCTGCGACGCACAGGATGTGGTCAACGCGGTCCGGTGGGCCCGCGAGGAGGGCGTCGCCCTGCGTGCCCGCAGCGGGCGCCACAGCCTCGAGGGCTGGTCGTCGCTGGACGGCGGCCTGGTCATCGACGTCAGCCGGATGAAGAACGTCGTGATCGACGAGGCGGCGCGGACGGCGACGGTAGGGACGGGCCTCACGCAGACAGAGGTTGTGGCAGCCCTCGGGCGCCGCGGATTCGTCGTTCCGACCGGATCGGAAGGGGGCGTCGGCCTCGGCGGCGTGATCCTCGGCGGCGGCTTCGGGTTACTCACCCGAAGCCTCGGCATGGCCTGCGACAACCTCCTCGCCGCCGAGATCGTGGTCGCCGACGGCGCGCGCTCGGCGAAGCTGGTCGAGGCCACCGAGCACCACAACTCCGACCTGTTGTGGGCGTGCCGCGGCGGAGGCGGCGGCAACTTCGGGATCGCGACGTCTTACACGATGAGGCTGCACGAGCTCTCCGACGTCCACTTCGCGATCGCCCGGTGGACCGGACACGACCACCTAGGCGCCCTGCTCCGCACGTGGCAGCGGGACGCGCCGGTCGCCGACGAACGGCTGACCAGCGCGCTCGAGGCCGATTCCACCGCGGTCGAACTCTCCGCTCTGATGCACGGCGGCACCCGCCGAGAGCTGGACGCCGAGTTGAGCTCGCTGCTCGCGATCGGCGACCCCGAGGTGACGTACATGGACGGCGCCTGGCCGACCGTGTACGGCAACGTCGACCGAGGGCCCGACGACGTCCCCTTCTGGAAGTTCTACTCCCAGTTCGTCACCCGTCCGTTCCCCGACGACGCGGTCGATCTGATCGTCCGCTACATGGGCAACACTCCCAGCGGGCCGAGCAACTTCTTCTGCTCGAGCTTCGGAGGCGCCGTCCGGCACGCCCCGCCCGGCGGGTCGGCGTTCCCGCACCGCGACGCGCTGTTCTACTGCGAGCCCGGCGCAGCCTGGAACGACCCCGCGCTGCACTCGAAGGCGCTGGGCTGGGCGGCCGACTTCTGGCGCGCACTGCGCCCCTACGGCGACGGCGCCTACGTCAACGTCCCCAACGCCGCCGCGGCGGACTGGGAACGCGAGTACTACGGCTCCCACCGCACGCGGCTGCGCCAGGTGAAGGCCACCTGGGACCCGGGAAACGTGTTCAGCTTCGAGCAGAGCATTCCCCCGATCGCGGGCACGCCGTAGCCGCCCACACTAACCGACATGGGCGGTCCACTCGAGGATCCGGCCAGTCACCGCGAATTGGTGAGGTTGCGGAATGCTTGGGCATGTTGGTCGTTGGGGTGCGCAAAGGCGCCAACGGAAAGGCCGGTTGGCTTCTCGGGCGCACCGGTTCTGACCACCAACTATTTTAACCGCGCAGTCCTCGACGCCGATCTGGGCAGGCCCGTATCGGAGAGTGCGGGAGCGTTGCCGGAAAGGATGGAGGCATCGTATTGCCGGACGCCGGACTCGACATGGCAAATCGGCGTCGCTGGCAAACCTAGAAAAGATGTAGCGGGGAGCGCTACTGGTGAGACATCGCGGGACTCCAAGGATCGCGGTTTCGGGCCTCGAGGGAGGCAACGCGGCCGGATGCCCGAGCCCGCGACCCGATGGACCAGTCACGGGGTGCTGGCGGTGTGGCGGGATCGGTTGGCCTGGGTTCCCCGGTCGCGTGGATCGAGCGGTACTTGAGTTCCTAACGGAGGTCAAGCCACCTGGCGGCTCGTAGGCTTGGTCTTGGCGGGCTGGGCTGTTGGAGCGCATCGCGACTCCTGGGACTCCTGGCCCGCCACCTGCTTGCGGCGCTCACGCATCCGCTTGTATCGGACGTTGTCGCGCCGCCGCGGGTCGATCTTGTAGCGCGCCTTGACGATCGCCCGGCCCTCGGCCTCGATGATCGGCGTGCCGTCGACGTCCCGCAAGGCGTACGGCTGGCCGGTACGCATGCAGGCCGCGGTCCGGGTGACGAGATGGGTGGCCAGATGACAGATCGCGGACTCGTGGTGCCGGTCGCCGACCATCAACCGCTGGTACTTCGCCGCGAACTGGGGATCGACCCTGCGGGCCTGGTCGGCAGCGGTGCACAG
>SEEV01000487.1 GCA_004211695.1 Rhodococcus sp. (in: high G+C Gram-positive bacteria)
TAGTGGATGTCGATATCGGACCACCGCGCGAACTGCGCTTCCATCTCCGCGAAGATCGCCGGATCCGCCGCAGTGATTCCGTCGAGGGTCTCATCCGAGAAGACGACGCCGAAGCCGAAGGTCATGTCGGCGGCGTTTCGCTCGAATACCGTGACCTCCCGTCGCGGGTCCAGTTGCTTGGCCAGAGCGGCGAAATACAGGCCGCCCGGTCCGCCACCGATCACCGCGATCTTCAACGACGGCAGGCCGGCGTCGACTCGTGCAGAACGCGCTGTTGCTTCTTGACTGGTCACTTGGTCACCACTGCTTCCTGGGCACGAATCGTGCCGAATGCGTCGATTACGGGTTGCGGCCAGGGCGTCGACGTCGGCGACTGCGGGGTGGCGTGGGCGACGATGAGGGTTCCGTCCGCCGCCACGCCCTCCTTGCCACGCACCTCGAAGGCGTACTGGAGAGAGGTGTTACCCAGGCGAACAACCTCGAGGGTCACTGTCACCGTTTCGCCGAACCACAGCCGCGATCGGTAGTTGATCTCGTGGCGGACACGGGGAGTCTCCCCGAACAGCCACGCCAGATCGTGCTCGCGAAGCAGCGCCGCCTCGGCGGCTTCCACGAATCGCACGATGCACGAATGATGTTGGTGGCCGGCAGCATCGGTGTCGTACCACTCCACCGTCCGCTCGATCGTCACTTTCGCCATCTGTCACTGACCACCTTTCATCGAAGTCGATGACCGAACTTTATAGCGCTCTTGTGACGATCGTCAAGGTAGGTGTATATTCGGTTTCGCGGCAGGGCGGTGACGGCTTACGCAGTTCGATCGAAATCCACTCAGGTGAGGTCGGCCGCACGCGCCCAATGCCATACACATGCGTCGCCGACGAAAGGGAGGAACACACATGTCACTCAGTGACGACGTTCTCGGTCGGGCTCGGGTAAAGGACACCGAAGCCTTGGAAGCGTTCTATGACGAACTCGGCAAGCGCGACACGGTGGCGCTATGGACCGTGGCCAACAAGATCGAGCCGTGGTTCCCGCAGCCGGCGTCCGTGCCCATTCTCTGGCGCTATGAGGACATCCGCCCATTCGTCATCGACTCGCTCGACCTGGTCAAACCGGAAGACGCCGGTCGGCGGGTGGTGGCCCTGGTCAACCCCGAGCGCAAGGACGTCACCGCGGCCGTCGGCCTGCTGTACACCGGCCTGCAGGGAATGGGCCCCGGAGAGTCGATGACCGCACATCGCCACATGGCGGCCGCACTGCGCTTCGTCGTCGAAGGACAGGGCGCCTGGACGGTGGTGGACGGACAGAAACTGAAGGTCGGCCCCCGCGACTTCGCCATCACACCCAGTTTCACCTGGCACGAGCACGGTAACGAGGACTCGGACGAGCCGGTCATCTGGCAGGACGGACTCGACATCCCCCTGGTCAATGCCCTCGACGCCGGGTTCTACGAAGTCCACCCGAACCATTACCAAGAGCGGGGCGCGGTGGTCAACTCCTCGCTGCTCACCTATGGCGCGGGCCAACTGCGCCCCGTGGGCTTCGAGGACGGTTGGACCAAGCCCTACTCGCCGCTATTCGCCTACCCCTGGGAACCCACCTACGCCGCCTTGCAGAACGCCGCGAAAGCGTCGGAGGGATCGCCCTACGACGGCATCCTGCTCGAATACTCGAACCCGCGGACCGGCGGGTCGGTGATGCCGACGCTGAGCGCTCACATCCAGTTGCTCCGGGCCGACCAGCACACCCACGCCCACCGGCACACCGGATCGGTCGTCTACAACGTGGCCAAAGGCGAAGGCTACTCGGTCATCGCGGGCCGACGATTCGACTGGAAGCAGGGCGACATCTTCGTCGTGCCCTCCTGGGCGTGGCACGAGCATGCCAACCTCAGCACCAGCGATGACGCGGTCCTGTTCTCCTTCAACGACTTCCCTGTCATGCGCTCGTTGTCCTTCTGGCGCGAGGAGGCATACCTGGAGAACGACGGTCACCAGCCGATTCAGTAACTCGCCTCGCACACCACTATCACCAACCCCCAGAACAAGGACCGTTCATGATTCTTCTGACCTTCTCCACTCGTGACAACACCCCCCGGCTCGGCGTCCAGCGCGACGACACGGTCATCGACGTCACCGCACTGGCACGGAGCACCGGCGCCGAGGTGCCGGCCGATCTGTCGACTCTGATCAACCAGGGCAGTGCGGGTCTCGCCGCGCTGACCGCGCTGGTGGCCAGTGACCAGGCCCCGCAGTTCAGCCTCCCGATCGCCGATGTCACCGTGCACGCCCCGCTGCGCCCGGGCAAGATCATCGGTGTCGGCCTCAATTACACCGAACACGTCGCCGAGTCGGCTCGCACCCTCGACACCGACAAGGATCTGCCCCAGCGCCCGGTGTTGTTCAGCAAGCCCGGCACCGCCGTCGTCGGCCCCGGCGAGCCGATCCGCCACAACGCGAACCTGACCAACCAGCTCGACTGGGAATGCGAGGTGGCCGTCGTCATCGGCCGCACCGCGAAGAACGTGTCGGCAGCCGACGCCCTCGACTACGTCTTCGGTTACAGCATCATCAACGACATCAGCGCCCGGGACCAGCGTCGCGGCGGACAGTGGTTCTTCTCCAAGGGCCAGGATTCGTACGCGCCGTTCGGGCCGGTCATTCGTACCGCGGACGACGTCACCGACCCGCACGGCCTGGACCTGTCTCTGCGCGTGAACGGCGAAGTCAAGCAGAAGTCGAACAGCCGCTACATGCTGTTCAAGATCCCCGAGCTGATCGAGGACATCACCTCCGGAATGACCCTCGAGCCCGGAGACGTGATCGCCACCGGCTCCCCCGCCGGCGTCGGCGCCAGCTTCGTGCCCCAGCAGTTCCTCACCCCGGGTGACGTGGTCGAGTGCACCGTCGAATCGATCGGGACGTTGAGCAACCCGGTTATCGATGCTCGCTGACACCTGTCCGATCAGAAAGGAAGCCCGATGAGCACCCTCTCCTACCGCATCGGCCAGATCGTGCCGAGTTCCAATGTGACGATGGAAACGGAAATCCCCGCCCTCTTCCGCGCACGGGAAACGGTCGCCCCCGAGCGATTCACCTTCCACTCCAGCCGCATGCGGATGAAGGAGGTGACCAAGGAAGAGCTCGAGGCGATGGACGCCGACTCGACCCGATGCGCCGCCGAACTCTCCGATGCGAGAGTCGATGTCCTCGGCTACGCCTGCTTGGTGGCCATCATGAGCATGGGCAAGGGGTACCACTGCGTCTCCGAACAGAAGCTGGCTCAGATCACCCTCGACAACGGCGCCCCGGCCCCCGTGGTTACCAGCGCCGGCGCACTCGTGACGGCCCTCGAGGTCCTGGAAGCGAAGAAGATCGCCCTGGTGGCGCCCTACATGAAGCCGCTCACCAAGCTCGTGGTCGAGTACATCAAGGACCAGGGCATCGACGTGGGCGACTATCGGGCACTGGAAATTCCGAACAATCTCGACGTGGCTGCCCACGATCCGCGCAATCTCGTTGGTATCGCCAAGCAACTCGACTACCAGGACGCCGACGTCATCGTTCTCTCGGCCTGTGTCCAGATGCCGTCACTGCAATCGATCGAGATCGTCGAGAACGAACTCGGCAAGCCGGTGATCTCTGCCGCAGTCTCCACCGCGCATCAACTGATGCGGGCGCTGGATCTGCCCGCGATCGCTCCCGGCGCCGGGTCGCTGCTGTCCGGAAAATATGCCCACGCTCCCTACACCCCGAGCCTGCCGATCGCCGTGAAGTGATCCTTCCGGCGTTGGGCGCAGTGTGACCGTGTGGGCCTCGGCGCGATCCGCCGGGGCCTACACGGAACCTTGGACCGGAGCATGGCTCCGCTCTCCGCTGGCAGCGGGCTCGGGTAGCCGCGTTGACGTCCTCTCGGCCGTGAACGACCGAGATTCCCCTCGGGACTCGCGTCCCGAGGTTCCTGTTTCACCGACAGTTGCCTCCCCACACTCACGTCCGGGGCGGTCTCACACCATCTCCGCAGGCTGCCACCGTCAGTCCGACGGCCAAAATATTCTTCGCCGCGTTCACATCCCGATCATGGACGACGCCGCATCGGCACGCCCACGTGCGCGAAAACCAAGTGGTCGGGCTCGACGCCGGGATCACGAGCCTCTACACGCTCTCGACGGGGGAGAAGATCACCAACCCGCGCCACGAACGCAGGGAGCAGTTCGAAACCAACCAGCGGCTGCTCTCGACTGTCTCGGGCGATCTCGGATGCGAGTTGGGCCGAGTTCCGGTCGCACCGGCGTAGCGAGGGTTGTGCAGGGTGCGCAGCACCCGCCAGTGCGTCAGCGGCATCCACGCCAGCTCGCCCTTGTGGGCGCCGGTGCGTACCCGCACCGGGAACACCAGCTCGT
>SEEV01000488.1 GCA_004211695.1 Rhodococcus sp. (in: high G+C Gram-positive bacteria)
AGCGCCGCAACGTGGCGTCCCTCGTCGACGACGCCGTCGCCGCGGGCGCCCGGGTCCGCACCGGCGGCAAGTCCGTCGACGGTCCCGGCTACTTCTTCCAGCCCACCGTCCTCGACGAGATCCCGGCGAACGCGCGCATCGTCCGCGAGGAGATCTTCGGACCCGTCGCCGCGATCACCGGATTCGACACCGAGGCCGAGGGCGTCGCCGCCGCCAACGACACCGAATACGGTCTCGCCGCATACATCTACACGCAGAACGTCGACCGGGCGTTCCGCGTCGCCGACAAGCTCGAGAGCGGCATGGTCGGAGTCAACCGCGGCGTCATCTCCGACGTCGCCGCACCGTTCGGTGGAGTCAAGCAGTCCGGCCTCGGCAGCGAGGGCGGCACCGAAGGCATCGAGGAGTACCTCGAGACCAAGTACGTCGGCTTCGCGTAAACCGCCCGCCCCGAGACAGATCGGAACCGTCACCATGCGTTTGGTCGTTGGATATCTCGCCACCCCCAGTGGGGAGGACGGTCTGGCCCTCGGGGTTCAGCTCGCCCGCAGTCTCGGTGCACAACTCGACATCTGCATGGTGCTCCCGCCGGACCGGACGGTCCCGGCGAGAGTTCCGGCAGAGACCGGCTACGACGACATCCTCGCCGCCCGCGCCCAGCGCTGGCTGGACGACGCGAAGTCGTCGGTGCCGAGCGACATCGACGTGGAAGTGCACCTCAGCTTCCACGAATCGTTCGCGCAGGGCATCCTCGACGAGGTCACGCGCCTCGACGCGCACGCGATCGTCGTCGGCGCCGCGGGTGACGGCCTGCTCGGCAGGCACTCGGTCGGTTCCGTGTCGACGGAACTGCTGCACTCCGCGCACGTGCCGCTCTGCCTCGCGCCCCGCGGCTATCGGCATTCCTCCGCGAAGAAGATACGAGAGGTGACCTGCGCCCTCGGGACGCGGGCCGGGGCGGATGTGCTGCTGCGGACCGCTGTGCGCACGAGCGAGCGGATGGACACCCCGCTACGCCTGGTCTCCCTGGTCGAACTGGACCCTCACCACCACCTCCGCGATCATCGGGACACCTCCGAGAGCGTCCGCGAGCGTGCGGTCGCCCATGCGCAGTCCACCCTCGACGAGGCGAAGTCCGCTCTTCCCCAAGGCTTTCCCGTCTCCGTGACGATCGCCGACGGAGACGCCGTGGAATCGGCCGTCCGCAAACTCGACTGGCAGGACGGCGACCTCGTCATGGTCGGCTCCAGCCGTCTCGCACAACCACATCGACTGTTCCTGGGCTCCACCGCCACCAAGATGCTCCGCGTCCTGCCGGTGCCCATGGTCGTCGTTCCCAAGCAGGAGTTCCCCCATAGTGAGCAAACCAACGCCGAGCGTGAGTAGTACGACCATGTCCAACCCCACAACACCCGCCCCGGATCCCCGTGCAGTCCCAACCGGAGGTAGCGAGATGACCAATACTTCAGTGTCCCCCGAGGGCACGTCCTCCAAGGGACTGGCGGTCGGGAAGGTCGGTACCCTGGCCGGCGCGGTCCTCGGCATCTCGTCCGTCGCACCCGGCTACACCCTGACCGCGAGCATCGGCCTGATCGTCGCGGCGGTCGGGCTGAAGATGCCCGCCATCTTCATCGCCGGCTTCATTCCCATGTTCCTCACGGCCTACGCCTACCGCGAACTCAACTCCGAATCCCCCGACTGCGGTGCGTCCTTCACGTGGTCGACGAAGGCGTTCGGACCGTACGTCGGGTGGATGTGCGGCTGGGGCATGGTGATCGCCACGATCATCGTGCTCTCGAACCTCGCGGCGATCGCCGTCCAGTTCTTCTATCTGTTCATCGCGAAACTCTTCGACGCCCCGAACATCGCGGATCTGCCGGGCAACAAATTCGTGAATGTGGGCACCACCCTGCTCTTCATCGCGCTCGCCACGTGGATCGCCAGTCGCGGCATCACCACCAGTGAGAAGCTGCAGTTCGCGCTGGTCGGCTTCCAGATGGTCCTGCTCATCGCCTTCGCGGTGGTGGCACTGGTCCACGTCGGCAACGGGTCCGCCCCCGCCGGGCTCTCGTTCGACCTGAGCTGGTTCAACCCGTTCTCCGGGCTCGCCATCGGCGCGTTCGTGATCGGCGTCACCGGGTCGATCTTCGCCTTCTGGGGCTGGGACACCTGCCTGACACTCGGCGAGGAGTCGAAGAACCCCAAGAAGACCCCCGGCCGCGCAGGACTCCTGTGCGTGCTGACGATCCTGCTGACCTACCTGCTCGTGTCGGTCGCCGCGATGATGTACGCCGGCGTCGGCGAGGACGGCCTCGGACTCGGCAACCCCGACAACTCCGAGAACGTCTTCGGCGCTCTCGCCGACCCCGTGCTCGGGAACTGGGGCGGCATGCTGCTGTTCCTCGCGGTGTTCGTCTCCTCGGTCGCGAGCCTGCAGACCACGTTCCTGCCCGCGGCGCGCACCATGCTCGCGATGGGCGCGTACGGCGCGTTCCCGAAGAAGCTCGCCGACGTGTCTCCCCGGTTCCTGGTCCCGTCGTACGCCACGGTCGTCGCCGGTGTCATCACTGCGGTGTTCTACACGGTGGTCACGTTCCTGTCCGAGCGCACACTGCTCGACACGATCGCCGCGCTGGGCATCATGATCTGCTGGTATTACGGCATCACGGCGTTCGCCTGCGTGTGGTACTTCCGGGACAGCCTGTTCACGAGTTTCCGCAATATCGTCTTCCGGTTCGCCTTCCCGCTCCTCGGCGGCCTCATGCTGCTGGCGGTGTTCGTGATCTCGATCGAGGAGAGCATGAACCCGGACAACGCGAGCGGCGCCTCCATCGGCGGCGTGGGCCTGGTCTTCTTCCTCGGCTTCGGCATCCTGCTGCTCGGCGTGGTCCTCATGGTCGTCATGCGGTTCCGCAGCCCCGCGTTCTTCCGCGGCGAGACGCTGACCCGTGAGACGTCCGCACTGCGCGACGAGGGCGACCTCACGGCTGGTTCGGAGCCTGCGCCTCCAAACCCGCGATAAGCGTCCGCAACCCGAACTCGAACGCCGCGTCCGCCCGTTCGGGGTTCGGCACGGACGTCGCCAACGCCGCACGCATCGCCTCGCTCGCCTCCGGAGCGGTCGCCCAGACCACTTCGGGGGCGGCGAGGTCGAGTGCCGATCCCAGGACGAAACTGTCCACGGTCGTGATCGCGTGCAACACCTCGACCGGTGTGAAACCGCCGTCCGAAAATGCCTGCGCCAGAGCGTTGTACAGCGCGAATGCCACACCGGACTGCACTGTGTGCGCGGTGAACAGAGGAATCAGCCGAGGATGCTCGGCGTAGTTGCGCCGATACTCGCGCGCCAGGCCGGCCACCGTCTCGCTCCACTTGGCGTCGGGGTCCGCCACCACGATGCCCGCCATCACGCGGGCACGCATCAGTTCGATGATCTCCGCCCTCCCGGACACATGGTTGTACAGCGAGGAGGGCCGTACCTTCAGCCGTTCGGCGAGACCCGGCATCGTGAAGTCACCGGTGAGGTCCACCATGCGAATGGCAGCTTCGGTGATGATCTCCGGCGACAGCAGTCGCTGTGATGGCCGTGGCATGGGTGCCCTCCTGGTCGGTGTGCGTCACCGGCGACCGGGGTCGATACCGAAGGAATCGAAATCGTCACGCCCCACCCCTTGATCGCCGAGCATTCACCCACCATACTTAACGAATCCAATTCGTTTTAGGCGCTCGCCGAACCGAACATCCGAGGAACCGCAATGTTGACGATTACCGCACTCACCCCTCCCGAGTCCCTGTCGCGGACCCGAGAGACGGGACGCACCCCGCTCCGCGTCGGACTCGTCCAGCACCGCTGGCACGAGAACGAGCAGGATCTGCGGGCCGAACTCGACGAGGGCATCGCCGAAGCCGCTCACCTCGGGGCGCGCGTGGTGTTCCTTCCCGAGCTCACCCTGAGCCGCTATCCCGCGTTCGTCGAAGGCGGCGACAACCCCGGCCGCCAGGCCGAGGACCTCCTCACCGGCCCCACGTTCACGTTCGCCGCCAAGGCGGCCGCGGAACACGGCGTCCTCGTCCACGCCTCGCTGTACGAGCGGAACGACTCCGAGAACGGCGTGCAGTACGAGGACGGGCTCGGCTTCAACACCGCGATCCTCGTCGCGCCGTCCGGCGAACTGCTCGCGCGCACCCGCAAGCTGCATATCCCCGTGACTGCCGGCTACTACGAGGACACCTACTTCCGGGGCGGTCCGGCCGAGAACCCGTACCCGGTGCACGAGGCCCTGGACGGTGTGAAGCTCGGACTGCCGACGTGCTGGGACGAATGGTTCCCCGAGGTCGCCCGCGCCTACTCGCTCGGCGGCGCCGAAATCCTGGTGTACCCCACCGCGATCGGCTCGGA
>SEEV01000489.1 GCA_004211695.1 Rhodococcus sp. (in: high G+C Gram-positive bacteria)
GTCGAGAAGGAAACGGTCATCACCGGCCGCGTTCTCGCCGCTGACGGCCAGCCGATCGGTGGAGCGTTCGTGCGTCTCCTCGACGGCGGCGGAGAGTTCACCGCCGAGGTCGTCGCCTCCGGCACCGGTGACTTCCGCTTCTTCGCCGCCCCCGGCGACTGGACCGTGCGTGCACTGTCCAGCTCCGGCAACGGCACCTCCACGGTGAGCCCGACCAGCGCCGGCGTGCACAATGTCGACGTCACGGTCGGCGAGTAGTCACCAGCCGAATACACCAGAAAGGCCCCGCTCCGATCCGGAGCGGGGCCTTTCTGTCGTGCGGATCTAGTTGCCGGGCGTACCGGCCTCGCGGTCCTTCTCGACATGCGCCAGTGCGGTGATCCATTCGACAACCTTCTCGCTCTCCCAGTACCACGGGTCGTTCGGGTTGTTGTTCCAGTAGAACAGGTGCTGGATGAAGCCGAGGAAGATGTACGGCTTGATCACGAGTTCGAAGACGTCCCTGTTGTCCTCGACGAACCCGGGACCCTCCGCCGCCAGCTTCGCCTTCACCACGTCCGAACCGGGGCCCATCGCCCAGTTCAGCGCCTCGACCATCTGCTCCTGGGACACCTGCATGTCCCGGTCCGGTCCGTCGGGATCGTAGGTGTGGTCGGCGACCTTGCGGAGAACGTCGAGGAACGATTCGTCCGAGGCGAACCAGTCTTCGTGTGTGACGATGTGCACAATCGACCGCGCCGCCATGCTGGACACCGCGTTCGCGAAGTCGGAGACGGTCTGGCCCGGATTCAGCAGGGTGAAGTGCATCTGGCCGAGCACGCCGAGCGCCAGTTCGAGGACGGCGATCTCCCGCGGCGCGTCGCACGCGATGTCGTACGGTCGGCACGCGTAGGTGATCTTACCGTCGAGAGCGCCGTAGTCGGCCGGCCCCGACGACATGAAGCCGCCCCCGGGCGGTCCCGGCTCGCCCATCGAGGGCGTCCCCGCGGGGCGGTACGGGTCGCCGATCAACGCGACGCCGGCGATGTCGTCGGCGGTAACCAGAGCATTGCTGTCGCGGTGGCCGAGGTCGCGTGCCACCCGTTCGACCACCTCGGCGCCGACGCTGTATCCGAGGAGGACGTACTTGGTGGCGTCGCCGCACTTCGCCTTGTTCTCGTCGAGGATCCTGTTCGTCGACGCGACACCGGCCGCCATCGAATCCTGATATGTCGGAACAGGTTGCAGCAGTCCGAGTCCGTACGTGGACGGATACGGGACGTACATCCACCCGACCGTCCCCGGATCGTCCTTGTTGGCCTCGCCGGTCGGCACGGTCACGTTGCCGACCCAGTTCGACCACACCTCACCACTCTCCTCGAGAGGGTTGCGGTCCACATCCGAATCCGTCGCACCCGACACCGCGACGATGAGGATGTCCGGGCAGTCGGCAGCGTAGTTGTTCGGATCGGGGCGCACCTCGGTGTCGCCGGAACCCGAGCGTCCCGTGCCGGCGCTGCCGGTGTCCGGTGCCGCGACAGCGAGACCGGGAGCCCCGAAGGCGGAGGCGGCGAGCAGCAGCATCGTCGCCGCGGTCACGGCTCGCGCCAGGCCTGTGCGGGCAGGAGACGATCGAAGCATGGGACCTCCGGAGGGGCGGGAGACGAGACGACCGGACAACGATGTCCGGAACCAGACCGGGTGGTCGCCTTCGAGAACCGTAGCGCCAGTCACCGTAAGACGCCTCCCGTTTCGACCGTTCGACGGGTTCGGTTTAGGATGTCCCCGTGGTTATCTTCTTCGAGGTACTTCTTGTCCTTGCCGCCGTGTTGATCACGTGGTTCTCTCTCTACACGATCTACCGCCTGGTGACCGACGAGTCGTGAGTCAATCTCCGGACGCAGGCGCAGATCCGCCTTCCGAGCACCCGCCTACGAGCGCGCCCGCTGGGGACACCCCCACCGTGCGTCGTGGTAGCGGTGACGCCGCCGTCGCGGACGCCATCGAGCGTTCCAAGTCGACGGCATCGCGGAACATCCCGCAGCTTCCGGACCTTCCGCTGCCCGAGGACACTGCCAATCTGCGCCTCGGCCCGGATCTGAACAGCGAACTCCTCGCAGTACTGCCCCTCGTGGGTGTGTGGCGCGGCGAAGGGGAAGGCCACGACCCCGACACCGGCGACTACCACTTCGGGCAGCAGATCATCGTGTCCCACAACGGTGGCAACTACCTCAAGTGGGAATCCCAGACCTGGGTTCTCGACGTCGACGGCGCGTACGTGCGCCCCGATCTCAACGAGACCGGCTTCTGGCGGATCAGCGGCGACGGCATCCCCGGCAGCACCGACGAAGAGGTCGTCGAACTCCTCCTCGCCCACAGTTCCGGCATCGTCGAACTGTTCTACGGCCGGGCCCTCACACAGTCGTCGTGGGAGCTCGCCACCGACGTCGTGATCCGCAGCACCTCCGGTGTTCTCGTCGGCGGCGCCAAGCGCCTGTACGGCATCGTCGAGGGCGGCGACCTCGCCTACGTCGAAGAACGCATCATCGCCGACGGTGAACTGCGCCCCCACCTCTCGGCGCGTCTGTCCCGCTACGTCGGTTAGGGGTGCGGCTGCGCCGCCCGTGAGTACTTATCAACCGCGGGCGGTTAACAAGTACTCACGGCTGGAGTTATCCCCAACCTGAGGGTTATCCACAGGCGAAATGATTTCGCGTCTTTTCGCGCGTTTCCTGTCGGTCTGCCTACGCACCGTCCCTGTCATGACGACAGCGACGATCGACATCAAACCCGAGTTCCAACGGGTCCTCGACTACCAGCACGGCCTCGTCACGGCCCGGCAACTGCGTGGACTGGGCATCTCGAGCCGCCAGATCCAACACCTCGTCGAGTCCGGCCAATGGTTGGCGGTGCTGCACGGCGTCTACGCCGTCACCAACGGTCCACTCGACCGGCCGATGACCTTGTGGGCAGCGCTGCTGTTCGGCGGGCCCCGGGCGATACTCAGCCATCGGACGGCGGCCGAGGAATGGGCGCTGACGCCGGTCGATCCTGCCGAGCCCATTCATGTCACGGTGCCCTACGGATTGTCGGCGGAGCCGCAGGCGCCGACCTACCGGAAGGCCGGCAGCCGATCCGACCGTCCCGTTCCACGCGAAGGCGATCTCCTCCATCCCGGCGTCGTGGTGCACCGGTCCCGGGCGCACGCCCACATCCTTGTCCCGACACTTCCGCCCCGAACCTCCCGGGCCGACACCGTCGTCGATCTCGCCGTTGCGGAGCCGTCCGCGGTAGAGGCTCAGCGGGTCATCGTGTCGGCGACCACCGGTAGCAACATTCCGGTGCACGAGTTGCTGCGACGGCTCGAGCAGCGTCCACCGCGGAGATATCGCAAGGCGCTGACCGACGCGCTGACGTTCGTCTCCGGCGGGGTCCAGTCGATCCTCGAGCATCGATACGCCGTCGACGTCGAGACCGCTCATGGCTTGCCACCCGCACGGCGGCAGTCGCCGGTACTCGTCGACGGGCAGACGCTCTACGAGGACGTCGACTATTCGGACAGCGGCGTACCCCTCATCGTGAGACTGGACGGGTTGCGGTACCACTCGTCGCGGTCGGTGGCGTTACGCGACCGGCGTCGCGGCAACGCGGCGGAACTGGCAGGCAAGGCGACCTTGGTCTACGGCTGGGAGGAGGTGACGCGGCGTTCGTGCGACGTCGCGGCCGAGGTTCGGGCGGTCCTCGAGCGGGGAGGCTGGTCCGGGTCGAACCCGTGCGCCCGCTGCCGTGAGTACTTGTTAACGTCGGGCGGTTAATAAGTACTCACGGGCGCGGAGCGCAAAGCGGCCCCCGAGCCTTCCGGTGCTGGTGCACCGGTCCCGATCTGGACCAGACCGGGGGCTCGGGGGCCGGGTAGCTGCCTGGGATTCGCTCGCCGCTCGCGCGGTCAGTGAATTCCGTCAGCGGTAGCGGCTAGCTGGCAGCCACCTCACGTGTCCGGCGACGCTGTCCGCCGGACACCACCCGGGTACCACCGGCGAGGGTCGTGTGCAGGCCCTCCGGCAGCCCCGACACCCAGTCGCCGAGCCCGACGGACTCCAGGACGGCGAGCGCCTCCGCTTCGTCGATGTCGCCCCGCGCCACCCGCAGATTCTCGAGCACGGACGTGTCGAAGAGGTGCGCGTCCTCGGCGAAGAATCCGACGTTCCGGCGGAGCGCGTCGGCCCGGACGCGGTGCAGGTCTGTGCCGTCTACCTGGACCGTCCCCGATTGCGGTGGGAGTAGCCCGGCCAGGGTCATCAGGGTGGTCGTCTTCCCGGACCCGCTGCCCCCGACGATCGCGACGCGGGCACCCGGTGGCAGGTCGAGGTCGAGCGGCGCGGTGACGTGTCCGCCGGGCCAGCCGCAGCGCAGCGCCCTCGCGACAATCCGTGCGGGCCCGTCGAGGGGCAGGTCCCCGGGGTGCGGGTCCGCGACGGCGGCGTCCAGCACGGCGAGTATTCGGCGCGACGCTATTCGGGCCCGCGTCAGCGCGACCGCCGCCGCGGGCAGCGCTGCCGTGGCCTCGAACGCGGACAGCGGCAGGAGCACGAGGATGCCCATGGCCATCGGACTCATGGTCCCCGACGAGTACAGGTCCATGCCGATGAGCAGTGATGCGATCACGCTCGCTCCCACCGCGAGTGGGGTGGCGGCGTCGGCGAACGCGCTGGGTGCGGCGGCACGGTCGGTGGCCGCGACAACGGCGCGTTCGGCGTCGGCGGCCCGCGACACTGTCCGGTCCAGGCGGCCCGCGACATGGAGTTCCGCAGCATGATCGAGGGCGGTGACGGCGTCCTCACTGAACCGGGCGCGTGCGTCGGCGCCGGATGTCTCGGCGGTGCGGGCGGCCCGCGCGGACAGCCAGGGCGCCGCGACCCCCGATACCGCGAGCGCCACGGCGAGGACGAGTGCCGATGCGGGTGAGATCACCGCGAGGATGCCGACGGCGGCGACGGCCAGGACGACGGACACGGCGATGGGGACGAGCGCGCGCACCACGACGTCGCCGAGGATGTCGACGTCGGCCCCGGTGCGGGCGAGCAGTTCGCCGCGCCGCAGTCCGGCCGCGGCGGCGGGGTCTCCGTCGGCGAGCCGCTGGTACAGCTGGGTGCGGGCGGACGTGGTTCCGCGGAGGGCGGTGTCGTGGGTGGCGAGCCGCTCGAGGTAGCGGAAGACGCCGCGGGAGATGCCGAGGGCCCGTACCGCCACCACTGCCACGCTGAGGTCCAGGACCGGCGGCATCTGCCACGCCCGGGTGATCAACCACGCGGACAGCGCGGCCAGCGCGAGCGCACTACCCAGCGTGGCGACGCCGGCGGCGACGGCCCGCAACACCCGTCCCGGCTGCAGGTCGAGCAGCGGCAGCGCCCGGATCAGCGGGTCACGCGACATCGGCGCTCACCTCGATCACCCGGTCGGCGGCCGCGAGCACCGTCGGACGGTGCCCGACCACCACGACCGTCCGGCCGGCGGCGGCGAGGCTCCGCAGCGAATCCAGCACGGTGCGCTCCGCGGCGTCGTCGAGGTGCGCGGTGGGTTCGTCGAGCACCAGTACGGGACGCCGGGTGGCGAGCACACGGGTCAAGGCGAGTCGCTGCCGCTGACCGAGCGACAGTCCCGTTCCACCGGATCCGACCCGCGTGTTCCAGCCTTCGGGGAGTTCGGCGAGCACCTGGTCGAAACCCGTGGCAGTGCAGGCGTGTTCGAGGTCGACGACGTCGCCGGTCAGCCGGAGGTTCTCGTCGAGGGTGCCGGGAACGAGAACGGGGTGCTGCGGTAGCCACGCCACCTGGGCCCACCACGCGGACCGGTCGAGCGAGCCCACGGGTGCGCCGGCCACGCGCACGTCCCCACGGTCCGGTTCGACGAGGCCGAGGAGTGCGTGCACCGCAGTCGTTTTCCCGGACCCGTTGGGTCCGGTCAGCACCGTCACCGCGCCGGGTTCGAGAGCACCGGTCAGTCCGCGCGGCGCCAGCCCGTGCCGGGACCGGACGTCCAGGCCGTCGAATTCGAGGCGCGCCCCGGCCGCGTCCACTACGACCGCGCCGTCGGCGTCGCCCCGGCGGTCGGTGTCGATGACGGCGAAAGCCCTGCTCGCGGCAGCCATTCCGTCCTCGGCGGCGTGGAACTGTGTTCCGACCATCCGCAGCGGGAGGTACACCTCGGGCGCGAGGATCAGTGCCACGATTCCCGCTTCGAGTTCCATCCCCCCGTACACCAGCCGAAGTCCGATGCTGACGGCGACGAGCGCGACGCACAGCGTGGCCAGCAGTTCCAGCACCATCGACGACAGGAACGCCACCCGCAGCGCCGACATGGTGGTGCGGCGGTGGGCGTCGCCGAGTTCACGCACCCGCGTCGTCGGGCCCTGCTCGCGGCCGAGCGCGCGGAGTGTGGGCAGGCCGGCCAGAAGGTCGAGGAGTTGCGAGGACAGTGTGGTCATCGCGGTCAGGGTCTTGGCGGCCTTGCCCTTGGTGAGCAGGCCGATGAGGATCATGAAGACCGGGATCAGCGGCAGCGTGACGAAGATGATCGCCGCCGACGTCAGATCCTGGAATGCGATGACCGCCAACGTCGCCGGGGTGAGGGTGGCCGCGAGCACCAGGGCGGGAAGGTACCCGGTGAGGTACGGCACGAGTCCGTCGATGCCGCGGGTGAGCACGGTCGCGATCTCGTCCCGGCGGGGATCGAGTTCGCGCGGCCGCATCCGAGTGGCGACACCGAGCACCTCCCCCTTCAGTTCCGCCACGACACGTGTCGCGGAACGGTGCGCGAAGCGGGACTGCAACCAGGTGCCGAGAACCCGGATCCCCACCGCGGCCGCGAGGACCCCCAGTTCGGTGGACCACCGGCCGAGGTCGGTGGCGTCGTCGACGATCACCCCGCCGAGCACGCGGCCGATCATGAGCGCCGACACGATGACCATCGCGACGTTGACGATCGACAGCCCGACCGTGAGGGCGAGATATCCGCGGGCGGCCGCCGAGTACCGCCACAGCCGCGGATCGACGGGACGCCGGGACACGCGCTCCGTCGCTGCGCGTGGTGCGTCGCCTACCGCTGTGCTCATCTGCGCTCGAGCGGGAGACCGATCGACGGCGGGATGTGCTTGGTCGAGATCCGTTGACGGAACACCCAGTACGTCCAGCCCTGGTAGATCAGCACCACCGGGGTGAGGAAGGCGGCGGCCCAGGTCATCACCTTCAGCGTGTACGGACTCGACGACGCGTTCTCGATGGTCAGGTTGTAGGCGGCGTCCAGGGTGGACGGCATGACGTTGGGGAACAGCGAACCGAACAGCAGGGCCACCGTGGCGATGACGGCGATCGACGTGAGCAGGAACGCCCAGCCCTCCCGTTCGGCGCGGGTGAATGCGACCACCCCGAGGAGTGCGGCGGCGGCGATCGCGACGAGGATCCACGTCCAGCCCTTGCCGTGCGCCAACTGCGTCCACAGCACGAACGCGCCGGCCACCGGAACGGCCGGGAGGGCCAGCCTGGACGCCAATTCGACGGCGTCCGTGCGCACTTCGTCGGCCGTCTTCAGTGCGAGGAACACCGCACCGTGCAGAGCGAACACGAGCGCCGTCGTCAGACCACCCAGCAGGGCATAGGGATTGAGGAGATCGAACAGGTTCGACGTGACCTGCTTGTCGGCGTCGATGTCGACGCCCCGCACGATGTTCGCGAACGCGACACCCCACAGCACGGCGGGCACCCAGGACCCGAAGACGATGCCCCAGTCGCATCGCCTGCGCCAGGTGTCGTCGTCGATCTTGCCGCGGTACTCGATGGCGCAGATCCGGACGATGAGTGCGACGAGGATGATCAGCAGCGGCAGGTAGAAGCCGGAGAACAGGGTGGCGTACCACTCCGGGAACGCCGCGAACAGCGCGCCGCCGCCGGTGATGAGCCACACCTCGTTGCCGTCCCATACGGGGCCGATCGTGTTGAGCACCACCCGCCGTCGCGTGTCCCCGTTCGGGTCCTTGCGCCTGCCCAGCACCGGCATCAGCATGCCGACACCGAAATCGAATCCCTCGAGGACGAAGTACCCGATGAAGAG
>SEEV01000101.1 GCA_004211695.1 Rhodococcus sp. (in: high G+C Gram-positive bacteria)
TCGCTGTTCAAGGACCCGACGATCGATCCCGCCACCGGCAAGTTCGTCGACCAGGGTTTCGCGGGACTGTCGAACTACACGCACTGGCTGTTCCAGCGGTGCACCGACACGACCGGAGCGTCGGTGTCCTGCCCCGGCGGCACCCTCGGATCGCTGTTCTGGCAGTCGATGTGGGTCACCGTGTTCTTCACCGTCGTCACGGTCGTCATCGAGGTGGCGCTGGGACTGTGGTTCGCCACCATCATGAACCGGGCGTTCCGTGGTCGCGCACTGCTGCGCACCAGCATCCTCGTGGCCTGGGCGATCCCGACCGCCGTCACCGCGAAGCTGTGGTACTTCGTCTTCGCCTACGACGGCATCGCCAACAAACTGCTCGGCACCGAGATCCTGTGGACCGGTGACACCTGGCCCGCACGGTTCGCCGTCGTGATCGCCGACGCCTGGAAGACCACACCGTTCGTGGCGTTGCTGATCCTCGCCGGACTGCAGATGGTGCCCGCCGAGGTGTACGAGGCCGCGCGGATGGACGGCGCCAACGCCTGGCAGCGGTTCCGGTCGATCACGTTGCCCCTCATCAAGCCGGCCATTCTGGTGGCGGTCCTCTTCCGCGTCCTCGACGTCCTGCGGATCTACGACCTTCCGGCGATCCTCACCGGCGGCGGTGGCGGCGACGGCACAGCCACCACCACGCTGTCGATCCTGGTGATCGACCAGATGCGCCAGGGTTTCAACAGCGCGTCCGCCCTCTCCACGATCACATTCCTGTTCATCTTCGCCGTCGCCTACGCACTGGTGAAGGTGATGGGCGTCAACGTGATCGACACCCAAGAGCAGCAGCGAAAGGCCTGACCCATGTCCACAGCAGTCGTCACACCGGGGATGCCCCGGCCCACGGTGGCACGCCGGCGCCGGGGACCGTCGCTCGCAGCCATCCGCACCTACCTGGGCCTGGCGGTGATCGTCGTCTGGGGTTTGGCCCCCGTCTACTGGATGGTCGTCACCGCCTTCCGGCACTCCGACTACACGTTCGACACCACCCCGTGGCCCACCCACGTCACGCTGGAGAACTTCGCGAGCGTGTTCTCGACGGAGGCAGGCAACCACTTCGGCAGGGCACTCGTCAACAGCACGATCATCGGCGCCGTCACCACCGCGATCGGTCTCGTCGTCGGCGTCGGTACCGCGTACGCACTGGCGCGGTTGCAGTTCCGGGGCAAGCACGCCGTCCTCGGAATCATCCTGGCCGCGTCGATGTTCCCGGGTGTCGCCGTCCTGACACCGCTGTTCCAGTTGTTCACGTCGATGGGCTGGTTCGGCACGTATCAGGCGTTGATCATCCCGAACATCTCCTTCGTGCTGCCTCTCACCATCTACACCCTCACGGCGTTCTTCAAGGAACTCCCGTGGGAACTCGAGGAAGCGGCCCGCATCGACGGGGCCAGCAGGCGGCAGGCCTTCCGAATGGTATTGCTGCCCTTGGCCGCACCCGGCCTGTTCACCACCGCGATCCTCGCGTTCATCGCGTCGTGGAACGAATACCTGATCTCGAGTCAGCTGTCCAACGACATCACCCAGCCCGCCACCGTCGCCATCGCACAGTTCGCGGGAAGCAAACCGCACGAGGAACCGTTCACGTCCGTGATGGCGGCCGGCACCGTCGTCACCATCCCGCTCGTCATTATCGTCCTGCTCCTCCAGCGCCGCATCGTGTCCGGTCTGACCGCCGGCGGCGTCAAGTAAATGCGGCTCCGCCGCCCGTGAGTACTTATTAACCGCCCGTGGTTAACAAGTACTCACGGGCCGCGGCTCGTCGGACTTTCCCGTGCCGCCTTCCGGTGGCAGCATTCTCCTCGTGACCTTCGCCCATCGCTTCCGTCCCCGTCTCGTCGAAGAGCGTGCGTCGGTATCGCCGCTCGAGCTGTTCTTCGACCTCGTCTTCGTCTTCGCGCTCACTCGTGTCACGGACCTGATGGCCGAGGACCCCACCGGGGTGAACCTGCTGCGCGGCGCCCTGGTGATGGCCGTCCTGTGGTGGAGCTGGGTGGGCTACGCCTGGCTCTGCAACCTCGTGCGCGCCGACGAGGGCATCGTGCGGTTGGTGATGTTCGGCGCGATGGGTGCCATGTTCATCACCGCGTTGACCATCCCCGAAGCGTTCGACGATATGGCGGGCGGACTCGACGGTCCCGTCATCTTCGCTCTCGGCTACTTCGTCGTCCGGCTGCTTCACCTGGTGATGTTCTGGGTCATCAGCCGCACCGACCCGCAACTGCGCGGCCAGGTGCTGCGCTTCGCGCCGAGCATGGTCACCGGCACCGTGTTCCTGCTCATCGCGTCACAGCTCACCGGCACGGCGCAGACCGTGATGTGGATCCTCGCCCTCGCCGGTGACTACGTGGGCACCCTGATCGGCGGCACCGATTGGCGGTTGCGGTCGGTGAGCCACTTCGCGGAACGGCACGGGCTCATCATCATCGTCGCGCTCGGCGAGTCGATCGTGTCGATCGGCATCGGCGTCGCCAGCCTGCCGATCTCCTGGGCGATCATCGTCGCCTCGTTGCTGGGACTCGTGGTGTCGGGACTGCTGTGGTGGTCGTACTTCGACGTCACGTCGCTGGCCGTGGAGCACGCGTTCGAGGAGGCGACCGGTGCGCGTCAGATCAGGATCGCCCGGAACTGCTACAGCTTCCTGCACCTGCCGATGGTGATCGGGGTCGTCATGCTGTCGCTGGGGTTGAAGAAGATCCTGTCGTACGTCGGCGACGGTAACCATCACCGCCTCACCGACCCGCTGTACGGGTGGCCGCTGATCGCGCTGTTCGGTGGCGCTGCGCTGTACCTCCTCGCGCTCGTCGCGTTCAAGGCGTACGCGACGAGGTCGATCACCGTGCCGCGCGTCGTGACGGCGATCGTGCTGATCGCGCTGATTCCCGTCGTCTGGCACATCCCCGCCCTCGCCACCCTCGGGGTCCTCACCGCGGTCCTGCTCGCGATGATCGGATACGAGATGGTGCGCTACGACCAGCCCCGCGACGAGATCCGGCACGGTGCTTCGCACCTGTGAGTACTTGTTAACCGCCCGCGGTTGACAAGTACTCACGGGCGGAGCAGTCCTCCATAGCACCGGCACCGAATTACCTGTGACGTTCGAGGCCCTCGAGCCGAAGGGACAGATTCACGATGAGCCACCACCCCGAGCCCGCAGTCTTCCCCTGAGTTCCGACCATGTCCGGGAACTCTCGCGGCCCACGGCTACGCAGTCCACTGCGCGGACCGTGGCTGACCTCGGTGTTCGGCCTGGTCCTGCTGATCGGGCTGCCCATCGTCATCGTCACGGGCCTGCTGTCGTACATCGCGTACGGACCGCAGTTCGGGCAGGCCCGGCCGGGTGACGTCGGCTGGTTGCACCTTCCGTACTTCGCCTGGCCCACCCGGCCGTCGTGGTTGTACCGGCTGACGCAGGGGCTGCACGTCGGTCTGGGACTGATCCTGGTTCCGATCGTCCTCGCGAAGCTGTGGTCGGTGATCCCCAAACTGTTCGTGTTCCCGCCGGTGCGGTCGGCGGCCCAGGCTCTCGAGCGACTGTCGCTGATCGCCCTGGTCGGCGGTGCGCTGTTCGAGATCATCACCGGCGTCCTGAACATCCAGTACGACTACATCTTCGGCTTCGACTTCTACACGGCCCATTACTGGGGCGCCTGGGTGTTCATCGCCGGCTTCGTCACGCACACCGTGCTGAAGGTGCCGCTGATGGTCCGGTCGCTGCGTTCGCGTTCGTTCCGCGACGTCCTGCGCACGTCCCGCGCCGACACGCGGCCCGAGCCGCCGGACGACAACGGCCTCGTCGCCGACGATCCGACCTCGCCGACGATGAGCCGGCGCGGCGCGCTCGCCCTGGTCGGCGGCGGCGCCGCCCTCGTCGCCGTCCTGTCGGTCGGGCAGACCACCGGCGGGCTCCTGCGCAACGCCGCGCTGCTTCTCCCCCGCGGTCGCTCGTACGGCGACGGCCCCAACGACTTTCAGATCAACCGCACTGCGGCGGCCGCGCAGATCACCCCGGAGCAGACGGACGACACGTGGCGACTGTCGGTGGCGGGTGATGCGGTGCCGGTGCAGCTGAGCCGGAATCAACTGCACGCGATGACGCTGCACAGCGCGTCGCTTCCCATCGCGTGCGTCGAGGGATGGTCGACCACCGAGACGTGGACCGGCGTGCGGCTGCGTGATCTCGCGACTGCCGCCGGGGTGACGGCGTTCGGCTCGGCGAAGGTGACGTCGCTGGAAAGGTCCGGGGCGTTCAACCAGGCGGTACTCACCGCGGATCAGGTGCTCGACGCCGATGCCATGCTCGCCCTCGACGTCAACGGCGCGGAACTGTCCCTCGACCACGGCTATCCTGCCCGCATCATCGTCCCCGCCCTGCCCGGTGTCCACAACACCAAGTGGGTGCAGGCCATCGAATTCCGGGAGGAGTGAGATGCGCCGATTCGCCCGTTTCTACGGTGCCAACCCACTTCATCTGCTGGCCGTGCTGTTCAGCTTCGCACTCGCGGGATACGCGGTCGCGGTGGTCGGGCCGGACACGCTGTGGAATCCGGACGTGTGGTGGAAGTCCATCGCCGTGTGGTTTCTCGGCGCGGTGATCGCCCACGACCTCGTGCTGTTCCCGCTGTACGCGCTCGCCGACCGATCCCTGAGGTCGGGACTCGACGCGATGCGCGGCCGGAGACGTCCACGCCCCCGGTCGGTTCCGGTGTTGAACTACATTCGCATACCGGCTCTCGCGTCCGGGCTGACGCTGCTCCTGTTCCTGCCGGGGATCATCGAGCAGGGCGCCGACACCTACCTCGCCGCGACGGGGTTGACGCAGGAACCGTTCCAGGCCCGCTGGCTGTTGCTCACCGCCGCGTTCTTCGCGGTGTCCGCCGTGGCGTATGCCGTCCGGCTCGCACTGTCCCGCAACGGCGACGAGGTGCGGGGCTCACGATGAGACCCGACGTGTCCACGGACCTTCTCCTGCGGCGCGCGTCGGCGGGGCTCCCGTGCTGGGTGCGTGATGCGCGGGGAACGCGCCGTGCCCTGCCCCTCGGCCGGTGGATGGGCGGTGACGCGGCCTCCCTCTCCGATCGGATCGCCGACCGTGTGATGCTCACCGGGTGCCGCGGCGCGACCGTCGATCTCGGGTGCGGTCCGGGCCGACTCACCGCGGCGCTCGTGTCCGCCGGCGTCACGGCATTGGGCGTCGATTCTTCCGTCACCGCAGTGCAATTGACCATCCGGCGCGGGGGCCTCGCGTTGCATCGGGACATCTTCGCGCCGCTGCCGCGGTCCGGTCACTGGGACCGGGTGCTCCTCGCCGACGGGAACATCGGCATCGGCGGAGAACCGGTCCGGGTGCTCCGGCGCGCGCGGGAACTACTGCAACCACACGGAATCGTGATAGCGGAGGTGGATCCGCCCAGCACCGCCGGAGTCCGTTACGACCTCTTGCGCTGGGAGACGGAGCATCTCGTCGGGGAGTGGTTCACCTGGGCCGGTGTCGGGGTCACAGCCGTGGCCGCCGTCGCACGCACGGCGGGACTTCGGGTGATCGACGTTCTGGAACACGCGAATCGGTATTTCGCGCGGATGGAATGGGCGTAGGGCATTCTCTCCCATCCGATGTGGGAGTTGCGTCGAATACCTAGTGAACATCCACCCGTTACCCCTTCCGCAGGAAAGGTTGTTTGATCATCATGTCGAACTATCGAAAAGCACTCGTCACCGCGGCCATCGGCGCACTGGCACTCGCCCCGCTGGCCGCATGTTCGAGCAACGATTCGAGTACGTCCGCGCCCGCGCCCGCAGCAGCGACGTCCACCCAGCCCGACCCCGCCGCCCAGGTGGACAACCTGACCGGCGTAAGTACTGCTGTCGCACTCGATCCCGGATTCACCGGAGCACTGACGACACTCGGTCTCACACCCGGGGTGGTGGGCCCGGCAACCCTCGCCGACGGGTCGGTGAGCTTCCCCATCACCGGCGGTAACGTGAAGTACTGGCAGCCGGGCACGGTCGATCCCTACGTTCAGGGCGAGATCATGCACGACGGCAGCGGATTGTCGCTCGCCGCACCGGGAACCACGGTCGAGCTGACCGATTTCACGATCGACCCGGGCACCTCCCTCCTCACCGGCGACGTCAGCGTCAACGGCGCATCCGCCGCCACCGATGTGGTGTTGTTCGATCTCAACGGTCGCACGTTGAAGCCCCTGCAAACGGGTCCGAACGACACCGCCGTCCTGCAGGGAACCGAGGTGAAGATGTCGGCGGACGCTGCCGGTCTGCTCAACGAGACGTTCAAGACGGACGCCGTGAAGCCCGGCCTGCTCGTCGGCGTCGCCACCATCACGATCGCCACGAAGTGATCGTTGGCCCGCGAATGGCATCTCGGACGCGCCGGTCGTCACCAGTTGGTGAACAACAGGTGGGTGACGGCCAGCGCGCCGAGGGCCTGCACCGCGAGCCAGAACCGGTGGCTGCCCCTCGGCAGGAGTGCGGGGGCGGCCAGGAGCCACATCTCGAACGGCAGCCAGATCCGCTCCGTCTCCGCCTTGCTCAACGCGCTCAGGTCGGCGATCACCACCGCCAGGAGCGCGGAGAGCACGAGGACGGGAACCGGCGACAGCGTCCGGATCCGCGACCACGCGAGCACCCGGGGCAGTGCGGCGGGTACCGCCAGGCCGACGGCGCAGACGAGGGATGCGAAGTTGGCCCATCCCCAGTACGCGAAGGGGCGATCCGACGCGATGCCCTGGTAGTAGCGTTCCTGGACCAGTTGGTAGCCGTCGAACCACCAGAATCCGTACGCGGTGAAGACGGCCGCGACCGCGAGAGCACCAACCAGCGCCCCCACCAGCGGTCGGGCCGTGCGGGCGATCACCAGGACCGCGACCGCCGGAATCGCCATCAACCCGAGTCCGTAGTTGAGGTAGACGCCGAACCCGAGCAGTACGCCAGCACCGACGGCGACCGGCACCGGGTGCCGGACGGCGCGTCCCGCCGCCAATGCGAGCAGGGCGATCCCCCACGCCACGACGCCGGCGAACAACGCGTCCGCCGACACGGCCACCCAGATCGCGGCGGGCGCGAGGACGAGGAACGGCGCCGCCCGGCGTGCCATCGCCTCGTCACCGAGCGCGCGGACGGAGACGATCACGGCTGCCCCGGCACTGGACCCGACCGCGACGCACAGCGCGGACGCCCACGCACCGCCGTCGAGTCCGATCCGGTCGAGCCACACGAACGTCAGCAGCGCACCGGGCGGATGCCCGGCCACGTGGGTGGTCCACGAATCGGGCTGCAGGTCCAGGATCCGGTCCGCGAAGCCCCGCAGCGTCGCCGGGATGTCGGTGATGCCCGGGACCTCGTGCAGATACTCGTCCGTGGAGGTCAGGCGGCCCGCGAACCCCCGCTGCCAGCCGTCGACCAGCGCGAGCGCCATCGCCCACGCGGCGGACACGAGCCACACCCCGACCGTGAGGCGGCGCCACGACAGCGTCTGTGCCAGCCCGGGACCCCACACGACGACAGCCGTCGCGACGACGATCGCGACCGGCGTTCCCCACCCGAAGTGGATGTCGCGGAAACCGAACAGCGGCGCGGCGTCCGCGAAGTCCCGCACACTCTTCGCCGTGCGGTGGACGATGGGGGTGATCGTCTCGTTTCCCAGGTGTGGAACGACGAACGCGACCACCACGAGAACCAGGGCGAGCCCGGCGCCGACGAAGTCGCGGTAGAGAAAGTTCCACTCCTCGGCGCGCTGTGGGGATCCGATGACGTCATCTCCTTCGACGAAAGCCGCACTCGCGCCCAGCATAACGACGGAGGATGGAGCGTATGACCGCAACGAGTTCACCCGGCACGTCCCGTGCGGACGTCGCCGTGATCGGAGGGAGCGGCTTCTACTCGTTCTTCGACGAGGGAGCCGCGGAAGTCACCATCGACACGCCGTACGGCGCCCCCAGCGCCCCGATCACGGTCGGCGACGTCGAGGGCAGACGGGTCGCGTTCCTCCCCCGGCACGGTGCGCAGCACGAATTCGCGCCCCACACGATCCCCTACCGCGCGAACCTGTGGGCGTTGCGGATGCTCGGCGTGCGGCGGGTGTTCGCACCGTGCGCCGCGGGCAGCCTCACCACCGACCTCAGTCCGGGTGCGATGGTCGTGCCCGACCAACTGGTCGACCGCACCAGCGGCCGCACACAGACGTTCTTCGACGGCGGCGGCGTGCACGTCCAGTTCGCCGACCCGTACTGCGCCGACCTGCGCAAGGCTGCCTCGCGGCCGGGCACCGTCGAGGACGGGGTGCTGGTGGTGGTCGAGGGACCGCGATTCTCGACCCGCGCGGAGAGCGCGTGGTTCGCCCGGCAGGGCTGGACGCTGGTGAACATGACGGGCCACCCCGAGGCGGTTCTCGCCCGGGAGCTCGAGATGTGCTATGCCACCATCGCTTTGGTCACCGATCTCGATGCGGGAATCGAGGCCGGCGCCGGGGTACGCGCCGTGGACGTGTTCGCCGAATTCCAGCGCAACCTCGGGTCGCTCAAGACGCTCGTGCGGTCCGCGATCGCCGCGGCCCCCGAAGGACCGTGCGAAGCCTGTCGCGTCCACGAGGGTGTGGCCCTGCCGATCGAGTTGCCGTGACGGGAACACGGGTACTACTTACGGGCGCAGCAGGATTCATCGGCGGCCACATCCGCGCCGCACTGGACGACGCCGGATTCGACGTCGTAGCCGTCGACGCCCTGCTGCCGTCCGCACACGGAGCCGACGCCGAACCACCGGACGGAGTCGTGTGCGCCGACGTCCGCGACCTTCCCACCCTGACGGCGCTGCTGCGGGGCGTGGACGTGGTGTGCCATCAGGCCGCCGTCGTCGGCGCCGGTATGGATGCGGGCGACGCGCCGGCCTACGCCAGCCACAACGACTTCGGCACGGCGACGCTACTGGCGTCGATGCGCGAGTCCGGTTGCAGCCGATTGGTACTCGCCTCGTCCATGGTCGTGTACGGAGAGGGTCGGTACCGCAACGCGCGCGGTGAGTGCGTAACACCCGCTCCCCGCCGGCCCGCGGATCTCGACGCGGGAATCTTCGACGACCCGGACCCGGAAACTGGCGAACCACTCGAGTGGGCACTGGTGGCGGAAGATTCGCCGCTGCGACCACGGAGTCTCTACGCCGCCAGCAAGGTCGCGCAGGAGAACTATGCCCTCGCCTGGTCACTGTCCACCGGCGGTTCGGTGACGGCACTGCGCTATCACAACGTGTACGGCGACCACATGCCGCGCAACACCCCGTACTCCGGGGTGGCCGCGATGTTCCGATTCTCCCTCGAGGCCGGCGAACCACCGCGCGTGTTCGAGGACGGCCGGCAGACGCGGGACTTCGTGCACGTCCACGATGTCGCGGCGGCCAACGTGGCCGCACTCGACGGCCCGCTGCCGGGTTTCTCGGCGTTCAATGTGTGCTCGGGACAACCGATCACGATCGGCGAGGTGGCCGCGACTCTCGCCCGCTCATACGGCGGCCCCGCACCCGTCGTCACCGGCGAGTACCGCCCCGGCGACGTGCGGCACATCGTCGCCGACCCCCGGTCTGCCCGGGAAACGCTGGGGTTCCGGGCGAGCATCATGCCCACCGAGGGGATCGCGGCGTTCGCGCACGCGCCCCTGCGGAACGCGGCAGCGGCAGGACCTCCCCGTGTCTGAGCGTGCGCCGATCGCGCCGCGGGACGTCACCGTCGTCATCCCGTGCATGAACGAGGCCGGATCCCTGCCCGCAGTGCTGGCCGCGGTGCCCCACGGGTACCGGACCGTGGTGGTGGACAACAACTCCACCGACGGCACCGCCGACGTCGCCCGCGCCCACGGTGCGTCGGTGGTGCGGGAGCAGGTCCCCGGATACGGTGCGGCCGTTCACGCCGGGGTGCTCGCCGCCCGGACACCGGCGGTCTGCGTGCTGGACGGCGACGGCTCGATGGACCCTGGCGAACTCCCGGGACTGGTGGCGGCATTGAACTCCGGCGCCGATCTCGCGGTAGGACGACGCAGGGCCGACCGGCGCGGAACGTGGCCGCTGCACAGCAGGATCGGCAACGCCGTCCTCGCCGCACGTCTCCGACACCGGTACGGGCTGCCGATCCACGACCTCGGCGCCATGCGGGCCGTGCGCAGGCAGGACCTCCTCGAATTGGGCGTCGACGACCGCAGGTCCGGCTACCCCCTGCAGCTTCTCGTCCTCGCGGGCCGCGCGCACTGGCGGGTCGTGGAGCACGACATCACCTACCGTCCACGCACCGCCGGGACGTCGAAGGTGTCGGGTTCGGTGACGGGCACCGTCGTCGCCGTCCACGACTTCTGGAAGGTGATCGGGTGACTCTCGACGTCGCGGTACTCGTGGTCGCGAAGGCGCCGGTTCCCGGTTTCGCGAAGACCCGGCTCGCACGGGAGGTCGGCGACGTCCGCGCTGCCGACCTCGCCGCCGCCTCGCTGCTGGACACGCTCGACGCCGTCATCGGCGCCCGCGTCGCGCAGCGGGTGGTGGCGATGACCGGCGACCTCGGCCGGGCGGTCCGCGGTCCCGACATCACGGCCTCGCTGGACCGATTCACGGTGATGCCGCAACGGGGTGACGGCTTCGCCGCGCGATTGGTGAACGCCCACGCCGACACGTTCGCCGCGTTCGGCCTGCCGGTCCTCCAGATCGGAACGGACACACCACAAGTGACGGCCGGGCTGCTCGCGGAATCGGCGGGTCTCCTCACCGAGCGGGCGGGCCGCTGCGTCCTCGGGCTTGCGGAGGACGGCGGGTGGTGGATCCTCGGTGTGCCCGACGCAGTTTCGGCGGAGGCGATACGCCCGGTTCCCACGTCGAGTCGGGACACCGGGCGCCTCACCCGGGAGGCCCTGCTCGCGGCCGGCGCCGAGGTGCTCTCGCTGCCGACGCTCCGCGACGTCGACTACGTGACCGACGTCGCACCGGTCGCCGCGCTCTGTCCCGAGTCCAGCCGCTTCCGCCGTGAGTACTTATTAACCACGGGCGGTTGATAAGTACTCACGGGGGCGAATGTTCAACTGCTGTAACGCCCCGTAACTTCCATGCCATGCGGCCACTCCGCTCCCGCGCGTACCATCGGAGTGGATGTCGGAAAGAATGACACGCCATCCGTCCACCGTGGCCGACTGGAGCAACGACCGCCGCAAGGCGCGCCTGCACGCGACGCGGCTCGGTCACCAGTGGCAGAAGTTCGGTCGCACCCGGCGCTTCCTCGCGGCGGTCGCGCTCGGGACCGTTCCCCTGCTCCTGGCCGGGGGACAGTACTGGGTTCACGACGTGCAACCCGAACGCGAGCGCCTCGCGCTGACGCAGCCGCAGATCCACGAGGTGTACGACGCGCAGTCGCCGGTCGACCACGACACCGCCGTCGTCGACCTGGTCGGGCTGGGTAACAAGGATGCCGCCGACACGGCCCGCACGCTGTCCGCGTACGACCGCATCGGGCGGGTCTGGGCGGTCCAGTACGACAACGGCGGTATCGACACCAAGGTGATCAGCGAGCTGATCGCCTCCCGCGCCGCCGAGGAGGGGATCGACAACGTCGTCCTGTCCGGGCACAGCATGGGCGGCGTCGTCGCGCTGGAGGTGGCGCAGCACATCTACGAGGACACCGGCGCCAACCTCATCGGAGTGGTCCTCGACTGCACCCCGGTCGACCTGCACGCCGTCCGGGCCGGCAGCCGGGACAGCGGTGAGGACATGCTGCGGTGGATCGGCTGGCTGCCCGGCGCCCGGGAGAGCAGGACGATGCGCCTGGTGGTGGAGACCGCGGCACGCCAGAGCCGGTTCCTGGACACCGAGTCGGATTGGTACCCTCACGTCGACTTCGACGAGTTCCGGGACGTCATCGACGAGGTCCTCACCGAGAAGGTCCTGTCGCAGGACGTGGCGAGCAACGGGCTGATCGAATCGCAGTTCAAGACGATCGTCGCGTCCGGTGCGATCGACAACCTGAAGTCGCTGGCAGTGGAGAGCGACGACAAACCGCGGCCCGGAATCGTCTTCGTGCGGCCCCGGGCGGGGTGGAAGGATCCGGTGGTCGACGTCGACTACACGCAGAAGATCCTCGTCGAACAGTCCGGCGGCACCGACGGGGCGTTGCTGGTGGCGAAACTCGACGGAACCGGCCACGCCAATCCGAACCAGCAACCCGTCGCCTACAACGAGGCGATCACCGACCGGATCCTGCCGTTTCTCCGCCCCGTTCTCGACGAGGTGTCGGTCACCAGCGACGCCGCGGGCGGCCGACGGTGACGACCGGGTCGGACAGCGCCGTTGTGCGGGCCTCCCACGCCCGCGCGAGGAGCGTCGCGAGGCCCACGTAGGCCCATCCCGCCACAACGTCCACGACGTAGTGCTCGCCGCCGTAGACCAACACGAACGCCATGGCCAGCGGGTACGCGGCCAGCAGAGCCCGCAACCACACGTTCTTCGCGAACGGCCAGAGCGCCACCGCCACCAGCAGAGCGAACCCCGCGTGCAGCGACGGCAGCGCCGCGACGGGGTTGCTCTGTGCCTCCAGCCATCGCGTGCTGACATCCGTCGGGACGACACCGAATCCGAAGCCGGCGACACGGCCCACGCTGCCCGAAATCACGTCGCCCTCCGCGGCCAGCCACGGCGGGACGGAGGGCAGCAGGATGTAGGTGACCAGGCCCAGATACGACAGCAGCAGCACGCGGCGCATGTACGCCGACCACACGTTGCGGGAATACACGTAGAAGACGGCGGCGACCACCCACGGGACGATGAAGTGGCTGGTGTAGACGATTCCGGTGAGCAGCGTCCACCACGGCAGCTCACCCGTCGGGGCAATGAGGTGCTCCTGCAACCAGACCGTGGGGATCGCGCCGCCGAAGAGCCAGCTCTCCACGGACACCAGTTCCTCCGCCCGGACGGGCATTCCGAGTCGATAGGCGAAGCCCCGGCTGAGGTCGTACACGACGAGCGCCGCGACGAGCGGCAACCAGTCCCGCACCACGCGCAGATGTTCCTGCCACGGCCGGTCGATCGTGAACGCGACGAGGCCCACGACAATCCACGTCGCCTGATAGATGCGGTCGGTGGGGAGCCCCAACGTGTAGATCGTCACCGCCAGCGCGAGCAGGTACGCACACCAGACCGCGCGCCGGGCACCGACCCGACTCGTGGAATCCGGAGGTCCCGGCGCCATAGCTGCTCCCGCCTGTGAGTACTTCTTAACCGCGGGCGGTTAAGAAGTACTCACGGGCGCAGCATCCCCGTGCCGTCCGGCCCCGGCGGCGAATTGGGCGGCACCCTCGACCGTTCCGTTCGCCAGCGACGTTGCGCCGTGGCGGAATTCGTTGAGCAGCGCCTGATCCTCGGTGAGTCCGTCCTGCTCGAGCAGCGACAACCGGTCCTGCCGCATGCACACCTGGGGCAGGGCGGCGATCTCGGCGGCCAATTGCTGGGCCGCGGTGAGGGCGCTGCCCGCTGCGACCTTCCGGTTGATCAGCCCGATGCTCAGGGCTTCGTCGGCGTCGACGGCCCGCCCGGTGAGAACGAGGTCCATCGCGCGACTCTCCCCGATCAGTCGCGGCAGGCGAACGGTGCCGCCGTCGATGAGGGGCACACCCCAGCGGCGGCAGAACACACCGAGGACGGCGTCGTCGCCGGCGACCCGCAGGTCGGCCCACAGCGCCAGTTCGAGGCCGCCGGCCACCGCGTGCCCGTCGATCGCGGCGATCACCGGTTTGGACAACCGCAGCCGGGAGATGCCCATGGGTGCGTCACCGTCGGGCGCCACCCGGTTTCCGGTTCCCGACGCGATGGCCTTGAGATCAGCTCCGGCGCAAAAGGTTCCACCCTCGCCGTGCAGCACCGCGACGGACGCATCCGTGTCCGCGTCGAATGCCCGGAAGGCGTCGGTGAGCGCCTCGGCGGTGGGCCGGTCGACGGCGTTACGCACCTCGGGCCGGTTCAGGCTGATCGTCGTGACCGGGCCGTTCTTGCGGACGAGTATCACGTCGGAAGTCATCGAGTCGCCTTTCCTCGCTGGTACGAGCGACGGTAGCACCCTTGACCGAAGAACGGAACGGGTGTTCACTCCTTGGGTATGGCCTATCGGCGCACACCCGCGGTCCAGGAACGGCTGGACGCTCTCCGCACCACGCTCATCGATTCCGCGATCGGGCTGATCGCCCGGCACGGATACGGCGGGTGCTCGATCTCCGCTGTCGCGGCCGAGGCAGGGGTCGGGACCGGCACCGTCTACCGGCACTTCGCGAACAAGGGCGAACTGTTCGCCGAGGTCTTCCGCATCGTCTGCAGCCGGGAGGTCAGCGCGGCCGTCGAATCCGGCAATTGCGCCCGCACCGCCGAGGGCGACCGGGTATCCGCCGTCACCGCATCGGTCCGCACGTTCGCCGAACGCGCCTTGCGCGCACCCACATTGGCGTACGCACTGCTCGTCGAACCCGTCGACCCGCAGGTCGACAGCGAACGCCTGCTGTTCCGTGAATCGTTCCGCGACGCGCTTGCCGTCGCGATCGCCGCCGCCGTCGAGGCCGGGGAGATCCCCGAACAGGACGCCTCGGTGACCGCGGCCTGCCTCGTCGGTGCCATCGCCGAAGCCCTCGTTCTGCCCCTGGCTCGCGGCGCCGCCGACGCCGCGATCATCCCCGCACTGCTCACCTTCACCCTTCGATCTCTCGGGAGCCCGACATGAGTGCCACACACGAGGTCTTCAACCAGGTGCCGCCGCTGACCGACTTCGACGCGGCCGATTACGCACCGATCCTCGAAGCACTGAAACGCGAAGGCGCGCACGACGCGCTCGAGGAACTCCACGACGTCGGACGACTCGCGGGAAGCGCGGAGGCGCAACGCTGGGGCGACCTCGCCGAGGCGCACCCACCCGTCCTGCGCACCCACGACCGCTACGGCCACCGCATCGACGAGGTGGAGTACGACCCCGCCTACCACCAGCTGATGACCACGGCCGTCGAGATGGGCCTGCACGGCGCGCCGTGGGCGGACCCGAATCCGCACGCCCACCTGGTCCGGGCCGCGAAGATGGCGGTGTGGGGCCAGGTCGACGCCGGCCACGGCTGCCCGATCTCCATGACGTACGCCGTCGTCCCCGCGCTGCGCCACAACCGGGAACTGGCGGAACAGTACGAACCACTGCTCACCGCGCGGGTGTACGACCCGGCGCTGCATCCGCCGCTGACGAAGGCCGGGCTGATCGCCGGGATGTCCATGACCGAGAAGCAGGGCGGCTCCGACGTCCGGGCGGGCACCACCCGAGCCGTGCCGCAGGCGGACGGAAGCTACCTGCTCACCGGGCACAAATGGTTCACGTCGGCGCCGATGTCCGACGTGTTCCTCGTGCTGGCCCAGGCACCGGGCGGGCTGTCGTGCTTCTTCCTGCCCCGGGTGCTGCCGGACGGCACCCGCAACCGGATGCACCTGCAGCGCCTCAAGGACAAACTCGGCAACCATTCCAACGCCAGCAGCGAGGTCGAGTACGACGAGGCGGTGGCGTGGCTGGTCGGCGAGGAAGGTCGCGGGGTTCCGACCATCATCGAGATGGTCAACATGACCCGCCTCGACTGCACCCTCGGCACCGCCACCGGCATGCGCGTCGGTACGGCTCAGGCCGCCCACCACGCCGTGCACCGCAGCGCGTTCGGCGCCCACCTGGTGGATCAGCCGCTGATGCGGAACGTGCTCGCCGACCTCGCCGTCGAATCGGAGGCCTCCACCACCGTCGCCTTGTGGCTGGCCGCCCTCACCGACCGGGCCACCGCGGGCGACGAGCACGCGAACACGCTGCGCCGGATCACGTTGGCGGTCAGCAAGTACTACGTGTGCAAGCGCGGGCCGATCCATGCCGCCGAGGCCCTGGAATGCCTGGGCGGCAACGGGTACGTGGAGGAATCGCGGATGCCGCGCCTGTACCGGGAGGCGCCGCTGCTGTCCGTGTGGGAGGGCTCCGGCAACGTCGCCGCCCTGGACACCCTGCGCGCGATCGCGAAACAACCCGAGACACTGCAGGTCTTCTTCGACGAACTCGATTCCACCGCGGGCGCCGACGCGCGACTCGACGCCGCCGTCGCGGATCTGAAGGCCGGTTTCGGCGACGTCGACATGCTCGAGCACCGGGCCCGTCGGGTCGTCGGCGACATGGCCCTCGCCCTCCAGGGTTCGCTCCTGATCCGCCACGGGCACCCCGCGGTCGCCGATGCGTTCTGCGTCAGCCGGCTGTCCGGCGACTGGGGCACCGTGTTCGGAACGCTGCCGACGGGCGTCGACACCGCCGCCATCATCGACCGCGCCACACCCAAGGTGGGGTCGTGACCGGCCACGACGACCACGCGGGCACCCGCCCGGCCGCGTGGCGCGACGGCTGGGACGAGGGCGGCGACTCCCTGTTCGCGGATCGCCCACCGGGTCGCGAGGGCGAGGGCTCGGAGTACCGGACCCTCACCTACGAGGTGACCGGGCGGATCGCCCGGATCACGTTCGATCGACCTCAACACGGCAACGCGATCACCGGCGACACTCCCTTCGAGATCGCCGACGCCGTCGAACGCGCCGACCTCGACCCGCGCGTCCACGTCATGCTGGTGTCGGGACGCGGGAAGGGATTCTGCGGCGGATACGACCTGAATGTCTTCGCCGAGAACGGCGGCGCCTCCGGCGAGGCACCCGACCGCACGACCGGAACCGTCCTCGATCCGATAGTCCAGGCGCGCAACCACAATCCGTCCGGCACCTGGGACCCGATGGCCGACTACGCGATGATGAGCCGGTTCAACCGCGGCTTCGCGAGCCTGCTCCACGCGAACAAGCCGACGGTCGCGAAGATCCACGGTTTCTGTGTGGCCGGCGGCACCGACATCGCGCTGTACTGCGACCAGATCATCGCCGCGGACGACACGAAGATCGGCTATCCCCCGACCCGGGTGTGGGGTGTGCCCGCGGCGGGCATGTGGGCGCACAGACTCGGCGACCAGCGGGCGAAACGACTCCTCCTCACCGGCGACTGCATCACGGGCCGGCAGGCAGCCGACTGGGGACTCGCGGTGGAGTCGGCGCCCGCCGACGAACTCGACGGACGGGCGGAGGACCTCGTCGGGCGGATCGCGCAGATGCCGATCAACCAGTTGATGATGGTCAAACTGGCCCTGAACAGTGCGTTGCTCGCCCAGGGCGTCACCAACTCGGCCATGGTGAGCACCGTCTTCGACGGCGTGTCCCGGCACACCCGCGAGGGGTATGCGTTCCAATTACGGTCGGCCACCGCCGGGTTCCGCGAGGCCGTCCGGGAACGCGACGAACCGTTCGGCGATCACAAGTCGCAGCAGTCGCAGCCGGGATCCTGAACTGCGGCGCCACCGACCGGGGTGGCGCAACAGGTATCGCCCTTCCAGGCGTTGACGCCTTCCTTCACCGCAATGACCGCGATGACCAGGGCGGCGATCGGATCTGCCCACGACCAGCCGAGTGTGCTGTTGAGCAGCAACCCGACCAGCAGCACCGCCGACAGGTACGTGCACAGCAGCGTCTGCTTGGAATCCGCGACTGCGGACAGGGAGCCGAGTTCACGTCCGGCCCGGCGCTGCGCCCAGGACAGAACGGGCATCACGGCGAGACTCACTGCGGCCAGGACGATTCCGACCACCGAGTGCTGCGCTTCGCCGACGCCCAGCAGCGACCTTGCCGCGTCGACGCTCACGTACACGGCGAGCCCGAAGAAGGAGAACGCGATGACGCGCAGCGCGACCTTCTCCCGCGCCTCCGGATCGCGTCCCGCGAACTGCCAGGCGACAGCCGCCGCCGACGACACCTCGATCACCGAATCCAGGCCGAACCCGATCAACGCCGTCGACGACACCCGCGCACCCTCGGTGAGTGCCACGACCGCTTCGATCACGTTGTAGGTGATCGTCGCGGCCACGAAGAACCTGATCCGACGTGCTAAAAGCCGCTTGCGGTCGCCGGCGGGCAGGGTGGGCATGCCGAGTTCGGACGCCATCAGCAGCAGCCTTCGGACTCCGCGTCGGGGCAGCAGGACGGATCGACCGCGAGCACCAGTCCGAGCAGGTCGTCGAGGGCACGTGCGATGCGCGGGTCGGCGAGTTCGTACCGGCTCCGCCTGCCCTCCGGCACCGCGACGACCAGACCGCAGCCACGCAGGCACGACAGATGATTCGACAGGATCTGCCGGGACACCCCGATCTTCTCGGCCAACTCCGACGGATACCCGGGGCCGCGGCGTCCTCGAGGGTCCGGGCTGCCTCCTCGTATCGGCCGAGACGTTCGAGAACTTCACCCCGCACGGCGCCGTACAGATGGTGGCGCGCCAGCCGGGGGTCGTCCCGCACGGCATCGAGCGCGGCGAGCGCCGCCTCCGGACCGTCCGAGTGCAGCAGCGCCACCGCACGGTTGAGTTCCACCACCGGCGACGGCGCCACCTGCGCCAACGCGTCGTACAGGGCGACGATCGCTTCCCAGTCGGTGTCCTCGAAACGCGGCGCCCGGGCATGACACCCGGCGATCGCGGCCTGCAGCGAATAGGGGCCGAGTGGGCGGCCGAGCCCGACCGCCCGCTCCAGCGCCGCATTTCCGTGCTTCAGCAGGGTTCGGTCCCAGCGCGACCGGTCCTGATCCTGCAGCAGGATCGGCTCGCCGTCGGCGCCCACCCGGGCGGCGAACCGGGAAGCCTGCAACTCGGTCAGGGCCACCAACCCGTGCACCTCCGGTTCCCGGGGCAGCAGCCCGGCGAGGACCCGCGCGAGCCGCATCGCCTCGGACGCCAGATCACGCCGAATCCAGTCGTCACCCGACGTGGCGGAGTACCCCTCGTTGAAGACCAGGTAGATCACCTCGAGCACCGCCGACAACCTCGCCGGAAGTTCCTCGGATGCCGGAACCTCGAACGGAACCTTCGCCTCCGACAGCGTGCGCTTGGCCCTGCTGATCCGCTGCCCCATCGTCGCCGAAGGCACGAGGAAGGCCCGCGCGATCTCCTCGGTGCGCAGGCCTCCGATCAGCCGCAGCGTCAACGCCACCCGCGATTCCCGAGGAAGCACTGGATGGCAGGCCACGAAAACCAGGGCCAGGAGGTCGTCCTCCACGCCGTCAACAGCGTCCGGCGCGGGCATCGTGCTCGGTTGCTGCGCGGACGGGTCGACGGCGATCTGCGTGTACTTCGACTGCTGCGACCGCTCACGGCGGATCCGGTCGATCGCCTTGTGCTTGGCCGTCGCCGTCAACCAGGCACCCGGTTTGTCGGGGACGCCGTCCCGCGGCCACTGCTCGAGCGCCAGCACGAACGCGTCCTGCGCGATCTCCTCGGCGGTGCCGACATCAAGGACGAGGCGGGTGAGAGACGCGATGAGCCGCGGCGACTCCATCCGCCACACCGCCTCGACCGTGCGCCGCGCGTCCATGTCAGCGGTCGGGGTGCTGCTCGCGGATTCGCGCCGCGAGGGCCTCTTCCCTCTCCCGCAATTCCGGCGTGAACTCGTCCCCGAAGTCGTCCGACTCGAAGATCGGCCGCACCTCGATCAGCTGGCGCAGTCCGGTGCCGGAGTCGGCGGGGCACTTCTTCACCCACTCGATCGCCTCCTCGAGAGATCGCACCTCCCAGATCCAGTAACCCGCGATGATCTCCTTCGACTCCGTGAACGGGCCGTCGACCACCGACGTCGTGCCGCCCTCGAACACCACCCGCGCCCCCGCGCTGGTCGGCTTCAGACCCTGCCCGTCGAGCATGATCCCGGCGTTCACCAGTTCCTCGTTGTACGCGCCCATCGCCGCGAGCATCGCCTCCGTCGGGGCGATCTTGTCCTCGTCGGCTCCGGCACCCTCGATCATCACCATGACCCGCATGATTTCCTCCTCGATTGCGGTCGGTCCCGGCCCTGTGCCGTGGACTCACCCAGTACGTCGAACAAGCAACCCCGGATTTCGACAATGCCACTTCGTGGCCTGTGAGTACTTGTTAACCGCCCGCGGTTATTAAGTACTCACGGGGCATTGCAACACGGTGCAACGCTTGTTGCCCGCCCCGAAGAGGAGTGTGCTGTGAGTCACAACGAGAACGAAGGAGAGGCACATGACACAGACCGTCCAGCCGCCCACGGTGCAGACGTCCTCGACGCCTCAGGAGCGGGTCGACCTGTGGTTGGCGAATTTCGAAGCCGCGCTCGCCGCGCGTGACATCGACCGCGCGGCAGGCATGTTCGCGGTCGACAGCTTCTGGCGGGATCTGGTGGCGTTCACCTGGAACCTCAAGACGGTCGAGGGGCGCGACGCCGTCGCCGCGATGCTGCACGCGCGACTGGAGGACACCGATCCCACGAACTTCCGCACGAGCGAGACCCCGGACGAGGCCGACGGCGTCACGTCCGCGTGGATCGAATTCGAGACGGCGACGGGCCGGGGCAAGGGGCACCTGCGCCTGAAGGACGACGAGGCCTGGACCTTCCTCACCACCATGCAGGAGTTGAAGGGTCACGAGGAACGTCGGGGACGGAATCGCGTCAAGGGCGCAGTCCACGGTTCCGGCGGCGACACCCTCAGCTGGGCGGAGAAGCGGGAGATCGAGGAGAAGGAACTCGGTTACGCCCGCCAGCCGTACGTGCTCGTGATCGGTGGCGGCCAGGGCGGCATCGCTCTCGGTGCGCGCCTGCGTCAACTCGGGGTCCCGGCGATCGTCGTCGACAAGAACGAACGTCCCGGCGACCAATGGCGCAATCGGTACAAGTCCCTGTGCCTGCACGACCCGGTCTGGTACGACCACCTGCCGTACATGCCGTTCCCCGACAACTGGCCGGTGTTCGCGCCGAAGGACAAGATCGGCGACTGGCTCGAGATGTACACGAAGGTGATGGAGATTCCATACTGGTCGTCCACCACCTGCACGTCCGCGACATTCGACGAGGACACGAAGGAGTGGACCGTCGTCCTCGATCGCGACGGCGAGGAAGTGGTGCTGCATCCGAAGCAGTTGGTGCTCGCCACCGGCATGTCGGGCAAGCCGAGCGTTCCCACGTTCCCGGGCCAGGACGTGTTCAAGGGCGAGCAGCACCATTCGAGTCGGCATCCCGGTCCGGACGCCTATGCGGGCAAGCGCGTCGTCGTCGTCGGGGCCAACAACTCGGCTCACGACATCTGCAAGGCGCTCTACGAGACCGGCGCGGACGTGACGATGCTGCAGCGGTCGTCGACGCACATCGTGAAGTCCGATTCGCTCATGGACCTCGGCCTCGGCGACCTCTACTCGGAGCGCGCCCTCGCCGCGGGCATGACGACGGAGAAGGCGGATCTCACGTTCGCGTCGCTGCCGTACAAGATCATGCACGAGTTCCAGATCCCGATCTATCAGAAGATCGCCGAACGGGACAAGGACTTCTACGATCGGCTCGAAAAGGCCGGATTCAAGCTCGATTTCGGTGACGACGAGTCCGGGCTGTTCATGAAGTACCTGCGCCGCGGGTCCGGCTACTACATCGACGTGGGTGCGTCCGAGCTCGTCGCCGACGGCAGCATCCACCTCGTGTCCGGGCAAGTCGATCGGCTGACCGAGGACGCCGTCGTTCTCACCGACGGAACGGAACTGCCGGCCGACCTCGTCGTCTATGCCACCGGCTACGGCTCCATGAACGGCTGGGCCGCGGATCTCATGGGCCAGGAAGTGGCCGACAAGGTCGGCAAGTGCTGGGGCCTCGGCTCCGACACCACCAAGGACCCCGGACCCTGGGAGGGCGAGCAGCGGAACATGTGGAAGCCCACCCAGCAGGAAGCGTTGTGGTTCCACGGCGGCAACCTCCACCAGTCGCGGCACTACTCGCTGTACCTCGCCCTGCAGCTCAAGGCCCGGCACGAGGAGATCCCGACGCCGGTCTACGGATTGCAGGAGGTGCATCACCTCAGCTGATCGGCCCCGACGCGCAGCGGCGCCCCGCATCATGCGGGGCGCCGGCACTCGGGTTTCACACGGTCGAGGTCGACGCCCCCAGCGCCGCCGCCAGAGAGTCGAACTGCGCCCGTAGGAGGGCGACGTAGTGGTCGGGGTCGGCCATCATGTCCGGATCCGTCAGCACCGAGATGGTGAGGGTGTTCCCAAGTGAATGGACCGCGTGCGTCAAGCCCTGCCGCTCCGACAGTGCCGCGGCGCCGTAGGTCGAGACCGCGTGCGCGTCCCGCAACCACAGGTCTTCGCCACCGCGCGCGACGTTGGTCGTTCCGACGTTGAAATACGGAACCGTCTCCGACGGGGTCGGCAGCCGGGCTGCGATCCAGCTGATGGGCCGCACGACGAAACCCGGGGTCACGTCGACGAGCGACTCGGAACGCAGCACCTCCGAGCGCTGTTTGCGGTCCCGCTCCGCTGCTGCGGAGTCGTGGATCGCACGGAGACGCGCGAGCGGGTCGGCGATGTCGGTGCGGAGGTCGACCTGCAACACGGTGAGCTGGTTCGCCGACTCCAGCTGTCCGAGCGACCGGATCGACATGGGGACCTTGGCGCCCAGCGACTCCGCGGGTTCCTCGCCGACTTCCCGCAGGTAGTCGCGGAGGGCGCCGGCCACCACCGTCAGTGCCACGTCATTGACGGTCACGTCTCCGGCGGCGGCCCTGATTTCGCGGACGTCGTCGAGCAGGAAGGACGCGGCGTCGAACACTCGCGCCGGGCCGACGGTCCTGTTGAATCGAGTGGCCGGTCGCGTCCGCGGCGGCACCCGCACGTCGCCGCTGTCGACCGCGGCCTTCACTTCCTTGCCCGCGGCCGAGACGTGCCGGATGCCGCGCACGAAAGCCCGCAGCTGCCGGGAAACGGTCGGTAGCGCCTGCCTGACCGATCTCGGCCCAGGGGGCGTCTGCGGCACCGAGATCAGTCGCGGGTCCACCTCGGCGGCGAAGAGCCGCCGGGTCATCTCCAGCGTGACCGTGCCATCGCCCACCGAGTGGTGGAACTTCAGCAGCACCGCCGACGCGTCCGCGACACCGTCGATGTCCGCCAACCCTGTGACGACCCGCATCTCCCAGGGGGGACGCTGCAGGTCCAACCCGCTGCCGACGAACTCCGAGGCGATGCGGCGGAACTCGCGCCACCCTCCGCCGCGCGCATCGGTGACAGCGAGGTGGTTGTCGACGTCGAAGTCGTGGTCCTCCACCCAGCTCGGGTGGTCGAGATCGAAGGGCACACGCTGCAGCCGACGAGTGAACACGTCCACCGTCTGCACCCGCTCTGCTACGAACGCCCTGACCTCGTCCGGGGTCATCGAACCTCGCGGATCCGTCGACGTGTCGAAGACGTACATCGCGATGCTGAGCAACGGGGTGTTCGCCTGCTCGAGGTACACCCACGCGGCATCGCGTGGTTCCAACTTCACTTCTTCGCGCTCCTTCTGCGTAGACGACATTCGTTCTGTTCGGGGCTTTCGCCCGTCGAGCGATAGCACGGGACGAACAGTGCTGCCAACGGTGGGGTCCCCCGCGAGACGTTCGCCGATCCGCCGCGGAAGAAAGTGATTGAAAGATCGATCAGTTTCGGCGGTAGCCTATCGATTACGGGGCGTCCCGCTCCGGCAGGGTCGCACCGGCGGGAATCCACGCGAACAACAGCGGAAGGCTTCGTAAACTACTCGCAAGTAAGTTCATTCGGTTGATCGACATCGTCGCGGACTCCACCTGCTCCGGACCGAAATATCACCACCGGTTCGTTGCCAATGCTGCATCACGCCTCGGACGTCGTCTCTGTCGGTTCAGTGCCCCCGCACTGTAACAAACCAGAAAGTATGTCAAGATTCTCAGGGAACTCACAGTTCCCGACTCCCCTCCACCGAAGGATCATGCGCGATGACGCATCCCCCCACCCCCGGGCAGCAGCAGCCGGACACACCGGAAACGGCGCCCACGCTGACGGTGGTCATTCCGGCTTACAACGAAGAGACCACCATCGGTCGAGCGCTCGATGCGCTCCTCGCTCAGAGCGATCAAATCGACGAGATCATCGTCGTCGACAACAACTGCACCGACGAGACCGTCGCCGTTGCCCGGGCGCACGACACCGCCGGGAAGGTGCGCGTCATCACTGAAGAACACCCCGGCCTGATCCCCGCTCGCAATGCCGGCATCGCGGCAGCGAAGACGCCGATCGTCGCCCGCATCGACGCCGACACCATCGTGCAGCCGGGCTGGGCGCAGTCGATCCGCGAATTCTTCGCCACCGCCGACCCGGAGTTCGGGGCCGCACTCGGCCCGTTCGAGCAGTACGACATGCCCCTGCAGGGTGTCCAGCGATTCATGGTGCGCGTGGCATCCGACACGAAGAAGGACGCCGGCATCCAAGAAGCTCGCGGCGTGTACGGGGCGAACATGGCGGTGCGCAAGACCGCATGGGAAACCATCCTGCCCGCGCTCCACGAGGGCCGGGGCATCTGGGAAGACTCCGACATCTCGCTTTCGCTCCATGGTGCGGGGATCAAGATCGCAATGCTGCCCGGCATGAAGGTGCAGGTGTCCGGTCGGCGGATGCTGTCGTCTCGCAAGTCGTACTTCGAGTACACCGCATCGCTCCCCCGCACGCTGCGCGCCCACGGGCTGACGAAGCAGGCGCGCGTCTCGTGGATCGGCGTGTGGCTGGTGCGGACGATGTACTTCATCTTCTGGATCCCCACCCGCAGTTTCGACCCTGTCACCCGCAAATACAGTGTGCGACGCATCTTCTCGGATCACGAAGACCGGATCATTCCCTGATCCGCACATGACGAAGCGCCCTCATTCGTCGAGAGTGAGGGCGCTCGTGGAAGCTGTGCGCGCCTACCGTGCTTCGAGAACCCCGGTCATCTGCTTGACGGTCTTGGCGGCCAGCACCTCGAAGGCCAGGCGGGCGACGGGGTCGGCGAATCGCGCCAGGCCGGTGAATTCGAGGTGTGCGCGGTAGGTGATCGACGTCGAGTGGTCGCCCACGCTCTCGAACGCCAGGTCGTCCGACGTGGCGGCGGTCGTGTTGCGACCCTCGAAGACGACGTGATCGGGGTCGTCGCGGGTCATCCGGTAGGTGAGGTCGGTGGTCCGCCCGAAGAACGACGACACGTTGTGCCATTGCGTGCCCACCGCCACCGGACCGGGGGTGGTCTGCTCGCACTTCACGGTCCCGGGGTCCCAGGCCGTGGTGTTCGCGAAGTCCCGCAGGTATGCGACGACTTTCTCGAGCGGTGCGGCGACGGTGAACGTTCTACTGACGTCGGCCACACGGACCTCCTATGCGCAGTCGCGGCAGATCAGCTGTCCGCCCTCTTCGGACGCGAGGCGCGACCGATGATGGACCAGGAAGCAACTGCTGCAAGTGAATTCATCGGCCCGCTTCGGAATGACGCGGACCGTCAGTTCCTCACCGGACAGGTCGGCGCCGGGCAGTTCGAAGGACTCGGCCGTGTCGGTCTCCTCGACGTCGACGACGGACGACTGCGAGTCGTTCCTCCGTGTCTTCAATTCTTCGAGCGAGTCCGCGGCGAGTTCGTCGTCGACGGTAACCCGTGGTGCGTCGTACTCCACCTGTGCCGCCGACGCCGACGCCGCCACACCCGTTTCCACCCGAGCCGGGCCCCGAACCCGCACCTCCCGAGCCCGGGCCGCAACCAGGGCCGCCGGGACCTCCGCCGACGCCGCCCCCATCGCCTCCGATTCCCGAGCCGACTCCCCCATTTCCACCACAAATGCACAGCCCGGACCGCTCCCTGTAGGTTAGCCTCACCTACAGGGAGGTAGGTGGATGCGAACGCTCGACCGTCGCAAGTTCCTGACCGTGAGTGCCGGGGTCGGCATGCCCGTGTTCGCCGCAGCGTGTTCCTCGGGCACCGACGCCGACTCCGTCGGCTATTCCGACCAGGACACGCTCCTCGCGTTCGGTCGTCAGCCGGTCGGCGTCAGTTGACTGGTACGGCGACTACCCGAACCAACTTTTCGGGGACGTCGACGCCCTGGTGGCGGAGCAGCGTGCCGCCCACCCCGAATTCGAGGACAAGACGGCCGCGGTCGCGGAGTTGGGGGACGCCGCTCGTGCTACGTCCGGTCCATCAGTCGCTGCCGGTCGCCCGGGTCGGTCGCGCCCTGTTCGTCGAAGACCCCACCTTTTCCGGCGCCCTCACCTGGGGCACCGTCCTCGGCCGCCCCTACGCGGTCGGCGCGCTCGTGCCGCAACCGGCGGAGGCCGCCACCAACCCGGCCTGACGCCTCAGCGCGACTGGTCTTCGAGCCGGGTCAGCGCGACGAGGGTCCGGACCCCGTGAATCATGGCGCGTTCGTCGAGGTCGAAACCCGGCTGGTGCAGCTCCTGCCGGGTGCCGGTCCCGTCCCACACGCCGAGTCTGGCCATGGCGCCCGGAACCTTCTCGAGGTACCACGCGAAATCCTCGCCTCCGCTGGACTGGTGCGCCTCGGCCAGGTGGTCGAAGCCGACTACCGATTCGATCGCCTCCCGTAGGTCGGCGGTGCAGTCGGGATCGTTGACGACGGGCGGGACGCCCTGCAGGTAGGAGAGTTCGTACCGCACGTCGTACGGTGCGAGCAGGTGACAGATCGTGTCCGTGACCAGCGGTTCGAGCGAAGCCCACGTCTCGTGGGAGGCGCTGCGCAGGGTGCCCACCAGTTCACCCGACTCGGGCACGGAATTCGCGACCTGCCCGGCGGCCACCTTGCCCCAGGTCAGGACGGTCGCGGTGCGGGCGTCGATCCGGCGGTCGAGGACGGACGCGAGTCCCGTCACCAGGACGGCCGCCGCGTGGATCAGATCGCCGGTCAGGTGGGGTCGGGCGGTGTGCCCGCCCGCCGACCACAACCGCACGGTGACGGAGTCGTTGGACGACGTGATCGGCCCGGTCCTGGTGGCCAGTTTGCCGACCTCGAGATTCGGGTCGCAGTGCAGTGCAAAGATTTTCGACACCCCGTCGAGTGCGCCCGCGGCGATCGTGTCGACCGAACCACCGGGGGTGGTCTCCTCCCCGGGCTGGAAGATGAGGCGTACCCGGGACGGCGGCGGGTATTTCACGAGGACGGATGCCGCACCCATCAACATGGTGGTGTGGGCGTCGTGACCGCACGCGTGTGACACCCCCGGCACCCTCGACTCGAACGGCAGACCCGTCGTCTCGGCGATCGGGAGCGCGTCGAGGTCGGCGCGCAGCGCAATGCACTCACCCGCGTCCGGGCCGAGGTCGCACCACAGGCCGGTCCCGCCGGGCATCAGGACGGGGTCAAGCCCGAGACCGACGAGGTGAGCGCGCACGACGCCGGTGGTCCTGCGTTCCTCGAACGACAGTTCCGGGTGCGCATGCAGGTCCCGGCGCCACTCGATCAGCTTTTTCTCGTCGAGCTTCGTCGACTCCGTCCACGTCATGTCGGCGGTGTCACCGCGGTCCCAGAACCTCGCGCTCCAATATCGCCGGGTTCGTCCAGCACCGGTCGACCTCGGGCCGAGCTCGCGCGGCGCCGGCGGAGCCTCCACCTCCGGGAGGTGCTCGGAGCGGCCCGCCGTCTCCGCGAGCAGCAGATCCACCACGTCGGTGAGCCGGCCGCGGCGACCGAGCGCCTGACGTTGCCGTGCGGCGGAGCTGCCGTGGGCGGTGGCCTCGGCGGACAGCTCCGCCACTGTGTCCCAGTCGCCGGTCTCCTCGAGCTGCGGGCGCAGCGAATTCACGAAGTCGCCGACGAGTTCCGCGGCAGGACGTGCCTGCGGAACCGTCACGTCGACGAGTTCCTCCTCCAACCC
>SEEV01000490.1 GCA_004211695.1 Rhodococcus sp. (in: high G+C Gram-positive bacteria)
CCTCACAGGTCATCTCGGAGCAGGATCTGCGCGTGCTCAGCATGGTCGCCGACGCCGGCCGCGCTTTGGTGTTGGCCTTCAACAAGTGGGATCTGGTCGACGAGGATCGTCGTCTGCAGCTGGAGAAGGAGATCGACCGCGATCTCGCTCGGGTGCCGTGGGCGCAGCGCGTCAATATCTCCGCGCACACCGGTAGGGCCGTTCAGAAGCTCGTTCCGGCGTTGGAAACGGCGTTGGAGTCGTGGGACAAGCGCATCCCGACCGGTAGGCTCAACAACTGGTTGAAGGAGGTCGTCGCTGCGACGCCGCCTCCGATGCGTGGTGGTCGACTGCCGAGGATCATGTTCGCGACGCAGGCGAGGACGCGTCCGCCGACGTTCGTTCTCTTCACCACAGGCTTCCTCGAGGCCGGCTACCGCCGGTTCGTCGAGCGGCGTCTGCGGGAGGAGTTCGGCTTCGACGGTAGCCCTGTGCGGGTGTCGGTTCGTATCCGTGAGAAGCGCGACCGGCCCGGCAAGGGTCACCGCTGACGGTTACCCGCCCTACCTCTGAACAGGCGATTTCGTCCCAGGGGTAGGGCCGGGGTAATCCCATCGAGGGAGCGGGCGGCAGTATATGTGACCCCGACCTTGGGGTACTCGGTTCCTTCGCTGTGACGCCACTTTTACACGGCCGTGTACCGAATCGTCCGGGCAGATTTCGAATTGAAGGCGACATTACCTCTTGGCGTTCACCAAGACGAAACCATTCGTGACGAACGTTTGACCGAGGTGTCCTGCTATGTTCTCGATGATTTTATGCTATCGGCAGTTGCTGAAGGTAGGCACAGAGACCGCCAAAGTGCTCAATCGTAGGCGGATCCGTATTCAGCGACCGAATTCCACCTGCGAGCGTGCCGTGGCGGTTGGACCAACTCGATCCAACGCCCGCGGCACCGAGCGAGTACGTGAGGAGTGCACGGAGCCTATGAGGAAGTTTGCCCTGTCGCTTTCGACTCGGGGACATCCCTGAAACAAACTTATTCGCTATCCCACCACACCGAGCTCTTGATTGGCCAACGCAATCCGGCTCCACGCCTGCGTGTCGTTTTCGGAAGACGTGGAGTGTGCGGGAGATGATCGTGCTGGTGTTCTGAGTGCTGCGCCGCGTGGGATAAGGATGGGGTCCGAGTCTACAACCGCAGGCGAGCAGGGCCATTCGCGTTCGAATAGACGCTAACTTGGAATCCTAGTAATGCCGATGCGAACGGTCATGAACGGACTCCTCTACATTGTTCTACTTCGTGGGGTGCGTAATTCTTCTACGCGGCGTCGCGAGTGGCGTCGAGCAGGGCGAGCACGCCGCGAATCGCGGCGTCCGCTCCTGGGCACCCCGAGCGCGCGCGAGTACATAACCGCCCTGGATGACCGCGACCAATGCGTAGGCAAGATCATACGGCACGACGGTCTCGGATAGCTCGCCGTCCGCGACGGCCTCGACGATCACACGCCGCCAGCGATCGATGATCGTATCGAAGGCGCCCGCGACGACCGCAATCAACTCCGCGTCCTCGACCAACTGTGGGTCCTGAGTCATCCGCCCCGCCCGGCATCCGCGTATGCCCTCTCTAGGACGGGTCAGATACCGCATCATGCGCTCCAGGGGAGCGCCGGCGCCGTCGAGCAACTCGGACTCCGCCGCCACCTCTGCAGTCACCGACGTCAATGTCTGCAAGGCCAGATCATGTTTCCCGGTGAAGTGGTGGTACATACTGCCCTGGCCCACCTCGGTCCGTACGAGCACATTTCTCGGACTCGTCGCCGCATAGCCACGCTCCCAAAACAGCTCGGCCATCGCGTCTGTTAATCGTTCGCGAGAACTCATGCGGCGGGTGTACCAACAAGTATGTACAGAACGGTGCCCTGTCATAACGGCGCCACTATCGCGAGACATGCCGTCAACGACCACACACTCTCCGGGAACGTCGATGCACTTCTACGATTCTCTGAGAGCCGCTTGGAGATTCCACTCCGAATACGCTGCGGTCGAATGGGATACGCGCCATCTCCGGTGGACAGGATCCGCTACAGTGAAATGCAAGTTCTAGCCACATGCGCGTCCTGGTCCGTGCAAAATCACACGTTGACGGCACGGTTTCCGGACATCGTTGGACTCCTGCGCTGAGACAAAGCGGAGGAGGGCGGTGAGGTGGCTACCAACCCCAGACGGAGAACGACTGAAATGCGCAGCACAGCGGGTCCTCTACTTCGTCGCCATTTCATTCGCGCGATAGCCGTGCTACAGGCCAGGCGCGCCGCGCGAAGACTATTCTGCAACTACTGCGGACGTGACCTGTTCACCATCCCGATAACCGCCGACCACTACTGCTCCGACGAGTGTGCCGACCGCGAATTGGCTCGACGGGAATTCACCCTCCAGATCTACTGAGACACCACCCCTTACGGGCCGCTCGGCCGCCCGCCCGGCCGTGGAAGGAGTTCGCTCTCGAGCGAACAACCGCGTGAGCGATCCGGCGGTCGCATCAGCGCCCGGGAGCCATACCTCGGTCTGCCGTCGCTGACCGGTTCGCTGACGACCATGGCACAGTCGCAGAGCGCAGAGACCTGACCGCTCTGGTCAGCGAGGGGCTGAGGGCCGTGGGCAATTCACCTCCAGTGCCAAACGCACCTACAGCGTCATTGTCGTCGCAACGCCGGGGCGTAGCGCGATAGACTGGTGTTCCTATGGGGCGGGTGTTGCGATCGCTCCGCGGAACGGAGCCGGGCGCTTCGGATGCTCGTCAGTCGGTTGTTACGTAGGTCGGAAGGTGGTTCGCGCGCGGCTGCAATCTCCGCGGCGTAGAAGGGCTCGAAGTGGGTGTCAGGCCCGCGTGGCCCAGTAACCAATCTCGGGGTGGGCGGAGCCGATGAGTCCGCCGGTGATGCAGGCAATGGAGTCGGAGTGTCCATTGCTGGTCGAGGCCAGGATAGCGCCGCTGGGCCGGTCGATCTCGTTCTCGCCGACCCACGCACTTGTCGCCGCCTCTTCCTTTCAAGTAGTGGTGGTCAGGCAGCCGGGAAGCTGAATGAAATTGCATGAACGGACGACCCCGACACCGCCAAGCCCTAGGGGTTGTTCGCTGTTCAGGGCCCGATCATGCGCCCATTAGAGGCTTCGGTTACGAAGCGGCTCCGCGAGAGAGCGGATACGATTTCGGCTTTCTCTGCTTGTCGGTGACGTATGCGGCCTTCCCTCGAAATTCTCTGGTGATGCCGTTCGGCGTGGTGCGGTGTGAACCGGACGACTCGGAATTGGGATCGTTCTGGCGTGGCCAGCGCTGTCCTCCAGAGAATGCAGGCGCGTGTGGCAACCGGGACGTTCCACCGAAGGACTTGATCCTGGCTGACAGCGTCCGGTCTTGCTGGTGCACTGATCATTGATCAGTCCGTCGATGAGCCAACGCCCGGTTCGAGCGGTCATCGGTAGAAGCGGTAGACCGGTTCGGCGACGCAGACCGGCTTGTCGACCGCGGTGCAGTGCACTGTTGCTCGAAGCGCGATCTGGACACCGCCGGCGATGTCTTCGACCGAGGCCACTTCGGCGGTAAGTCGGACCTTGGATCCGACGGGAACTGGTGCGGGGAATCGGACCTTGTTCAGGCCGTAGTTCACGGCCATCGAGGCCTGCCGGACGGTGAGAACTTGAAGGACCATGGCGGAAAGCAATGACAGCGTGAGGTAGCCGTGGGCGATGGGCCCGCCGAAGGGGCTTTCGGTGTTGGCGCGTGCGACGTCCACGTGGATCCATTGGTGGTCCTCGGTGGCGTCGGCGAATGTATTCACCCGGTCTTGGGTGATGTCGAACCAGTCGCTGTTCGCGAGTTGCTGTCCGAGAAGGCGGTGGAGGTCGTCGACGACGTCGATCGTGGTGGGCATGGGTACCTGCTCTCGAATGAGTGAAGAGATCGGCGGGGTGGTAACGGGGTCGGGCGGAACGATCAGGTGATGGTGACGCGGCCGTCGACCGCAAGAGTCTGGGCGACGCCGAGGCCGGACGACCCGCCGGTGACGATGGCGACGCGGCCGTCGAGACGGAATTTGTCGAGCACACTCATGTGTAATGCCTCCTGGGTCAGAACCAGCTGGGGTTCATGTCGAGGGTGGTCCGGTCCAGGCTTGCCAGCAGATCGAGTTGCGGTGCGACCTTGGGCAGCTCATGGCGGTAGAAGTAGCGGGCTGCGTGGCGCTTGCCGTCGTAGAAGTCGCCGTCCTTGCCGTCGGCAGCGGTGAGCTGCTCGAGCCACATCCACGCGATCACCGTGTGCCCGACCGCCTCCAGGTACACCGACGAGTTCGCCAATGTCGTCGTCGTGTCGCCCGCCGACCACAGTGTCGCGGTGAC
>SEEV01000491.1 GCA_004211695.1 Rhodococcus sp. (in: high G+C Gram-positive bacteria)
GCGGTGACGAATTCGAGTTTGCTCAGTGCCTCAACGGTTTCCGACAGAGCAGAATCCGTCGCGACGTGGGTCACGACGACGAGGCGGGCACCGTCGCCGGCGCCTTCCTGCCGCACGGTCGAGATGCTGACGCCGTGCTGCGAGAACTCGGCAGCCACCGCGGACAGCACCCCGGCCTTGTCCGCCACCTGCATGTTGACGTAGTAGCGCGTGGGGATGTCGCCGATCGGCGCGATCTTCAGCTTGGCGTACTTGGACTCGCGGGGTCCGCGGCCACCGTTCACCTTGTTCCGCGCGGCCATCACCAGGTCGCCCATCACGGCGGACGCGGTGGGGGCGCCACCCGCGCCCTGGCCGTAGAACATGAGTCGCCCGGCGTTCTCGGCCTCGACGACGACGGCGTTGAACGCGCCGTTGACCGACGCCAGCGGGTGCTCCAGCGGCACGAGAGCCGGGTAGACCCGGGCCGAGATCCGCTCCTTGCCTTCGGGGGTGGTGATCCGCTCGCAGATGGACAGCAGCTTGATCGTGCAGCCGAGTGCGCGCGCCGACGTCAGGTCGGCCGCGGTGATCGTGGAGATGCCCTCGCGGTACACGTCCGCGGCGGTCACCCGGGTGTGGAAGGCGATCGACGCGAGGATGGCCGCCTTGGCCGCGGCGTCGTAGCCCTCCACGTCGGCGGTCGGATCGGCTTCGGCATAACCGAGCCGTCCGGCCTCGGCGAGGGTCGCGGCGTAGTCCGCGCCGGTCTCGTCCATCGCCGACAGGATGAAGTTGGTGGTTCCGTTCACGATTCCGGCGACCTTGTTCACCCGGTCACCGGCGAGCGACTGGATGAGCGGACGGATCACGGGGATCGCACCGGCCACTGCAGCCTCGAAGTAGAGGTCCACGTTGTGCAGTTCCGCGGCCTCGGCCAGTTCACCGGTGTGATCGGCGAGCAGCGCCTTGTTGGCGGTGACCACGGACTTGCCGGAATTGAGCGCCGAGAGGATCAGCTTGCGCGGCAGGTCCATGCCGCCGATCACCTCGACGACGAGGTCGACGTCGTCGCGGGCCACGAGCGACTCCGCGTCGGTGGTCTGCAACTCCTCGGAAATTCCGCGGTCCTTGCCGGGGCGGCGGACGGCCACACCCCGCAGTTCCAGCGGGGCACCGACGCGAGCCTCGAGGTCTTCGCTGTGCTCCCGCAGGATGCGGACGACCTCGCTCCCGACGTTGCCGAGGCCGAGGACGGCCACACCGATAGCGCGATGAGCCGATTCGCTCGTCACTCTTGTACCTCCAAGCTCAGCAGGTCTTCCACGGTTTCCCTCCGGAGGATCACACGCGACTGTCCGTCGCGCACGGCCACCACGGCAGGGCGGGCGAGCAGGTTGTACCTGCTCGACATCGAATAGCAGTATGCACCGGTGGCCGCGACGGCAAGCAAATCGCCGGCGTCGATGTCCTCGGGCATCCAGGTGTCCCGGATCACGACGTCACCCGACTCGCAGTGCTTGCCGACGACGCGGGACACCACGGGCTCGGCTTCGCTGACCCGCGAGACCAGCTTCGCCTCGTACTCCGCCTGGTACAGCGCGGTGCGGATGTTGTCGCTCATTCCGCCGTCGACGCTGACGTACCGACGGGTGAGGTTGCTGCCGACGGTGACGTCCTTGATGGTGCCGACCTCGTACAGCGTCACCGTTCCGGGTCCGGCGATCGCGCGTCCGGGTTCGACGGCGAGCGTCGGCTCGGGCAGACCGGCGAGTGCCGACTCGTTGCGCACGATGTCGCCGAGTTTGGCGGCGAGCTGATCGACGGGCGGCGGGTCGTCGGTGGGGACGTAGGAGATCCCCATCCCGCCGCCGAGGTCGATGATCGAGATCTGCGCGGTCTTCTCCACACCGAACTCCGCGACGACGTCCCGGAGGAGCCCGATCACGCGGTGCGCGGCCAACTCGAAGCCGTCGACGTCGAAGATCTGCGAGCCGATGTGGCTGTGCAGACCTACGAGTCGCAGGTTGTCGGCGGCGAACACCCGCCGGACCGCGTCGATGGCCTTTCCGCCCGCCAGCGAGAACCCGAACTTCTGATCCTCGTGGGCGGTGGAGATGAATTCGTGGGTGTGCGCCTCGACTCCGACGGTCACGCGGATCAGGACGTCCTGGACCACACCGGCTTCGGCGGCCACCTTGTCGAGGCGGTCGATCTCCATCGCGGAGTCGAGCACGACGTGCCCGACCCCGGCCGAGACGGCGGCGCTCAGCTCGGGCACCGATTTGTTGTTGCCGTGCATGGCAATTCGTTCCGCGGGGAAACCGGCGTGCAGAGCGACCGCCAGTTCACCGCCGGACGCGACGTCCAGCGACAGGCCCTCGTCGGCGACCCAGCGGGCGATCTCGCCGCACAGGAAGGCCTTGGAGGCGTAGTGCACCTTGGCCGTCGGCCCGAATGCACGGGCCATGTCGCGGCAGCGGGACCGGAAATCGTCCTCGTCGACGACGAACAGTGGGGTGCCGTACTTCTCGGCGAGTTCGGTGACCGGGATACCCGCCAGACTCACGACTCCGTCGGCGGCCCGCTGCGCGTTGCGGGGCCACACGTCGGGCGACAGTGCGGCGAAAGCGGCCGCGTCGGAGGGACGTTCGGGCAGACCGGGCGCGTGCACCTGCTCGGCATGCTTGGGACCTGCGGGGTGCGCGTTCACATCTGCTCCGGTGCGCTGACGCCGAGCAGTGCGAGACCGTTGGCCAGAACCTGACGGGACGCGTCGCACAGCGCCAATCGCGCGACGTGCAGCGGGCCGGACTCTTCGTCGCCCTGGGGCAGGATCCGGCAGGCGCCGTAGAACCGGTGGTAGGCACCGGCCAGCTCCTCCAGATACCGCGCAATGCGGTGCGGCTCACGCAGATTCGCGGCACTGGTGACGACGCGTGGGTACTCGCCGAGGGTGCGGATCAGATCGCCCTCCTGCTCCGAGACCAGCAGCGCGAAATCGGGATCCGCGACGGCGATGCCGAGGTCGGCGGCGTTGCGAGCGATGGCCGACAGCCGGGCGTGCGCGTACTGCACGTAGTACACCGGGTTCTCGTTGCCGGTGCTCGTCCACAGTTCGAGGTCGATGTCGATGCTCGAATCCACCGACGACCGGATCATCGCGTACCGCGACGCGTCGACGCCGATCGCCTCGACCAGGTCGTCGAGGGTGATGACCGTTCCGGCCCGCTTGCTCATCTTCACGGCCACACCGTCGCGGACCAGGTTCACCATCTGGCCGATCAGCACCTCGACGGTGTCGGGGTCGTCGCCGAATGCCGCCGCGGCGGCCTTGAGCCGGCCGATGTATCCGTGGTGGTCGGCACCGAGCATGTAGATGCACAGGTCGAAGCCGCGGGAGCGCTTGTCCTGGAAGTAGGCGATGTCACCGGCGATGTACGCCGCGTTGCCGTCGCTCTTGATGACGACACGATCCTTGTCGTCGCCGAAATCGGTGCTCTTGAGCCACCAGGCGCCGTCTTCCGGGAACAGGTTGCCGGAGTCCTTCAGCGTCTCGACGGCCTTCTCCACCGCGCCGGACTCGAACAGCGAGTTCTCGTGGAAGTAGACGTCGAAGTCGACGCCGAACTCGTGCAGCGTCCGCTTGATGTGGTCGAACATCAGCTCCACGCCGATGGACCGGAACACTTCCTGCTGCTCGTCCGCGGGCAGGTCCAGCGCGTCGGGGCGCTGGACCTGCACCTGGGCGGCGATGTCGGCGATGTACGCGCCCGCGTATCCGTCCTCGGGGGCGGGCTCGCCCTTGGCGGCCGCGATCAGGGAGCGGGAGAACCGGTCGATCTGCGCGCCGTGGTCGTTGAAGTAGTACTCGCGGGTGACCGCCGCGCCCTGGGTGGACAGGATCCGGCCGAGCGCATCGCCCACGGCCGCCCAGCGCGTTCCACCGAGGTGGATGGGGCCGGTCGGGTTGGCGGAAACGAACTCGAGGTTGATCTTCTTGCCGTCGAGCGTGTGGCCGGACCCGAAGGCCGCGCCCTCTCCGAGGATCTTCGCGACGATCGCGCCCTGCGCGTCTGCTGCCAGGCGGATGTTGAGGAAGCCGGGGCCCGCGATGTCGGCGGAGTCGATGCCCTCGGCCGCGGTCAGGGCCTCGGCAAGCCAGGTTGCCAGCTCACGCGGGTTGGTACCGACCTTCTTGGCCACCTGCATCGCGACGTTGGTGGCGTAATCGCCGTGCTCAGGGTTGCGCGGACGCTCGACCGTGAGAGTTTCGGGAAGCACGGACACGTCGAGTCCGCGTTCGGCGAGCACTTTCGCGGCGGTTCCGCGGAGCAGTTCGGCAAGGTCAGCTGGAGTCACAGG